>CAZRHZ010000015.1:0-30025 GCA_964599995.1 uncultured Anaerolinea sp. | reverse complement strand
GCGGCGAAGACCACGATGGCGAGGGCGTCGATGCCCCACACCACGGCCAAAAAGCGCTTCTGAATCTTGGGCTGCCAGTCGTAGCATAGGAAGGCGGCCAGGAAGAAGGGGATATAGACGGTGATGAAGACGGGAAGGGCTCCCCACCAACTGTAGAACCAGTAGAAGGCCGGAGTGGTGGCCAAAAAGATCTCGATGATGGCGAAGCCGGCGGCGTTCATCACGGCGAAGAAGACGCGGTTGTTGATGCCCAGGATCTTTTTCTTGGGGTCCTCGGGCAGGAACTTGCTCAGGATCAAGCCGGCCACGGAGAACATCAGGCTCAGTTCGATGCCGACGCCGATCAACAGCAGGTAGGAAGTACCAGTGGGAACCGTCCACAATGCGTTGCCGCTGAAGTGTTTAATGAGGGCGTTCGCGATCTCAAAGAACCAGTGCACGCCGTAGAGGGCGAGACCGGCAGCGATGCCTTTGAAGTTCTTTTTGGTGAATTCGTTGGCGTAGATGTACATGACGGCTGCCAGCAGCGGAATTACGTACCACTGAAAGTTGGCTCCGTCGCGTAAGAGTGATTGCGCCTGTTGGGTTAATTCTGATGAATCCAAGGGTTCCTCCTGCAAGATGGGGTGATAAATGAGAACATTTATTGAATCTCAGTTAATTATAAATCAGGGCGTATAGAAATCCTATAAACCGGGTATTTTTCAAAAACACCCGGTTTATGGGGCGAGGAAATGATAATCGGATGTGGTGGGTTCTGGCGAACCCAACCTACATAAACAACGTTGACTTCGGTTAAAACGAAACCACAAGGGCTGCTGCTCCCTTGTGGTTTCGCCGTACAACGTGCAACTATATTAAGGGGATGAATCCGTTATTCCATGGTTCGGCTGGCTTTGATGTCGATGCCGGTGCCGAGCACATTTGATAGGATCAACTGGTCGAGTTTGACGGGAGCTTTAATCTCCACTCCGCGCAGGATCTTGAGAAGTTCGGGGATGCGCGGTTTGGGGAAAGGCGCGGTGGTATATACCGGCATGAGGGGGTGCAGCGCGCCGCGGATGCGTACTGAGCTGGCCACCATGCGGCGGGGATCGGTGAGCTCCTGTTTGGCGTATTCGTGTCCGCGTTTACAGCCGTTCAACACGGATACGACTGTCTCGCCTTCTTTGTTCACCTCGAGGGTGCAGCCCTTGGGGCAGGTGGTGCAAATGACTTTTTCCTGTGTGGTTGGCATGTTTCCCTTACCTTTCCACGACCGCAACGCTGATCTCGGTCGAGGCCTTAACTTCATCCAACAATTCTGATTTTAGCGTAATGTTGACCATTTCGCCAGGACGGGCGTAGGGTTCGCCCTTGCGGGTGAGCAGTTTGTCTCCGCTGCGCACCTCGACCCAGACCGGTTTTTCGATGGGTCGGGTGACGCGCATCTGCAGGCGGATGGGACCGTCGGCAAGATGATCGGGGTGCAGGGTCTGCGGCACCACGTAGCGCACATTGTCGGCGGCCTTGACGGGTATGGTGGGGGTGACCGCCAGTTTACCTTTTTGAGCCAGGATGGCGGCGGATTTTCCGGCGATCAGGCCGGCTTCAGAGACCCAGTCCACCAGGTCGTAGACGTGTACAACGTTGCCAGCTGAGAATAAACCCGGCACGTTGGTTTGAAAACCGTCGTCCACGAAGGGGCCGGCCGTGATGGGATCGATCTTGACACCCGCCTGGCGGGAGAGTTCGTTCTCGGGGATGAGGCCGACCGAAAGCAAAAGGGTGTCGCAGGGGATGATCTCTTCGGTGCCGGGGATGGGAGCCCATTTATCGTCCACGGCGACGGCTTCGATGGCTTCAACGCGGTTTTTGCCGATGATGTTCTTGACGGTGTGTTTGAGTTGCAGTTCGATGTCGAAATCCATCAGGCACTGCACGTAATTGCGGGTCAGGCCGGAGAGGTAGGGCATGACCTCGAGGACGCGCTCCACTTTAGCGCCTTCAAAGGTCAGACGGCGGGCCATGATCATGCCGATATCGCCCGAACCGAGGATGACGAAATTCTTGCCGGGCATGAAGCCTTCCACGTTGACCCAGCGCTGGGCGGTGCCGGCGGTATAGACGCCAGCCGGGCGGGTGCCAGGCAGGCGCACCTGGGCGCGCGTGCGTTCACGGCAGCCCATGGCCAACACCACGGCTTTGGCCTGGATCTCGATGAATCCGCGGCCTTTGCTGGTGGCGAAGATCTTCTTCTCGGGGGTGATCTCAAGCACCATGGTGTCGAGCAGGATCTTCACGCCCATCTGCACGGCTTCATTAATAAAGCGCTGGGCGTACGACGGACCCGGCAGGTCTTCCTTGAAGGTTTCCATGCCGAAGCCGTTGTGGATGCATTGCAAAAGGATTCCGCCGGGTTCGAGGTCGCGCTCAATGATGAGCACGTCCTGTGCACCGTTCTTCTTAGCGGCGATACCGGCTGCCAAGCCGCCAGGACCCGAACCGATGATGACAACGTCGTAACGATCTTTGAGGGTCATGTCAGGCCTCCACTTCTTTGGTGGTGCGGAACAGGAATTCAGAGCCCGGACCTTTTTTGGTCACTTCCAGGGCTGAAATGCCAAGTTCCTGAGAGAGGATGGCAACCACGCGCGGCATGTCGAAGGAACCCAAACAACGGCCGGTTCCCAGCCAGGTACGGCGCTTGATGGCGTCGTAAGAGCGGGCGGGCAGGGGAGCGTGGATCTCGGCCACGATCTCACCTTCGGTGATCATCTCGCAGCGGCAGACGATGCGTCCGTAGCGCGGGTCTTTGGCGATCAGGGCGGCTTGTTCGGCGCGTGAAAGGTGATTGAAGCGCGGGCGCGCTTGACGGATGGGGTTGAAGCTCTTTTTCTCGGTCAGCTTTTCACCCGCGTCTTTGAGCAATTCGACTACGCGCTCAGCGATGGCGGGGGCGGCGGTGAGGCCGGGGCTTTCGATGCCGGCCAGGTTGACCAGGCCGCTGACCTCTTTGGCGACTTCAATGACGAAGTCATGTGAATAATCCACGTGCAACGAACGTGCGTTACCTGTGGCACGCAAACCGGCGAAGGTGGCGATGATGCTGCGAGGAGCGATAGAGGGCACGAGTTTTTGCGCGTTGCTCCAGATCTCTGACAGCCCTTCCTGGGTGACAGCCTTGTTTCCTTTTTCGTTGATCAGGTTCGAGTTGGGGCCGACCAGCGTGTTGCCGTGGGTGCTGCCCAACACCAGGATGCCCTTGCTGTTCTCGTTTGGCACAGGGAAGAGGATGGTTTCGATCTGAAGATCGCTTTTGTCAAGCAGGTAATACTCTCCGCGGCGGGGAGTGATCTTGAAGTCCTGACGGACGCCGGCCTTGTGCATGATGTCATCGCTGTAAGTACCGGCGGCGTTGACCACCCAGCGGCAACCAAAATCGCCTTTGTTGGTACAGACGCCCTTAATGACCTTGCCTTCCAAAATGAAATCGATGAAGGCGGTTTCGGTGAGCACTTCAACGCCGTTGTGCATCGCGTTCTCGAGAGGGGCGATGCAGGCAGCGAAGGGGTCGACCATACCTGCGCTGGGTGTGTAGAGAGCCCCCGTGGTGAGGGGATTGACCCGTGGTTCGCGTTTTTTCATCTCGTCGGCGGAAATGATCTCAGCCTTGACGCCGTTTTGTTTGGCGCGTTCGAGCAGGGTATCGAGGCAGGAGCAATCTTCGTCAATGGCGACGATATAGGCTCCGCTGCGTTTGAAGGGGATGCCGAGTTCGGAGGAAATCTGATCCCACATGGGGTTGGCCAGCCGGTTCATTTCGGCTTTGAGCGTGCCGGGCATGGGATCGTGGCCGGAATGGACGATGGCTGAGTTGGCCGAACTGGCGCCCATACCGATATCGCTGTTCTTTTCGATGAGCAGGATGTTAAGGTTGTATCTGGCCAATGCACGCGCGGTCATGCAACCTACAACACCCCCACCGATGATGATTACATCGTAGTTTTTCATATGCTGTCCAGTTTTTGGGGACAAAGTCCCAGATTTTTCGGGACAAAGCCCCGGGATGGATTTGCTAATGAACAGACTTATCCAATCTGTTCACACAACGACTCTTGTAATTATAAATTATTGTTGAGTGGATTCTTCTTCGAAAATGATGGCCTCCACTGGGCAGTTTCGGGCGCAGGTGCCGCACTCAACGCAGATATTAACGTCGATGTGCATCTGGGTTGGGCCTTCTATGATGGCTTCCGTTTCGCAGCCTGACTGGCAGGCTCCACAAAGAATACATTCGCTTGTCACAACGTATGGCATGTTGACAACAATCCTTTCAAGAGAATTCTACTCCCGTTTTTCTTTGATAATCCAAGAAGCAACGGGATTTCATCCCGATTTCCTAGAATAATCCAAGGAGAATCAGGGGATTTATCCTGTTTACCCTGCGCAACAGAGTAAACAGGATAAAAAACGTTACTAACCCATATACATTTTGTTCGGGTCGATCACTTCGCGGATCAACCGCAATTGCTCACTGGTGGGTGGTTCAGTGAACGGAACGTCTTTCGGAATGATCGGCTCAAAACCCATCGTGCCCACCACGTCTTCCAAGGTGGTGCCCGGATGGATGGAAAGGATGCTCATTCTCTTGGAATCAGGATCGAAACCGAAAATGGCCTTGTCTGTGATCACCCGACTGGGACCACCTTTCAGGCCAGCTTTATGGCGGCTATCGCCACCGGTCAGATAACCCGGGCTGGTGATAAAGGAGATGGCTTTCTTGAGCTTTCGGGCTTCGTGGCGCATGATGATGATGGTGCTTTTGGCGCTGGACGCGATGTCATTTGCACCGCCGCTGCCAACCATGTGCTTATACTGGCCCTTCGGATCGCCCACCAGGGTGGTGTTTAGATTGCCGTACTCGTCTGTTTCAAGACCGCCCAAAAAGCCGACGTCCACCTTGCCGCGATGAAGCACACAGCCAAGGATGTCGACGAAACTGCTCAACACCTTGGCGCGGTACCACACGCGTGGGTCGGCCAGGCCAACGCCGCTGTCTACAGGTTCGGGGTCGATCACGCCCAATTCAAAGAGCATGGTCATGTTGGGGGCATGGGTCATCTTGGCGAGAAAGGAGGCAACTACAGGCAAACCAAGACCTACTGCCACGACTTGATTGTCTTTCAGTTCTCTGGCACCGGCAGCGGCCATTAATTCATTGGGTGAATAGTCGATAGCCATATTCCTCCTAATAACCCTTCAAAGGATCGGCGCGCAATTCGGTTAATTTCTTTGCGCCAATCTTATCCAGGAATTGCCAATGATCTTTGCATGAAAGGATGTACTCTTTGATGTATTGGTCGAATTTCTCTTTCGAGGAGGAGGCTTCGACGTAGAGACGAATGTGCTCCGCATCATAATCGTATTCACTGTAAACTGCCGTTGGATAAGCGTTAAAAGGCAGCTCAACCACGTGAGAAACGAATAAACCGGGAATTACAGTCAATTCCGGTTGTTGGCGGATGGTCTCGGTGGAAACGATGCGTTCCGCGATGACGATGGCGCGTTCACTGGCCTTGACCTGTTCGCCGTTGTCCCATTTGGGACCTTTTATCCAGGCGTTGCCTTCTTCGTCAGCGACATTGGCGTGCATGATGGCCACATCCGGTTTGATGGGCTTGAGCGCAAGCCAATTCTTGCCCGTGAAGGGATCATCGACAAACGCGACGTCATCGCTGCCTTTTTCCTGCATGAGGTCAAGCAGACTCGAACCCTTGATGGAGCGGATGGGGATGAAGGGCAGACCGAGTGCACCTGCCAGATATCGGAAGGCCACTGACAGACTGCTGAATTCGTCAGCAATCAGGGTCTTCTCTTCGATGCCGCGGTTGACATTGGCCAGGCGGCCAAAACGATCAAGGGATCCACCACCGTAAATGATCTTATCGACCATGCCAGCACCGACCAGCAGGTCGGCATCCATGGCACCCACACATTGCGAGATCGTCAGATGGTTGATCTGTTGGCGGACAACCTCGTGCGCGAAGGCCATGGCGCAGCGTGTGATCGCAAAACCTGGTATTGAAACGTGCGAACCTGGTTTGATGGTGGCAACTGCTTCAGAAAGTGAGCAGAGTTTTGACATGTGAGATCCTATTCGAGGGTGGGGCGGGTTTCAAAAACGACCAGCAGCAACTGACAGGCTCCATCCACAATTTTGATCTCGGCAAGTTCCACTGGCCGATTGAGCTTGTTCTCAATGGCCAGAACGATCAAATTGGCCGGAAAGCAAGCCAGCGGCTCGACGTTCTTGGCGACCATGAGCTGTTCGACTTTTTGATGGATGCAGCTTTCGATGGTCAAGCGGAAGAGGCGGTCTTCATTGGTAAACTTAACCTTGCCAACGATCTTCTTTTCGACCAGAACCTGTTCGATGGTGCGGATGATATCGGGGATCTCATCGGAATTTATTTTTGAGGCGCAGTTGGCCTTGTAGAATTCCTCGCCGATCTTGGTCATGCGGAATCTGGCGCCTTTGCCGCGTTCGTCCCAGAAGGCTTTTTCCAACTCGTAGATGAGGGTATTGGCATATTCCAGAGGGATCTGTTCGTTGCTCATGCTGCTTCCTCCTTGTAATAGTTGTCGCCCCATTTCTCAGAGAAGGTGATCTGAGAAAGCGGCAGCCGCGGGCGGGGGCGATGCGGACGGGTGGGATGACCAATGGAGATGAGGCTGATGCATTTCATCTCTTCAGGGATGCCCAGCAGGTCTTTGATACGCTCTTCGTCGCGGATATCAATGCAGGGAGCGATCACCCAGCATGCGCCCAGATCGAGGGCGGTGACCATGAGCAGGATGTTCTCAATGGCGGCGGAAGTGTCATAAGGGGTATCCCAGACGTCTTTCTTGCCAATGATGATCAGGTTGACCGGTGCCTGAGCGCTGAACTCAGAGACCTTGCCGGAGGTCAACTTCTCGAAGGCCGCTTTCTTTTTGGCTTCATCCTCCAGGCTGGCAAAGCGGGCCTGCATCTTTTGAGTGACAAATTCTGCGGTAAAGCGGCGTCCGCTGCCGCCACCGGCGATGGCGCCGAGTTTCTTGCGCGTGCCCTCGTCCTTAACCACAATAAAACGCCACGGTTGGGCGTTCTCACCGGATGGTGCCTGCCTGGCGCATTCAAGGATCAAATCCAGGTCATGGTCTGCGATGGGTTCATCTGTGAACTCGCGGATGCTGCGGCGATCCTGGATGACCTTAAGAGTTGCATCGACCAAGTTATATGTATCTGGCATGCCTACCTCTCCTTAAAAATAAGATTCTTTGATTGTGATGATGGTTTGGTGATGTTACTATATCATTAGATAAAACGTTTTCTCATAGAGTGATACATATAGAATAGCATTTTAAAGTTTCATTGTCAATATGCGAAAGTCATTCAATAATCGAATAGGATTTTTCGGTTTTCGTTGTATACTATATTTTTGAAACTACAAAGACCTTAATAAAGGAATCACACCTTGAGCGAAGCCACCCGATCTGTCGATAGAGCCCTTGATATCCTGTTATGCTTTTCAACCAGCACACCTGAATTAAGCATGACGCAAATTTCAGAAAAAACAGCCATGAACAAGAGCACCGTTCACAGACTGCTGGCAACGTTGGAAGCGAAGCGCTTTGTCGAGCGAGATCAAGTCACCGGTCTTTATCATCCTGGGAATCGGCTGTTGCAAATGGCTTTTCTCACGCTCGAGCGAAATGATCTGCGCAGCATTGCCAACCCGTTCTTGAAAAGCCTAAACGAACAATTCAAAGAGACAGTCACTCTGTCGATCATTGATGACATTGACCTGGTATATATCGACGTGTTGGAAAGCATGCATTCCGTCAAGATCGCAGCCAGACCTGGCAAGCGTATGCCTGCTTTCTGCACAGCTTCGGGCAAGGTGATCATGGCTTACTCTTCCAAAGAGGTGTTGGGCAGGATCTTTGAACAAGGATTCCCGGCCTATACGGAATCGACGGTAGTTGACCCGATGGTAATGAATCATGTGCTAGAACTGGTGAGGGAGAGAGGTTTTGCCTACTCGGATGAGGAATATGAAGAAGGAATCAATGCGGTGGCCTCTCCGATCCTGGACGCAAAAATGCAGCCTCTGGCCGCCATTGCGGTAGCTGGTCCGGCCTACCGACTGCCTTTGGCCCGTCTCATGGAAATTGGCCCCGCGGTGGTGGAAGCCGCCAAAAAGATCACGGCTGAGTATAAGCTCACCCATTTATTGCGCTAATGCAACTGATTTTAAAGAACACTGGGAGTGAATTATTTCACTCCCAGTTTCGTTTATTTACGCGGTCAAGCGCTCAAGTACCGCTTTGGATTTTTCACGCACAGTGGTGTGCACACTGTGATTGTGCGCGTCCATGGTGACGATGACCGGAAAATCTTTGACATCGATCACCCAGATCGCTTCAGGCACGCCAAATTCATATTTGTATACACATTTCACTTCTGTCACCGATTCGGCGATCAATGAAGCCGCACCGCCGATGGCGTGGAAGTAAACCGCCGGGATCTCGCTGCAGGCTTTGAGTGTTTTGGCAGCCATGCCACCTTTGCCGATCACGCCGCGCATGTTGAAAAAGCGCATCACGTCTCCCTGGTAGGGTTCTTCGCGGATGCTGGTGGTGGGGCCGGCGGCCACGAAACGATATTGTTTAGTATCCAGACCGGCAACCACCGGACCGCAGTGATAGATCAGTCCACCGTTCAGGATGGGCTTCAATTTCTCAAGCAACTCCAGGTCTTCGGGGGTGGCGGGTTTCTTTTTGGTGATAAAGGTATCGTGGATCCATTTATGCACGGCATCGCGGCCGGTGATCATCACGCCAGACAGCAGCACGGATTCGCCAATCTTCAGATCCTTGATCTCTTCTTCGCTGATGGGTATCTTCAGTTGTTTTGTCATGGTTTCTCCGCTCTATTTGTACTCAACCTGGTCGCCTTTGATGACCATCTGATGGTGCCGGTTTGCCCAGCACATATATGAGATGGTGACAAAGAACGAAGCTGGCAGTCGGTAGGTTGACATGATCTTGGTGCCCAGCACGGTGGCTTTACCGCCGAATCCCATCGGTCCGATACCCAGCTCGTTCGATTCTGCCGTGATGCGGTTCTCGAGTTGATCGAGTTCTGCGTCGGGGTTGTGATCATCCAGGTCGCGTAGCAGCACTTCCTTGGAGGCCGAGTAAGAGGTGCCGCGGTCGCCGCCGATGGCAATTCCGAGGAAGCCCGGCGCGCAGCCTTCGCCCTGAGCGCGGTAGACCGCGTCCAACGCGACTCTTCTGACGCCTTCCAGATCACGGCCGGCTTTAAGATCATCATTAGGCAGCGAGTATTGGGCTCCCACGTTTTCACAGCCACCGCCCTTCAGCAGCAGGTCAATAGTAAACTCGCCGCCTTCGCTTTGCGAAAAATGGATGGAAGGAAAGTATTCATCGCCGAGGTTGTTGCCCGAATTTTTGCCTGAGACGGAATGCACGGCGTTTGGGCGCAGGTAAGATTTCTTGGTCGCCATCTCAATGGCGTTCCGGATCTGCCGGGTCAATTCACCCGTGTCGATGGAAGAGGGAGAATGAACAAAGAAGATCGGGGTGCCGGTATCCTGGCAGATGGGGGTTGAATTCTTGCGGGTCATTTCAACGTTCTTGAGGATGGTTTCGAACGCTGAACGTGCCGCAGAACCCGGCTCTTCTTTTTCCATGGCTGCCCGCAGACGGTCTTCAACCGGTTTGGGAAGGTCCGTTGAGGTGAGTCGAACCAGTTCAAGGATTGCTTCAGTATAATCGCGCATGATGCCCCTTTAGGCTATTTTGAGCCTGTCTTTAAGCTGCTGCTCATATTTCTTCAGATCAATTTTAATGCGTGCCACACCGCTGTCCATGGCGGCCTTCGCAACCGCGGGAGCTTCCCACAGGCAAACTCGATAGTCGAAGGGCTTGGGAACCACATATTCCGGTCCGAATTCGAGATGATCGAGACCGTAGGCTTTCAACACGGCAGCCGGGACAGGTTCTTTGGCTAATTTCGCCAAGGCCATGGTGGCAGCCATTTTCATGGCTTCGTTCACCTTGGTGGCACGCACATCCAGGGCGCCGCGGAAGATGAAGGGGAAACCTAGCACGTTGTTGACCTGATTGGGGTAATCGGAGCGGCCGGTGCCTATCATACAATCTGAGCGGGTTTGTTTGGCCAGTTCCACCTTGATCTCGGGATCGGGATTCGACATGGCGAACACCAACGGATCTTTGCGCATACGTTTCAACGCTTCAGGAGACAAAATGTTGGCAGCAGAAAGGCCGACGAACATATCTGCACCTTCCATGGCTTCGTCGAGGGTGGCATCTTTGTCGCCCTGAGAGAACATTTGTTTCTCTGGCGAAAGGTTTTTGCGGCTGTTATTGATCAAGCCCTTGGAATCGCACATCCAAATGTTTTCAACGGGCACACCCAGGTTCACGAAGTGTTTCGCACAGGCGATGGCGGCAGCGCCGGCACCAGCATAGACGATCTTCATTTCATTGATCTTCTTGCCGCTGATCTCGAGGGCGTTGACCAAAGCCGCGCCGAGGATGATGGCTGTGCCGTGCTGGTCGTCATGGAAAACGGGGATATCCAGCCTGGATTGGAGTTCTTTTTCAATGTAGAAGCATTCGGGGGCTTTGATGTCTTCCAAGTTGATGCCGCCAAAGGTATTGCCGATGGCTTCAGCCACGTCGATCAACCTGTCTGGGTCGTGGGTGTTGACTTCGATATCGATGCTGTCGACATCAGCAAATTTCTTAAACAAAACCGCCTTGCCTTCCATGACGGGTTTGCTGGCCAGGGATCCGCGGTCGCCCAGGCCGAGAATGGCCGTACCATTGGAAATCACGGCCACCAGGTTACCTTTGTCTGTGTATTCATAGGCGAGATTGGGGTCTTTTTCAATTTCCAACACCGGAAAAGCCACACCGGGAGTATAGGCCAACCCCAAGTCTTGTTGAGTTTCCATGGGTTTGGTGGGATTGATCGAAATCTTGCCCGGCACACCGTTGAGTTTGTGATATTCACAAGCCATTTCTTTGGTTATCGCTGCCATTCTTATTCTCCTTGTCATTATTTTTTTACTTCAAAGTTTCACACTGAAAAAAGTTTTCTTTCAAACTTCAATTACCAAAATTATTTATCTTGATTGAATTATTTCAAGTATTGATCCAAAAAAGCAAAGACCCTGTCGCTCATTTCAACGGAATTCCAGTCTGGTGCACCGTGGTGCAATAATCCGGGGATGACCACTAATTTGACCTTCTCAGCCCCCCCTGCTTTCACAAGCGCCTCCACAAAGTTTTTGGATTGTTCGACCGGCACCACCTGATCGTTCTCGCCGTGAATGATCAGGAATGGAGGGATATTTTCATTCGCGTAAGTTTTAGGGCTGGCGAATTTCACCAGTTCGGGTGCTTCGAGGATGGGTTTGCCGATCAACATGGATTCGGGAGATTCTGGAAACGAATGATCGGGAACTCCCATGCCGCTGAGCTTGAACTGTTCGTCCATCTGGATGAAATCGTCGGTTGGTCCGCACCAATTCACTACAGCCTGCACCGCACTGCTGGCATCGGAATTTCCCATGGACAAGTCTTCGAGTTCTTTGATACCTGCTGAAGTGCCCAATAAAGAAACCAAATGCGCTCCAGCGGATGCACCCCAAACTGAGATCTTCGCGGGATCAAGATGATATTCATTGGCGTGGTTACGAAGATGACGAATGGCGGCTTTGCAATCAAAAATTTGACCAGGGAAGATGGTCTCACCGCTGAGACGGTAATTGACACAGACCACCGCGTAACCCTTCTTCAAACCGCGCAGCATGGGTATCTGTTGATCATCGCGTTTGTCGCCGAATAGCCAGGCTCCGCCGTGAAAGGCGCAAATCACGGGAAAAGGCCCATCCCCTGAATCTGGCAAATAAATATCCATTTTTTGGGTTCGGGATTGGTTGGAGTAGGGTATATCCAGCCATTTTCGATGTATGTGATCCACATTCATCATGGGAGGAATGATCGGTCCGTGATTCTTGTGATCAAGCTCTTGATCGTGCTTAAATGGCATGTTGCCTCATTCTTTCTTTGTGCCTAAAAATTGAGATAAGTGAAGGTTCTATCATAATCCGAACTTAATGAGCGTATTCAACAAAAAAGGTATAAAATCAACCATACTTTACTTCATGCCAAAAACATTGTTTTTCATTAATCAGAGGTGCGATGAGAGATCAATCCGAATATAACGTGCGTTCAGTAGAAAGAGCGTTGCAACTACTGAATTCCTTCGATGACGAACATCCCGAACGCGGAATCTCGGAGATCTCTGAGGCAGTCGGTCTGCACAAGGCCACAACCCACCGCATTCTGACCACCATGTTGAACCTGGGTTTCATTGAACGCTCCGAAGATGGGCAAAAATATCGCCTGGGTATTCAGATGATCGATCTGGGGTTCAAAGTGCTGCGCCGTATGGACCTCCGCACTGAATCGATTCCTTTCATGAACAGGTTCATTGAGGAATGTGATGAAGCCATCGACCTCAGTGTGCTGCAGAACAAGGAAGTGCTATACATTGAGGTGTTGCAAAGCCACCACACTTTAACCATCGCTGCCACAGTTGGGCAGCGGTTACCCACCCACAGCACTGCCAGCGGCAAATTGTTCCTGGCTTTCATGCCTGAGAAGGAACAGCAGTTGATCTTGGAAGAGAAACTGCGATCCTACACGAAGAACACGGTGACTTCACACGAAAAATTGATGCTCGAATTGAAAAAAATCCAGAAAGAAGGATACTCCACTGATTTTGAGGAGTATGAAGAAGGGATTCGAGCCGTGGCTGCACCCATCCGGAATTATGCTGGCAACGTGATTGCGGCTATCAGCGTTCCGGGCCCAGTTAGTAGAATGTCAGAGGAACGAATGAGGCAAATCGCAAAAATTATTTGCGAATATGCCTCATCCATCTCACGCCGTCTGGGCTGGAACGATCTCGCTTAAAAATAAATCCACCAGTTTTTTTAAAGATCAATCACCCTTGTCTTGATTTGAGATCAGAAGGGGAATTTGTATTCGTCCAGCTTTAGTTCCTGCATCAGGAATTTAATGTCTTTTTGCAGATTTGGATTGGCGGGGATGCCTCTCTTGCGGGTAACTTCGAGCATCTCGAATTCTTTTTCACCAGCCGTCCAGATGCGAGCCTGGCCGGGAGCTTTTTGCGAGTTGCGCAGATCGCGCAGGATCTGGCCGGTAACGGCTTTGAATTCCTTCAGGGTGGTAAAGCTTTCAATATTGATGGCCATGAAGAAATGGCCAATGCGGAATGGCTGCGGCGAACCATCGGGAGCCACACCAGACAAGGCGGTCAGGAAGGTTCCGGTCTGCAGGGACGCGGCGAGAATCTCTACCATGGTACCGAGGCCGTAGCCCTTGTAACCTGCCAACAGCTCGCCTGCTCCACCCAGCGGAAGGAAGGAAGCCTTGCGTTGTTCCAGAGCTTCGAGGGTCTTTTTGGAGTCAGTCAATAATTCACCTTGATCGCTGATGACCCAGCCTTCAGGGAGGGGTTTCTCGGCGCGGTTGTAGACCTCGATCTTGCCGCGCTGCGTGATGGGGGTGGCGCCATCGTAGAGGAAGGGAATGACTTCATCGGTGGGAGCGCCAAAAGCGATCGGATTGGTGCCCAACATGGCCTGCACACCGAAGGTGGGAGAGACCGAAGGTCGGGCGTTGGTGAACGACATGCCGATCATGTTCTGTTGGATGGCCATGAGGGGATAGTAGCCGGCGATGCCGAAATGGGTGGAATTTCTGACAGCCACGGAGCCCATGCCATATAGTTTGGCTTTGTCGATGGCCATCTGCATGGAACGCTTGCCGATCACCATGCCCATGCCATGATGGCCATCAATGACCGCGGTGGTGGGGCCTTCTTTAACGATCTCAAATTCAGTGATCACTTTGTGCTGACCGGCCTTGATGCGGTCGTAGTAGTATTTCAAGCGGCCGATGCCGTGGGATTCGATGCCCCTTTTGTCTGATTCAATGATGACATCCGCACAAGTCTCAGCGTCTGCCGCGGGTACACCGCATTTCAGTAAAACATCTTTGATGAAATTTCTTAATGTATCTACGGGAATATAACAAACATCATTAGCCATGTTTCCTCCGGGGAGTAGTATCAACAGGTGAAATATAGTTTCACATAATAGAATAACATTGCCTTCCAAAGAAGTCAAGTGAGAATGCGCTTAAATGTTACCAGAACTTTTAGACGGAGCGAAAAACTCAGTAAAAGGAAGGCATCCGGGCGGGGTATCGAGCCTTCTTGTCGGTATGGTGTTTCATGACATGAAAACAGTTGACATCAGGTAAAAATCTTGCTATACTATTTAACGAAACACAGTTTCATAGAGTGAAACTAATCTAATTTCCTTGAGGTAGAATCTATGGCCAATTTACCGTTCGTAAAGGCAGCGGATGTAAAGGGCGAGTTTCGTGAACCCCCACGAACATCCAAGCTTTTGTTAGCCCCCAAATTCGGTGGTGTGAAAAACGTTTCGATGGGTATGAATATCACCGAAGTGGGCAGCATGATCCCCGATCATGTGCACGATAGTTCAGAAGAAGTTCTGTTCCTGATCAGTGGCAAAGCCAAGATCGTCATTGAAGGGGAAGGGGAATGGGAGATTGGACCCGAGACGGCGTTCTACTCTCCGGTCGGTGTAAAACATCGCGTGGAAAATATTGGCGATGAACCACTAAGGATTGTCTGGGTCTATTGTCCGCCTTTACCGGCTCACTGTAGTTAACCTTACAAAAATATTTGAGAAGGAGATCAAGATGGCTATTTTTCAAGAAACACGAGACTACTTAAAGAAGATAGGAATGCCAGAAGGCGATCTTTGGGATATGCCCTCTTCCCCACTGCGTTTCCCAGATGGCGCGGCTTTCCGCATCGAAGTTCCTACTGTGAATTCTGCTGAAGCCACCGAGGCTTTATTGAAGACAGCAGAAAAGAATGGCATCACCATCAACCGCGTCACCGAGACCTATGGTATGTTCCGCCACACCCGTGCAGAGATCAAAGAATACTGCAGACTCTGCCATGATTATGGTTGTGAGTTGATGTTATCCACCGGTCCACGCGCCACCTATGATACCGGCGCGACTGTCCTTTCAGAACAGGGTGTTCGCATCAGCTATCGCCTGCGCGGTATGGAACAAATGGTGCGTGCCGTTGAAGACATTAAACGTGGTTATGATCTTGGCGTTCGCTGCTTCCTGATCTATGATGAGGGCATGCTCTGGTTAGTCGGCAAGATGCGCAAAGAAGGTGCCTTACCGAAAGACATCATTTTCAAGACCTCGGCTCACCTCGGTCAATGCAATCCCTGCTCGATCAAACTTCTTGAAGAATTAGGCGCAGACAGCATCAACCCGGTGCGCGATCTGCAGATCCCCATGCTGGCCGCCCTGCGCGCCGCGATCAAGACCCCACTGGATATCCACACGGACAATCCCCCTGGTTCTGGCGGTTTCATTCGTACTTATGAAGCTCCCGAGATCGTACGCGTTGCCGCACCGCTGCACTGTAAAACCGGCAACTCGGTCGTGGCTGCTCACGGTATGATCACTTCTGCCAGCGATGGAAAGAAAATGGCTGATCAGGCCTCGATCATCGTTGAGATGCTGAACAAATACTATCCTGAACTCACCCAGACCAAAGCGCATGACAAATCTCTGCATATCCCGCAGATTGTCTAGTCTTGGGCCAGTGAACCATAAGCATATAAGTAGAAACAGAATCTGAGAAAGGAGGAGAACATGGGTAATTGGCAGTTTCCACCTGACGGTGGCCGAATGGAAAGACCTGAAGGCCTTTATCTTCAAACCATGAACATGACGCAAATCAACGAGCGTTTGAAGAAAAACGACTTGATCATCATCCCTGTCGGAAGCACCGAGTGCCATGGTGCCGCTCAACCTTTGGGAGAAGACACCTTCCTGGTAACAAGAATGGCAGAACAGGTTGCATTAAAGACCGGTTGTACCATCGCGGAACCCGTCTGGTATGGTTCTCATCCATATAATCACCTGGGAATGCCGGGCACGGTTGTCGTTCCAGAAGATGTTTTTCTCGGGAATTTACGTGCCATCATCGCAGGTTTATGGAACATGGGTTTTCGCAAACAAATCTTCCTGAACGGTCACGGACAGGAAGAGGTGATCCCGCTGGCGCTGCATCAATGGGCCAAGAAATACCAGGTACCCAGTTTGCTGATCTCGTTGCATTGGCCGACAGTAATCCATGATTATTTGAAGGACAAAGCCCACGGTGGTCCGTTTGAAACCGCCTTCCAGCACGCCTGCGAAGTCGAAGGTTCTTACTCGCTTGCGCTCTTCCCTGAATTCATGGATATGAAACTGGCCGTGGATACCAGCGGAAAGGGTTACCTGCCAGCCGGTCATGTCGACAAGGGAGGCGAAGTGTATCACGCTCCCATCAAAGGACATGAGCACGTTGGCTTGAGCGGGATCGAAGTGGCGGTATATCCGGAGGGTGTGATCGGAAAACCCACCCTGGCAAACGCGGAGAAGGCAAAACCCGGCCTGGACGTGCTGTTGGATTACATGGAACGCTTGATTGGCGACATTATGACGAAATTCCCCGCGGGGCAATTACCGCCTACCAATGAAGCCACCATGAGAGACGCGGCAGAGATTGATGCCTTGCTCAAAGGTCCACTGAATGGTGGAAAGCATATCTACACCGTCGCATATCCGCCTTAGACCGATCGTTCTTTAAAAAAACTTTACCAATGAACCCAACCGTCACAGAATCGCTGCCAATCATCAGCCTAGTGATGGTTGGGTTCTGCCTCAAAAAGCTCAAGGTATTAAAGGAAGAAGATGGCGCGCTGTTCTCTCGTATCATCATCAACGTCACTCTTCCCTGCATCATCTTCTCGTCGATCTCTCAGGCGAGAATGCAACTGAATGAATTATTGTTGTTGGCAGCATCTGGATTCTTTGTTGCCTTGGTTTTGAGAGTTTTAGGTGGAGGGGTTGCCCGAATTCTAAAACTTGAAGATTCCGTCGCAGGGGTGGTTGTTCTTGGGTGCATGGTGATGAGTGTGGGTTCACTAATGGTTCCAGTCATGAGTACGACCTACGGTGCCGAAGGCGTCAGCCGAACGGCTGCTTTTGATGTGGGTAACTCGATGATGGCCAGCGGATATGGCTTTTATATCGCCACGCAATACGGATCGAGGCGTTCAAACAGCTTGTTTGAAGGAATTAAACGCATCTTTTCTGTTCCCGTGGTGTGGGCGATACTCCTCGCACTGGTGGTCAACCTGGCGGGACTCACAATCCCTGCTTTTCTATCGAAAATGATCAATCCTCTGGCATCTGCAAACGCTCCGCTTGCCATGATTGCTCTGGGTATTTTTATCAATTTCAAGTTCCCACGCTGGAAGTTAGCTGGATTAACGGTTTTCATGCGCATGGGGATCGGTTTTCTGTTGGGTCAATTGTTCATCTGGTTGACCCACATGCAGGGCCTGGATCGTACAGTGGTTTCGTTGTGTTCAGCCATGCCGATCGGCATGGTGCCACTCGCCTACGCAGCCACCGAAGGACTCGATACCGAGTTTGCGGCCGCCTGCATTTCTCTTTCGATCATTATCGGTGTGATCCTCACCCCTTTGTTGTTATCGCTTTACTAAAAACGGATGGCTAAGGAGGAGCAAGTTAAAAGTACTAGATCGATTTGTAATTTCAATTGAATAGTTACCAAAGTTACTTTTGAAGAAAAGCAAGCGTTAGATATTTACATATTAGAACCACCTCCTGTTTACAGTTAGTGTTTCTTTCCGACATTGTTGCTGGCAAGACCTATTTTTCAAGGAGGAACATGCAAATATTAACCGTCGAAAAACTTGGTAAGTCCTTTGGGGGACTCAAAGCCATAAAGAACCTCGACTTTTTCGTCAATGAAGGCGAAATTGTTGGGATCATTGGCCCGAACGGCTCGGGCAAAACCACGTCATTGAATCTGATCACGGGTTTCTTAAAACCGAATGCTGGATCCATCAAATTCCGCGGAGATGAAATTGGCGGCCTGCCACGCTATACGGTCTGCCAAAAAGGGATTGGCAGAACTTTTCAATTAAACAAACCTTTCCTCGAATTCACTGCCCTTGAAAACGTGATGGTTGGCCGAATGTATGGGCATACACCGTGCTCAAATACTCGCACGGCAGAGCGTGATTCACTGGAGGTGCTTGATCTGGTTGGCATGGGGAATAAAGCCAGGATTCAGGTCAAGAATCTGACCATCATGGAAAGGAAAAGGTTGGAATTGGCCAGAGCCCTGGCCACCCATCCTTATCTTCTTCTTCTGGATGAGCTGATGGCCGGTTTGAACGCTGCTGAGGCAGACGAGGCGTGTAAACTGATCGCGAAAATTCGCGACAACCATATCACCATCATCATGGTGGAGCATATCGTCAAGGCGGTGACGTCTCTTTCAGACCGCGTGATCGTCATCGACATGGGTGAAAAGATCGCGGAAGGGACTCCGAACGAGGTCATAAGCAATCCGAAGGTTATTGAAGTGTATTTAGGGAAATCTCATGCTTAATATTGAAAACATTGACGTTTCATATAAAGAACTTCAGGCCATCTGGAACGTTTCGTTAAACGTTCAAAAAGGTGAGATCGTGGCTTTAGTAGGCCCAAACGGTGCTGGAAAGACGACGATCATTCGGACGATCAGCGGTTTACTTAAACCGAAGAGTGGGACGATCACTTTTTTGGATCAAACCGTCAGCAAACAGTCCCCTGAAAAGATCGTCGAACTTGGGCTATGTCAGGTTCCTGAGAGCGGCAAGATCTTTACCGGCTTGACCGTGCATGAAAATCTTGAATTGGGTGCTTACATCAAAAAAGCCCGCAAAGATAAAGAAAAAAACATCGAATGGGTATTCGAGATCTTCCCCAGGTTGGCTGAGCGTAAAAAACAACGAGCAGGAACTTTAAGCGGCGGTGAGCGCCAAATGCTGGCCATTGGTCGGGCGTTGATGTCTAAACCTCAACTGCTGATGCTCGATGAACCCTCTTTCGGTTTGGCGCCCATCCTTGTTCAAAAAATGTTCGAAACCATTGAGAGCATCAACAAGCTGGGTGTGACCATTTTGCTGGTCGAACAAAATGTTCAGGCGTCTTTGGAGTTGGCCCATCGCGCCTATCTGCTGGAAAATGGCCAGATTGTCGGGCAGGGAAGTGGCAAAGACCTGCTATCTTTCGAATCCATCCAAGACGCCTATCTGGGCACCAAGAAATGAGGCGAACACAATGACAATGGCGATGCAATTACTCGTGATGGGCATTTTGGTTGGCAGCCTGTATGGTTTGGCTGCCGTTGGACTTTCTCTTGTCTTTGGCGTGACGAAATTTCTCAACGTTTCGCACGGTGAGTTGATCATGCTGGGAGGTTATGCCTGTTTTTGGGCTTTCAGTCTTCTGGATATTGATCCTTTTCTCTCGATCCCTATAACGATAGCGTGTTTGATCATTATCGGGGCCATTCTTTATAAAACTTTGTTTGTTCGCATGGTGAAAATGAATGAAGAAGCCAAGATCCGCAACACCATGCTGATCGGTTTTGGACTTTCTCTGATCCTGCAAAACCTGGCCTTGAGGATCTGGACCGCAGATGAACAGGCGGTCACACCAGCTTATTCGGGGACCATCTTTACGCTGGGGGACGTACGGTTTCCGATCATCCGGGTGGCGAGTTTGGGAATTGCCTTGATCGCGGTGATCGCGCTGCAATTTTTCTTAAAGCGGACCATGATGGGCAAGGCGATCCAGGCAACCGTGGAGGATTATGAAGCCGCCCAGTTGATGGGCATCAAGGTCGAAAGGATGTACTTGATCTCATTCTGTATTGGAGCCGTTCTGGCCGGTTTGGCGGGAGCTTTGATCAGCGTGTGTTATTCGATTTCACCGTATATGGGGTTGGATTGGACACTTAAATCACTGATCGTGATGGTGCTGGGTGGGGTTGGGAGTTTCGTTGGTACATTTTTGGGTGGCATAGTCTTGGGGGCCACCGAATCGCTCTCCACTCTCGTAATCCCGGGTACTTATCGTGAAGTCGTGGGCTTGTTACTCTTTCTCCTGGTGTTGATGTTCAGACCTCAAGGTCTATTTGGGAAAAAGGAGAAATAAACCATGAGCAAAAAAATCCAGATTCTCATATTTTGCATTGTGGTGGTTATTCTTTTAGCGCTGGTTCCTGTCTTGAAGAATGATACGGTCATTAACCTGCTGATCTTGGTGTTGTTGTACTCCATGCTGGGCACCAGTTGGAATATTCTGGGTGGATTCACCGGGCAAACCAATCTTGGTCACGCCGCCTTTTTTGGGGCGGGGGCTTTGACCACCCGGCTCTTATGGCTGAACGGAACAAACCTGTTCTTGAGCATTTTGGCTGGCGGGTTGGTGGCGGTGGTATTCGCCATGGTCGTCGGTGGGGCGGCATTCAGGTTGAAGGGAGTGTATTTTTCGATCGGCATGCTGGCGCTGGCACAAGTGGCTTTTGTGACTGTAAACAACGCGCTTCCATCCATTTCCTCTCTGCGCCCGCAGATGATCGTTTCGTACAGCCTGGTTCCACGCTACTACCTTTTTCTTGGTATGGCGGTTCTGATGATCGTGGCGACCTATCTTCTGATCAATTCAAAAATCGGGTTGGGGATGAAGGCTGTGCGAGAAGAGGAATCAGCCGCTGAATCTTTGGGCGTTAACGCATTGCAGCATAAATTGATTGCTCTGGCGGTGAGCGCATTTTTTGCAGCGCTGGCAGGCGGTGCCTACGCTTATTACACGCTCAGCTACTATCCCTCCTTTACCTTCTCGCCCGGTTGGACCTTTGACTCGATCACGATGGTTTTCATTGGAGGAACCGGAACCATTGTGGGACCCATCATTGGTGCGATTTTTTACGTGATCCTGCGGCAATTAATGATTCTAAAACTGGGCGAATGGCACGTCATTGTGTTCAGTACTTTATTTATTGCGGTCATTTTGTTCCTCCCCGGTGGTTTGGTAGAAGTTTGGTCAAAGCTTAAGGCCAGATTTTTTGCAAAAGGAAAAAAGACAACAGCCAAGCTTACTGCTAAAGATAAAGAGTAGTAAAGGTGTTCCATAAAACGGTGGAGAAAGGAGGTTCCGTATCAGCGAGTTCGTCTGCTTCAGTTTGATGGTTTGTTTCATACTACCCATAAAGAACTGATCTTGGAGGAAATGAGATGAAAATGAAGAAATTCGCATTAACTTTTGTAAGCATCACTGTTGTCATGCTCATGCTACTGTCTGGCTGCGCAACAGCCACAGAAGCACCTGTAGCCACCGAAGCGCCAGTCGCAACCGAGGTTGTGGCTACGGCTGTTGTCACCGAGGCATTACCCCCCGCGCCTGAATTCATCGAGATCGGTGGATCCGTGCCTTTGACCGGTAAATTCGGAACCCTGGGCGAACAGGTTGCCAATGGCTATACCATCGCGGTGGATGATATTAACGCCGCCGGTGGTATCTTTGTTGCTGAATACGGGGTCAAAATCCCGGTTCGCATGACCCTCATTGATGATGCTTCTGATCCCAACACTGCTGTGACCAATGAAGAATCTTTGTTTGCTGATCAAGGCGTGGTGGCATATCTGGGCGGCGCAGCCAGCAACATGCATGTCGCGACCATCCCCATTGCTGAAAAGAATAAGGTGCCTTATTTAGGTGTCTCCTTCGCGTTGAACTCGATTCACCAACAAGGCTACCGATATCTGTTCTCACCATTCCCTAAATCTTCTGACCAGACTGTAGATGTCTATACCATCCTCAACGAATTGCTCCCGGAAGGCGAACGCCCGACGAAAGTCGCGATCTTCGAGGAACAATCCGACTGGGGCAAAGAAGAAGCTGACCTGTGGGAAGCCAATGCGGCTGAGTATGGCTATGAAATCGTCTATCGTGGGCAATATGCCATTGGTAACAAAGATTTCAGCGATATGATCATCCAGGCCAGTGCCGCTGGCGCAGAATCTCTCTTCTGCCTGCCAAACGGTGGCGATGGAACCACAATGATCAGGCAGATGAAAGAATTGGGCTGGACTCCGAAATTCACCTTGATGATCCGCGCTCCAGAGGGTTTGACCTGGGGTGAGACTCTGGGAACCGATGGCGATTTTGTCACCATCTTCCCGGGCTGGCATCATGCTGTGACCTATCCGGGTGCTGCCGAGTTGAACACTGCATACAACACGAAATATGGCCGCGATGCTGACCTGTTGAGTGGTTCAGCTTATGCCTGTGTTCAGATCCTGGCCGCCGCCATCGAAGCTGCGGGAACCCTGGATCGCGATGCGATCCGCGATGCGATCGCTGCCACTGACATGATGACTGTCATGGGCCAGGTCACCTTCAACGAAGACGGAACCGGCAATGTTGGCGATCCGCTGGTGCAGTGGATCAACGGCCAGATGGAATTAGTCTATCCTCTGGATATGGCGAGCGCAGAATTCCAATATCCTGCTCCTGCCTTTGCAGACAGATAGCCCTTACTATAAGAGTAAAGCTAGTGATGATGCGAGTCATCACTAGCTTTTTTAATTTCGTGGATCAAACAGCTGTTTGGATTGATATTTTTCGATCAGTCGGATACACAAGATAAAAGCATTGATCTAAAGTTTCTCTGATTCCTGCTTGATAAAATCAACAAACAGTTTCGCTGCACCCTGAGGGGGTTTGCTTTTCAGGTGTGTGATGACGATGTTGCATTCGATCGTTTCTTCGAGCTCGACAGGAATGATGCCCGGATGACGATAATATTCGAAAGTTCTGGCGGGCATCAGCGCAACACCGATATTCGTTTCGACCAAGGCAAACACACTGACCTTGCGCGGGCTGGAGAAAAAGATGGTGGGCTCAAAATTCGCCTTCGCGCATTCTTCCATGATCAATCGATGAAGATCGGTCACTTTGTCAAAAATGATGAAATTCTCGTTGACCAGCTCATTAATCGAGACCGAAGTGCGGTTCGCAAATTGACTCTTTTTCGCCACCACTAAGATCAATTTATCTTTGCAAATCTCGATCACACTCAATTGTTCGTGATCAAGATAGTTGTGCCGGATAAACCCAAGATCATAGCGGCGTTCCACCAGACCAGGAATGATGTTTTGTCCGTTGGTTTCTTCCAGATTGAAGTGAATCTGTGGATATTTGTCTTGAAATTGAGCGATTAAATTGGCGATGCCGTATTGGGGTAAGACCGGGATGGCTGCCACCGTGAACATGTCTTCGGAGGACTTGTAGCCATCCATCTCAACCAGCATGTCTTTATATTCAGCGACTTGGGCGCGGGCGTGTCGTAGAAAGGCTTTGCCAGCCTCAGTCAGTGAAACCTTATGGCGGCTGCGGTCGAAGAGAGGAACAGCAAGCTCCTTCTCTAAAGCGGAGATTATTTTTGAGAGACTGGGTTGAGTAATGAAATTCTCTTCAGCAGCCGCAGTGAAGCTGCCTGTGTCTACGATGGAAAGGAAATATTGGATCTGCCGGATTTCCATTTCGTCACCTTTCAACTATTCCATTATGGAATGGATTGTACCACAGAATGAATTAGAGTTCCACCCTGTGATATGATACTATACTTTTGAAGGAAAAAACCCATGGCCCAAGTCGACCTCGTTTTTCTCCCACCGGCAGACGTATCGGGAATCTCCCGAAAATGGCTTGACCTGCCCTATGCGACACTATCACCTGCACAAAAACTAGATATTTATTTGCCTGAAGAAGGGGAAGGCCCTTTTCCGGTAATTATCAATATTCATGGCGGCGCCTTTCAGCAAGGAGACAAGCGTGACATTGAGGTGTTAACCTTTCTACGCAGTCTGTCTCGCGGTTATGCAGTGGTGGGTGTGAATTATCGTTTAAGCGGCGAAGCTATCTTCCCGGCTGCTGTAAAGGATATCAAGGCTGCCGTCCGGTGGATTCGAGCCAACTGTGAAAAATACCATCTTGATCCGAACCGCGTGGGGGCGTGGGGAAGCTCAGCCGGTGGAAACCTGGTTTCGATGTTATGTGTTTCAGCGAGCGTAAAAGAGTTTGACGACCCCAGTCTCGGCAACCCCGGTATTCCTTGCCATATTCACGCTGCAGTGGATTGGTTCGGACCGACCGATTTTCTTAAAATGGACGAGCAATTCAGTGAGACCGGTTTGGGCCCCATGGATCATGAAGATGAGAACTCACCCGAATCCAGATATTTGGGAACAAAGATCTCTGAGGTACCTTTGAAAGTGGAACTGGCCAATCCGATGACTTATATCCACAAAAATATGCCTCCCATCCTGATCCAACACGGCACTATGGATAATTACGTCCCGGTTCAGCAATCCCTCATTTTTGCAGACAAGTTACGCAAGTATGTTGATAATAATCGTTTTGCCTTGGATATCTTTGAAGGAGCCGGGCATGGGGGTCCGGCATTTGAACTTGAAAAGAATATTGTCAGGATCATGTCCTTCTTCGATAAACACTTGAAATGATAAAGTCCAGTTATTTTCCTTTTTTATATATGATGAGGATGATGTAGAAAAAACTGATAATCAAAGGAGGTGGTTTGCTTAAAAAAGTTGATCCATATGTTAAACAACCAATATTAGGGATTACTCAAAAAGGAGAATGAAGATGAAAAAAGTTGTAGTGTTTGTGCTTATCATAAGCATGCTTGTCCTGGCAGCCTGTAACGCCAAGGCCACAGAAGCCCCTGCAGTACCTGAAACTGCAGCAACCGAGGCAGTAGCGACAGAGGCAGCTGAAATGGATCTGTCTGAAGATACCACTGTCACGATGATCCCCGCACAAGAAGGATCACCCTTTGACATCAATGGCAAAGTGGTCTGCTATCTGATCCCGTCCCTGGCGAATCCGTTCTTGAACGGTGTTTCCTCCTCCGTAAAAACACAATTCGAAGCTGACGGCGTAATCGTGAACGTTTATGGCGCTGATGAAGGCGGCTTAAACCAACAGTTCGATCAGATCGAGAACTGCATCTCGATGGGTGTTGATTTCATGTACGTCATGGCTGCCGGTGAGATCGATCAATTGCTGCCCGCAGTTGATGAAGCCAAAGCCGCTGGAATTTTGGTCATGGGTGTTCCTCCTCAAAAACTGGCACCCTTTGATGCCATCATGCACACCAGCCAGTTGGAAGACGGTCAGAAAGTTGCCCAGATGGCTTGCGATTTCATCAATGCCGCTTACCCAGATGCCGCGGATGGTACCGTTGAAACCGCCATCATTGGTGCCGCTAGCTCCAATGTGGGCATGTACCTGCGCGATCAGGGCTATTCCACCATCACCGATATCTGCCCCAAGGTCAATCTGGTTGCCCACCTCGATATCTCGGGTGACAGCATCCCTGCCGGTCAGGCAGCCGCTGAGAACGTTTTGACCGCGAACCCGAATGTCAAAGTGTTCATTGGCCAGTCCACCGCACACGCTCAGGGTATTTCCAACGCCATCAAAGCGCTGCCCAATGTAAACGTGAATGAGTACGGCGTCTTCGCGGGCGACATGGATCCTTCCATGATCGAAACCGTCACCAGCTGCGCGGATCCTTACAAGGGTTTCGTCGCCATTGGTGGAGCCGCACTTGATCAGGCAACCTATGAACAGATGAAGAAGATGCTGCAGGGTGTTGAATATCCGAACATCATCAATGATCAACTGGATCCCATTTTCTGCGATTTCAGCACACTCGCACCGTAATCAGTAACATTTTTTAGATAAAATTAGTGAAGGGTGAGGGGGCCCTTCACTAATAAAGAGGTGAAAATCGAATGGATCCCAAGGCAGTTTTATCCCTGGAAAATATTACAAAAAAGTATCCTGGTGTTTTGGCACTCAACAATGTTTCGATTGACTTCCTTGAAGGGGAAGTTCACGCATTATTAGGAGAAAATGGTGCGGGAAAGTCAACCTTGATCAAGGCAGTGGCAGGTGCCATTGATATTGACTCAGGTACGATCAAGATTAATGGACAAGAGTATCCAAAAATGACCCCCTTCCTTTCCAGAAGGCTGGGTGTTGAGGTGATCTACCAGGAATTCAACCTGGTTCCCACTCTGTCTGTAGCTGAAAATATTTACCTGTGTGAAAAAAGCGAAAAATCAGCGCTCTTCAGCGCTAAAGAAATCGAAAAAAAGGCCATCAAGGTTTTAGATCAATTTGGCGTGAACATTGACCCGCGTGCAATGGTGCAAGATTTGTCGATTGCGGAACAACAGATTGTTGAAATTGCCAAAGCGGTCTCAAAAAATGTAAAAATTCTGATCATGGATGAACCCTCTGCTCCTTTGAGTGTTTCAGAAGTGGAGTTGATGTTCAAGATCATTAATCAATTGAAAAATAACGGTGTGACGATCATTTACATCTCACACCGCTTGGAAGAAGTATTCCGAATTTCTGACCGTGTGAGCGTCATGCGCGACGGATGTTACGTCTCTACAAAAAAGACCAAAGAGACCAACCGCCAGGAACTGATCAATTTGATGGTTGGACGGGAATTAAAAGAAAACTATCCCCAGCGCAAGAATCCGCCTGGTGAGATTGCTTTAGAAGTGAGAAATCTTACCGGTAATGGCGACAGAAACATCACTTTCAATGTGCGCAAAGGTGAAATATTGGGAATCTCCGGCCTGGTTGGAGCCGGTCGAACGGAGTTGGCCCAGCTTCTCTTTGGGGCCGCTCATCTGGAAAAAGGCGAGATCCTGATCAACGGGGTTCCAGCGAAAATCCATTCGCCAAAGGATGCAATCCACCACAAGATCGGATTGCTGACAGAAGATCGCAAAGGCCAGGGATTGTTCCTTGAAATGGGCGTCAAGTGGAATATCAGTTTTCCGATCGCCGGCAGAATCTCAAAATATGGTGTGGTTAACACAAAGAAAGAAGACGAGATCGCCACAAAGTACAAAGACCGCATCAATATAAAGACCCCCAGCCTGACCCAACGGGTGATCAACTTGAGCGGTGGCAATCAACAGAAAGTGGTTTTAGCCAAATCTTTGGCCGCGGAGTCAGATATCTTGATTTTTGACGAACCCACGCGTGGGATTGACGTGGGCGCCAAGCAGGAGATATATCATCTGATGACTGAATTGGCTGATAATGGAATCGCGATCCTGATGATCTCTTCTGATATGGAAGAATTGTTGGGAATGTCAGACCGGATCATTGTCTTGTGCGAAGGGGAGTTGGCTGGAGAAGTTCAAAAAGAAAACTTCAATCAGAACTATATTCTCGACCTCGCATCGGGGACCCATTAACTTTTGGAGGAATTCGTATGAAAAATCAGTCCACTTTTTTTCCCAAACTTGGTAATTGGTTGGGTGCATTCGCAAAAAAGAATGTACCTTTACTGATCTTGATCTTCTTATTGATCCTGTTCTCTTTTATTGCACCCAACTTCATGACATTTGGTAATCTACGCACCTTGATTCGCCAGATCTCCTTCTCGGGGATTGCTGCGGTTGGCCTGATGTTCGTGATGATCAGCGGTGGCATTGATCTCTCCATCGGCTCACAGATCGTGTTCAGCAATGTTCTGTTGGCGATCATGATGGTGGATTGGAAACTGCCTCCCGCGGTGGCCATCCCTCTGATTTTGATGGTTGGAACAGGGTTAGGCTTGATCAACGGTATACTTTGCATCAGGCTGAAGATCCATCCGCTTATCATTACACTGGGTACCTCCGCTATTTTTAAGGGTTTTGGGTTCATCATCAACCAATCCAGAAACATCATGGGTTTTCCTGATTCCTTCCGCTGGTTTGGGCAAGGCTACGTTTGGGGAATACCGGTGCCCGTCATTGTGATGGTCATTGTGGCACTGATCGGATCTTTCATCCTGACCAGGACCTATTTTGGTCGCAAAGTATTTGCGTTAGGTGGCAATGAAGAAGCTGCCCGCCTGGCTGGCGTCAATATCAACCGCATGAAAGTATCTTTGTTCATGATCTGCGGTTTTGTCACGAGTGTTTCGACTGTTCTGCTGTTGTCGCGCGTTTTTGCCGGTCAGACCGTCACCGGCCAGGGTTTCGAGTTTGACTGCCTCACGGCAGCGCTGCTGGGCGGCGTCAGCTTTAAAGGTGGTGAGGGCTCCGTGTTTGGTTTGATGGTGGGTATGATCATCATCGGCGTTTTGAACAACGCCATGCAGTTGGCGACCTTCCCCGATTTTTCTCAGACCGTTGTCAAAGGCAGTGTCTTATTGATCGCTGTGGCATTTGATGTGTATCAGAAAAATCGCAAGGCCAAAGAAACTTTATCCAAGGTTGCCGCTTAGATCGTTTTTCAAATAAATCAAAACAGCCAACGTTGTTCTGTTGGCTGTTTTTGTTTGCCTGATAATGGATTAAGCGGGCAGTGAAAAACCAAAAGTGCAGCCTTTTCCTTTTCCCTCGCTAAACACCAAAACTGTTCCGCCGTGCAGCTCAACGAAAGCCTTCACGATTGCCAGCCCCAATCCGGTGCCACCGGTTTCTCTTGACCGGGATTCATCTGAGCGATAGAAACGGTTAAACACTTCTTTCAAATGTTGCTTTTCCAACCCATCACCAGTGTCTGTGATGGTAAATAATAGGCGATCCGGTTCATTTACCGCGTCCAACGTAATGATTCCTGCTGGTGGGGTATGGTTAATGGCGTTGGTAAGTAGATTGAACCAGATTTGTTTGATCCGGCCTGGGTCAAATTCTAAGGTTGGGACTGCGGTGATGTGGTTCTTAATATTCAGGTTTTTTTCCTGAATTAAAGGATCAAGAGCTTGCAGGGTTTCAGCGATAAGGTTGTTCATGTCGCTTGGCATTTTTTCAAGACGTAGATTATTGGATTCAGCCAGAGCCAGCTCGCGCATGTCGTTCACCAGACGGATCAGATGATGGGTTTGACCATATAAATTGGCGACCTCGACTTCATCCAATTCATAGACGTGATCCAACACCGCCCGCAGATTGCCTGACAGGATGGTGAGGGGGATGCGTAATTCATGAGAGACATCAGCCATCAGGTTCTTGCGCAGGATCTGTTCCTTTTGAACTTCGTCTACCATCTGATTAAATGAAATGGCCAGCTGTCTTGTTTCAGAACTGCCCTGAACTTTTGCCCTGGCTTTGAGATCCCCTTCGCCGATCTTTTTGGCGGTTTTCGCAAGGTTGTCGATTGGCGCGCTGACCAGACGGCCGATCAAAACCCCTCCCACGATGCCTACCGCAACGGAAAACGCCATGAATTCGATTAATCGGGTTGATACCATTTCTTTCGTGGGCGTGGTCATGTAGGTTCCGGTCGGATCTTTAAACGTCCCTTCTTGAGGAGCGATCCCCAACTGGTCCAGTTTGATCGAAATGAATTGGACGATAAAGACAAAAACCAAAAAACCGCTGATCGCAAAACTGAGTTTAACCCACAAACGATTCATTCATTTTCTCCAATGAAACGGTATCCGATGCCGTAAACGGTTTGGATGTATACGGGATTATCTGGATCCAATTCGATTTTTCGACGTAAATTACGGATGTGGGTATCCAGAGCCCGTCCCATGCCTTCATAGGCATATCCCACTGATTTTTCAAGCAATTCGTCGCGGGTCAATGTGTAGCCAGGGTTTTCAAGAAATGCCATTAAAAGGTTGAATTCGGTTTTGGTCAATTCGACCGGTGAATTATCCACATGCAGAGTATGCTGGTCAAGATCAAGGCGAAGTCCTTTGGTGAAGAAAATGCGGCTTTGCGTACCTGTGGTTTGATCCAGACGGGTTCTTCTCAATAAAGCGTTAACCCGAGCCACAACTTCACGACCGTTGAAGGGTTTGGTGATGTAATCATCCGCTCCGAGC
>CAZRHZ010000014.1:17752-30177 GCA_964599995.1 uncultured Anaerolinea sp. | reverse complement strand
GGACGGGCAGCGAAGGCAGGATCATCAGCATGCCTGGTTATGGCGCCTCTGGTCCCGGAACAATCCTCATGGAGAAATTTGGTTTTACTGTGGATCATATCCTTGAAGTTGCACAAAGCTTGTTAAAGTCGGAGAAAAAATAATGATCATTGCTGTCGCGTGTGATCACGCGGGTTATCCTTTGAAAGATGAAGTCATTGCAGCCATTGAAGAAACGGGCAACCAGGTGATTGATCTGGGTGCGTACAACCAGGAACCGGTGGATTACCCGGATTATGCTGAAAAAGCCGGCAGGGCGATCCTGCAGAAACAGGCCGAGCGCGCGGTGATCATCTGCGGTTCAGGCGTGGGAGTTTGCATCGCGGCCAACAAGATCCAGGGCATCTATGCCGGTGTATGCCATGACACTTATTCTGCGCACCAGGGCGTGGAGCACGACAACATGAACGTGCTTTGCCTGGGAGCCCGCATCATTGGCGCGGAGACAGCCAAAGAGATCGTCAAGGCTTTCGTCAACGCGCAATTTTCCAATGAAGAACGACATCAAAAGCGTGTAGCCAAGATCCTCAAGATCGAAGCGAACGGAAAAATCAGTTAATAATCTTTCGGTACAAGGTGAACAAGTGAAAAATATCGATAAACTCCATCAACTCGGGCAATCCCTTTGGTATGACAACATACAACGGTCGCTGTTGGACAACGGCGATTTGAAGAAAATGATCGAAACTGGAAAGATCAAGGGGGTCACGTCCAACCCGAGTATTTTTCACAACGCCATCGTAAAGACCAAAGATTACGATGAAGGATTACAAACGCTCGCCTGGTCTGGATTGAATGCTGCAGAGATCTTTTGGGAGTTGGCAGTCAAGGACATCCAGGACGCCGCTGATCTGTTTGCGGACCTATATGAAGCCAGCCATCATATTGATGGCTACGTCAGCCTGGAAGTAAGTCCATTCCTGGCTAAGGACAGCCAGGGCACGATCCGCGAAGCCAGACGTTTATGGGCCAAGGTCAATCGTCCCAATCTGATGATCAAGATCCCGGCCACGCTGGAGTGCCTGCCCGCCATTCGCGCAGCCATTGCGGATGGGATCAATGTGAATGTAACGCTGATCTTTTCACTTGAACGCTACAAGGGCGTGATCGATGCTTTCATGTCTGGTCTGGAAGATCGAGTGAAAAAGGGAAAATCAATAGAGTCCATCGCATCGGTGGCTTCGTTCTTTGTTTCCCGTGTGGACTCAAAAGTGGATGCCCTGCTATCTAAAAAAGCTGAAAAGGAAACCAAATACCTGTTTGGCAAGGCGGCCATCGCCAATGCCAAGATGGCTTATGAGGTCTTTTGCAAGGAGTTCGCATCAGAGCGATTTGCCAGGCTTTTGGCAATGGGAGCGCAAAAACAGCGTCCGCTGTGGGCTTCGACCAGCACCAAAAATCCCAACTATCGCGATGTGATCTATGTGGAAGAGTTGATCGCGGACGAATCGGTGAACACCGTTCCCCCTGCAACGTTGGACGCGTTTGCGGATCACGGAAAAGCAGCCCTCACCATCGGAAAAGAGCTTCCTGAATATAAAGAAGCTCTCCAATCTCTTGAGAACCTGGGAATTTCGATGGCGAAAGTGACACAGGAGTTGGAAGAGGAAGGGGTGAAGGCCTTTTCTGATGCCTTTGATGGATTACTAAAGAGTGTGGAAGACCGCCGGCAAGCTCAACTGGGTGGACTATCCGTATACGCTGACAAAATCTCAAAACGGCTTGCCAGACTCGAAAAAGAGAATTTTACCCAACGTATGAACGATCATGATCCATCTTTGTGGACAGCAGACGTCAAAGGTCAAGACGAGATCCGCATTCGCATGGATTGGTTAAGCGCGCCGTGGGATTCTGAAGCGCTGCTGCCCCAACTGGAAACGCTTTTGGCTGAAAGCCGGGCAGCCGGTTTCACGCACGCCCTGCTGCTTGGCATGGGCGGATCGTCGCTGGCACCCGAGGTGCTGCGCTTGATCAACGGCCAGACAAAATATAAAGGAAAAACCGGTTTGGATCTGGGAGTGCTGGATTCCACGAATCCGGATGAAGTGCTGCTGGCCAGGAAGAAGTATCCGCTCAAGAAAACGTTGTATATTGTCGCCAGCAAATCCGGTACCACCGGAGAGATCAACGCGTTTTACCAGTATTTCTGGGATGAAGTGACCAATGAATTCGGAAAAGAAGCAGGCCAACACTTTTTGGCGATCACCGACCCCGGGACGAAACTGGATAAATTAGCCAGCGAAAAAGGGTTCTGGAAAGTCTTCAACGCGAATCCGAATGTGGGCGGAAGGAATTCAGCTTTGACCGCGTTTGGACTGGTGCCTGCTGCATTGCTGGGGTTTGACGTTCGAGCTTTCCTGAAAAAAGCCCAATGGATGGCCAATAAATGCAAGCCTGGCAATGGTATCAATGCGAACCCGGGTGTGGTTTTGGGCGCAATCATGGCAGAAGCTACCAAAGCCGGGCAGGACAAACTAACTCTGGTGACCGATCCTGAATGGAACGCCTTCGGTAACTGGCTCGAGCAGTTGGTCGCTGAAAGCAGCGGTAAGGAAGGCAAGGGAATCATCCCGGTGGCCAACCAACCCAAACTCACTTCCAAAGAAATGGGCGAAGACCGCTTGTTCGTCTATCTTGGACTCGATGCGGAATCCAATGATCTATGCAGGTCATTACGAAGCGAGAAGCGTTCGCTGTTGACGTTGAACGTCGAAAATTCGCTGGATCTGGCCAGCCAGTTCTACCTGTGGGAGTACGCCACGGCGGTGGCTTGCTCGATCCTGGGTGTCAATTCATTTGACCAACCCGATGTACAGGATGCCAAAACGCGCACCCTGGCAGGCATCGCGTCGTTCAAGCAGACCGGAAAACTGGATTTTGGAACACCTGCCGTCACGTTCAAGAACGGCGAGATCTACTCCAATCAGAAAGTGAAATGGCAGCCGGAGCAATCGATGCGCGCGAACCTTGAGCTTTTCCTGGATAAAGTTTTGCGCAAGGGCGATTACATTGGGCTGAACGTATTTCTTCCGCGCACTCAAGAAATGGAAGCCGATCTGCAAGACTTGCGGCTTGCCTTGATACGAAAATACGGGAATGCCGTGACGCTGGGATTCGGTCCGCGCTTCTTGCATTCCACCGGACAACTGCATAAAGGCGGTCCCAACACCGGATTGTTCATCGAATTCACGGCAGACCCCAAAGCCGATATGGAAATTCCGCAGGAGGGTTTGAACTTTGGCACCATGGTCATGGCGCAAGCTTTGGGGGATGCCCAGGCTCTGGAGGCTAAAGGCAGGCGCTTGTTGAGAATTCACTTGCACAAACCGTCGCTTAAAGAGCTGTAATAGGACTCTTGCCATGACCAATCGGATGGATGAGTTCCAGGCTTACCGCGAAAAAATGAACGCCAGGATCCTCGAGATCGACCACCTGGGGATCAAACGCTTTTTCAATCTGGACACCAAGGCTTATGAGGATGCCGCGTTGGATGCCAAAACCAAGGAACTGTTGGGGTTGGTAGCCTCCATGGTGCTGCGCTGCAACGACTGCATCGATTACCACATCCAGACCTGCGTTACCGCCGGCTGGAAGGACGAAGAGCTTTATGATGCCTTCAACGTCGCGCTGGTGGTGGGAGGAAGCATCGTCATACCGCACATGCGACACGCGGTCGAAAGCCTGGATCTGATCAGACACAAGGAATAATAAACTAAAAAGGAAAGGGTTGATGCCCTTTCCTTTTTTTGCGCTTGTTATTCTTTTCTTGCGAACCAGCGTCGCAGTGTCTCGAGGAGTGTCACTCCCACGATGATGCCAAGCAAGGTTTCAAAGGGGTGTGATAAACCCCAAAGAACGCCCTGACCTAATTTACGGATCAGTGAGATACCTCTGGCGGATCTGGAGGGCGGGATGACTTGTGTCTCCCAATCCAGGTCGAGCAGCCTGTCCATGTAATTATTTTCAACACAACCCTCAAGGCTGAAAATATATAAGTGGCGAACGGCCTGACTTGAAAGCAGCAGATCTCTTTTCAGGTCGATCCAACGCAGGGTTTTCAACGCCGGTACCCCATCGATCTCCACACCGCCCCCTGTGCTGCCCACTCCCACGGCCTGACACTGTTGTGCATAACTCCACAAAATAGAATCGCTGAAATTTGAGAAGAAACTCGAGTACAACATCAAGACTTCGCGATCTGAGGGCAGAGGAGGAATGCCGAGCGTTTTTGTCAGGACAATTGAATTGGCCGATTTTTCATCCAAAACAGTGGGCATTTGGTAGGTTTCCACAGGGTAGCCATCCCACTGAATGGATTGGATGAGGTCGCGAGCCTGGTCCAGATAATCTTTGTATGAACGATCTGCGATCAAGCGCTTGATGAGGATAAATATTTGCGGGCGCGGATTCTTGGCCAGGTTGGACATGGTATCCAGCTTGGGTTCAATATCCAGACCCACCGCGGCAAATACCAGCTTGTACTTCGCCACCCAGTCTTTGAACTCCATGTACCGCTGCTCAGACTCAAGGATCGTATCCAGGCTGGTCCAATAACCCTGTTCCTTTGGGAGCAGGATCCAGGCAGTGACCGGAATGCCGGCCTTGTTCAGTTTCTTAACCACTTCTGCGCGCTGTGGAGAAAGGTCAAGCAATCCCAGGCTGAGGTTGGCATCTAGTTTTTGAAGATACTGGATGACCTTGCTGCCTGAAAAAAGGCCGGTTAACGAATCGGAATCCAATTCGCAGAAGAACGTGAGAGAGGGTTTTTCCATAATCTACTCTCGTTTGAATTCCAGGAAAGTGATTGAAGCCGGGCGCAGCATCAAATGCCAACTGGCATCCACTTTCTTGGGTTTCCTGCCATCCACGATCTTGACCTTGTTGGGATGTGCGAAGGTGTTGGCGTCCAGCGGATGGGCGGCCGCGATTTCCAGCGCGCTGGAGGGAGAAGCCTCAAGTTGGAATTTTACGTTCAACCGTTTTTCTGGATGCCGGTTGACCAAGAGAAGAGTGATGCGCTTCTGGTCCTCGCTTGCGGTGACGAGTTGGTCCAGCCAGGGTACGTTTTGATGGGCGGAGATGTTTGGCCCAATCGGTTTGTTGGAATAGACCGGCGATTGGCTGGTGGTGTTGATGACCTCGGTTTCCATCTGGTTGAAGAGGATGAATGGGTAGAAGAGGGTGGTCGCCAGGGCGGTATTTGCATTGGTTTTGATTAACGGCAGCACGTTGACCAGCTGCGCCAGGTTGGTCATGCCCAAAGTGTGATTATTGCGGTAAAAAACAGCCAGGGTGGAGGCTACATAGAGGGCATCCCGCATGTTGTAGGTCACATGATGCATGCTGGTTTCACCGGGTAAGGGTGGCAGCCACACATTCCATTCATCCAGCGCTTGCATGACGTTCTTATTGGGCGAAAACTGGGCGATCTCTTTTTCGATCCGCTTCGTGTAGGTGTCAATGTCAATGGGTGCTGCACAGATCGATTTGTATAGCTCGAATGGATCGGGAATATCAGACCAACCTTCTTTTTCTGGTTGGTAGATATGCCATGAAATGTAGTCGATCTGATCGCCGGTTTTTGAAAGGACTTCCTTGTTCCAGAGCAGAGCGGGATCGTCCGGACTGTCTGTGAGGGGATGGTTGCCGACCACCACCAGTTTGATCGTTGGATCGACGGCTTTCATAGCTTTGATAAATCTCAACAACCTGCGGGTATATTCCTCTTCAGAAGTTGTGCCGATTTGCCAGGCACCCCACACTTCGTTCCCGATGCCCCAATATTTCACATTGTAGGGCTTTGGGTGCCCATTGGCGGCGCGCCGTTTGCCTTGTTCGCTCGTTTCGGGGCTGTTACAGTAGGCCACCCAGCGTGCGGCTTCTTCAGGAGTTCCCGAACCGTCGTTGACGACCATCAGGGGTTCCGTGCCAATTTGTTCGCAAAAGGCCAGGAATTCATCCGTTCCCACCAGGTTGGATTCCTCTGCCAGCCAGGCGGCATCGTGCCGGCTGGGACGTTTATCCTTGGGACCAATGCCATCTTCCCAATGATACCCACTGGCGAAATTACCGCCTGGATAGCGGATGAGGGGCGGATTGAGCTGTTTGATTAAATCGAGGGTATCCTGCCTGAGCGCAGAACCATCTGAAGTCCAGATGCCATCATAGATACACCGTTCCAAATGTTCAATGAATTGGCCCAGCAGGAAGGGTGAGGCGTGACCCAGAGATTTGTTCAGATCGATATCAATGCTTGCTTCAAGCGGTGTAGAAAAACGGGTCAGCAAGTATGGTTTGAGCTTCTTCTCGCGTTTTTTGCCTTTCGGTTGCGAGAGCGAGAAAACGATCTCGCCCACTTCTTTGGTCACTGCATTAACGACAACGGCGTTGGTCAGCGGTTGATCTGTGACTTCGATCACGATCTCAAGACCCACCGGTGTGAGAAGCGGATTCTCCGGAGAGATCAAACTGCCTTTTTGAGTTCCCTTCCCAGGGCTTGAAAAAGTGATCGTATCTGCAGGAATGGGTACATTGTTGTTCAATAACTCAAATTTGGTAATCGTGGCAGGTGCAAAAGTGTTTTTAAGAACGAAAGCAAAGCCGTTTCCACGTCTTTTCAGGCTGCCTGGTACGACTAATTTTCGCAAGACGAATTCTGGAATTGCCATTTTTCTACTCCTAAAGATTAGTTCTGTTCAACGGCTGCTTTTTTTCTACCAATTCGCAGCAGCGGGATGGCTGCCAATAAAGTGGCCACACCTGCCACCTGGAAGATCAGAGAAGTTGGAAGGAAACCGGCTTTGCCGTCGATCACGGTGGGCACACCGAAGGTGGTGATCAACCAACTGCCAAGGATCGGGCCGGGGATCATGGTGAGCGCAACCGAGAAGAGGATGACATATCCTCCAAACTGACCTCGTTTATCTTCAGGGAAGAGATCTTTGCTCCAAGCTCCAGTGGCGATGGTCCAGGCACTGATCGGCCACAGCCAAAGGATGCCGGTGACGATCAACAATGGGAAGCTACGTGCCAGTGAAAAAGCGATCAGCCCGATCATTTCGCCGACGATGGCGATCAAGGCCACTTTCTTGCGTCCCCAGCGGTCAGTGAGGATACCCAACGGGTAAGCTGTGGCGATACCGCCCACCAGGATGGCCAGGAAAACGATCAAAGAAGCTTGCAAAGTTGGTACTTCGAGATAATTCCCAATGTAGATCATCAAATATGGGAAAAAGATGTTTTGCGCAACACCCCAAAGAGTGATCGAGATGAGCAAAAGTAGCAGATCGCCTTGTTTCTTCAGTGTTGACCAGCGGAATGTGTCTGCGATCTGAGACCAGTAAGAACCCTTGGGTGCTTCTTTAGGCAAAGCCGGTTCTTTCAATAACAAGTTAGCAACCAAACCCAGTACAAATACTAAACCGCCTACCAGGTAGAAGAATGCGAAATACCCCAGGGCATCGATGACGATCCCAGCGCCACCATAAACGAACAAGAGCGCGACCCAGGTGAGGATCTCGAGAACGCCGATCACCTTACCCCGGTTTTCAACTGTCGTGATATCCGCGACATAAGCGTGGAAAACCGAATCATTGGCACTGGATCCGAAGAAGGTCATCATGCAGTCAAAGAGGATGGCCATGAAAACAGCTGCGCCGACGGTGTTGATGAGGGCAGCGGTGGGGAAGAGGGCGGTGGTGATGCCCCAGCCGATATAGCCAATCAACAAAAAAGGTTTTCTACCCCAGCGCCAGCGAATGCGGTCGCTTAACGCGCCCATGAAGATAGAAGCCAGCGTGGCGACCACCGCACTGGCAGCCACCATCCACGAAACCGGCCGGGGGTCAGGGGTGATCGTGTTGTAGATGAACGTGTTGAAGAATTGGTTTTCAACCCCCCAGGCGAGTTGACCAAGAAATCCTAAAATGATGATGGCGAACCAGGTGCGTTTGTTTAGCATGATAGCCTCCGAGAAATTAGTATTGTGCAGCCATGGACGCCAAAACGATGGCTCCCAATGATCCGGCACGATCCCCCAGACCTGGGGGAACGATGAATTCATCCATATGGTGTTTGATCAGGTCAGAATCGAGGTAACCGTTGAGTGACCTTTGAGCATAATTGCGAATTTTATCCAATAAATCAGGCACTTTCATCACACCGCCGCCCAGGATCACGCGTTTGGGAGAAAACGCCACGCAGAGGTTGTGAACAGCCTGACCCAGATAGACTGCTTCGAGCTCCCAGGCGGGATGGTCGGGAGGAAGCTCCTGGGAGGAAACGCCCCAACGTTTGGTGATTGCGGGACCGCTGGCCAACCCTTCCAGGCAGTCTCCGTGAAAGGGACATGAGCCTGCGAAGGGATCCCGGTCTGGGTCGTGTTTGAGGAGCATGTGGCCCAATTCGGGATGGATCAACCCGTGAATCGGTTGGCCATTCACAATTATACCGGCGCCGATCCCGGTGCCAACGGTGACATAGGCGAAATCAGTTAATCCTTGACCGGCACCCCACGCGCCCTCTCCTATGGCAGCTCCGTTCACGTCTGTGTCGAACCCGAAAGGCAGGTCAAAATGAGCCTTCAGCATGTTGAGAAGCGGCGCGTTCTGCCATTGAAGTTTGGGGGTGGACGTAATGCTGCCGAATTGAGGATCGTTTCGATCAAGGTTGACCGGACCAAAACAGGCAATCCCAATGGCAGATAGTTTCAGATTTTGACCGATCTCAGTTTGTTTAAAGAATTGGACGACTTGTGGAAGGGTAACTTCAGGTGTTACGGTGGGAAAAGTGGCTTCTGCAACCACGTGATGCGGGTCGCTTGCAACGATGCAGTTAAATTTTGTGCCACCAGCTTCGATGCCGCCAAAAAAAGCCATGAGTATGTTCCTCTGATTTCAGTTAATCATAGCATAGCTCCCGTTTGAACGGGAAGACCGCATTTCTTAATATTCTTTTTGTTCGATCTTCATAACCAATAAAAAGCGCAGGTGTTATATATATAATCATTTTATTCGATGGAGAGGTATCTATGGATTTATTTGAAAAATGTCGGAATTACACAGCAGCGAAAGAGGCGAAGGCCTCGGGAATTTATCCGTATTTTATCCCTTTGAACGAAAATGAAGGCACGGAAGTGGTGTTCCAGGGTAAACGTTTGATCATGTGTGGTTCCAACAACTACCTGGGGCTCACCACCCATCCCAAAGTGCGCGAAGCAGCCATTGAGGCCATCAAACGCTATGGCACCAGCTGCACGGGTTCACGGTTTTTGAACGGCACCCTGGCATTACATGAACAACTGGAGAAGGAACTGGCAGAATGGGTGGGTAAAGAAGCGGTTCTGGTCTTTTCCACCGGCATGCAGACCAATCTGGGCACGGTGAGCGCGCTGATCGGCCGCGATGACGTGGTGATCCTTGACAAGGACGATCACGCCAGCATCGTGGATGGTGCACGCCTGGGTTACGGCAAGATCGAACGTTTTCGCCATAACGACATGGAGCATCTTGAGAAGGTGCTCGTTTCCATCCCTGACACGGCTGGCAAGCTGATCGTGGTGGATGGCATGTTCAGCATGGAGGGCGACCTGGCGCCACTTGCAGACATTTCAACAGTGGCCAAGAAGTATGGGGCGCGTTTGATGGTGGATGACGCCCACGGCATGGGAGTGCTGGGCGGCGGACACGGTACCTGCGCGCACCTGGGGGTGACCGACCGCGTGGATCTGATCATGTCCACCTTCAGTAAGTCCTTCGCATCATTGGGCGGTTTTATCGCGGGGGATGAATGCACGATTCACTTCATTCAACATACTGCACGGGCGTTGATCTTCAGCGCCAGCATCCCGCCCGCCAACGCCGCAGCCGCGCTGGCCGCCCTGCAGGTGATGCGCGAAGAACCCGAAAGGGCGGCGCGCGTGATCGCGGTGGCTGAAAAGATGCGCAAAGGATTCAAGTCACTCGGCTTCAATATTGGAGATTCGACAACCCCCGTGGTGCCGATCATCATTGGTGACGACAAGAAGACCTTTTTATTCTGGAAGATGCTGTTTGACAACGGCGTTTTCGTCAACCCCGTCATCTCACCGGCTGTTAACGCAGGACACCAGTTGCTGCGCACCAGCTACATGGCCACCCACACCGACGCACAAATGGACAATGTGCTGTCTGTCTTTGAGAAGGTCGGCAAGGAAATCGGTATCATCTAGATAACCAAGGTATCCCTACTAGTCAAACTCCCGGCTGTGTGTAGTGCCGGGAGTTATTTTTATTTGGTAAAGAACAAAATGCCAATGGTTTGCGGCCCGCAGTGGCTGGATATGGTGGCCCCCGCCCGGGTGATGCAAATTTCCTTGATCTCCATGATCTTCTCGAGCTCCGCCTTGAGGTAGAGCGCGTCTTCATCAGCGGCAGCGTGGGTGATGAAAACCCTGGCTGGATCGATGTGATCCTTTTTGTCGATGAAATTTTGCAAGAGGGCTGCAAGACCTTTCTTGCGGCTGCCGGTGATCTTTTCACGAACACCCAAGGTACCATCCTTGCGCACCTCGATGATGGGGCGGATCTTCAACATGCTGCCTACCACGTGAGCCATTGACGAGCAACGCCCGCCCATGTAAAGGTAATCGAGGCTGTCGATGATGAAAGAGGCATCCACTTTGGACACCAGCGCGTGAATCTCATCTGTGATCTCTGAAAGCGTTTTACCTTGCTGGCTCAGTTCAGCTGCCTTGAGCACCAGCAACCCGATACCTGTGGAAAGGTTTAGAGAGTCAATGATCGAACCTTTGAGGTTTGGCAGTGATTGCAGTGCAATGTGGGCACTCTGGTTGCTAGCCGAGAGTTTGGTGCTGATGCTGATATAGATGAATTCGTGGTATTTCTCGAAGACTTTCATGAAAGCCGCGGTCGAGGGAGCTGAAGTTTTGGGCAAAACACCCGTCTGCTGCACGGACTCGAATAGTTTTTCCGAGGTGAGGTCAACGCCATCTTGAAAATTATGGTTGTCTACAAAGACCGAAAGCGGGACCACTTCAATGTCATAGCGTTGGATCAATTCGGGGGATAGATCACTGCAACTATCTGTAATTACTTTTACCATGATGTGTGTACCTCTTAACTGTTAAAAATTAGAACCACTTGCGCCATTTAAAATAGGCCAGCATTCCCAGGCCGATCAAAAGCATGGCGATACAGCAGATGTAAAAGCCCAGCGGATGAGCCGCGATCGGGATATGCACGAAATTCATACCGAAAACGCCTGCAATGAAAGAAAGGGGCAGGAAGATGGTCGAAACAATGGTTAAGGCTTTCATGACCTCGTTCAGGCGCAGGCTGGTGGAGTTCAGGTAGATGTCCATGGCGCCGGAGACAATGTCGCGAATGGTATCGGATAGCTCCTGTATGCGCACGAGATGGTCGTAGATATCGCGGAAGTAGAAGCGGCTCTGGGGATCGATGAGCGCGTATTCGTCGCGGGTAAGACGGTTGATCATCTCGCGCTGGGGTGAGATGACGCGGCGCAGCTCCATGATGCTGTGTTTGAGGGTTAGCAAGCGCTCAAGGGTCTCGGGAGCCGGCTTTTCAAGTACGCTGTCTTCGAGGAATTCGACCTCGGTGTCCATTTGATCGATGAGGGGCATGTACTCGTCCACGAGGGTGTCGAGGATGGCGTGGCAGAGGAAATCCGAGCCAAAATTGGAGAGGCGAAAATCCTTGTGAACGCGTTCCCAGACCTTTTCAACGGGGGACATGCTGATCTCGGTGGAGCAGGTGACGAGGAAATTCTCGCCCAGGAAGAGATTGAGTTCGAGGGTTTGAAGTTCATCCAGTTCAGTGGCGGGTTTAGTGGCGTGGGCGATGATGAAGAGGTAGGAGATGAAATCGTCCACTTTGGCCACCTGGTAGCCTGCGCTGAGGGTATCTTCAATGGACAGCGGGTGGAAGTTGAAAACGTCACGGAGGACTCTATAAACTTCCTCTTCGGAGGCCTTTTCGAGACTGACCCACACGAATCCGGTCTTGGAGGTCAAATGGGGGGCGATGTCGTCGACAGAGTCGAGGAATTGGACGGGTTTTTGGGGTTCGAAGTAGGCTGAACGGATCATAAAGAAATTCTATCGCAAAATGAAGAAATGATGGCGTGTTTAATAACACTTGACCTTGGAATTGGAAACGGGAGAATTGTGAATATTGATTAGTGATTAGGGATCAGTAATGAGTAATCAGGAATCAGGCTGTTAGAGCAGTGATTGGTGATTAGTGATTAGGGGCTAGGGACACAGTGATGAGTAAACTGGAATCAGGTGATTTAGATTGTGTTCTTAAGAGGGATTCGTACGATTCGAATTGAAACAAGTTTCAATTAAAAACAATTCGAATCATTTA
>CAZRHZ010000014.1:10085-17652 GCA_964599995.1 uncultured Anaerolinea sp. | reverse complement strand
TGGTCGATGGATTCGTTTTTGTTTGGCAAGAATATCTAAAACGAACCAAAACGAATCGCATAAAGCTCTGTAATGGGTATGCGGTTGGTAAAGAGCGAATTAGAAAAAATATTCTACACTCATTATAAACCTGGTGTCAAGGGTTATTTATTTGTTTGGACTCACCTTCAAAGGGCTTCTCGGAGTTGCAAATAGCGTGTGATGAAAAAAACTGGAACGCATTGAAAATGCACTGAAAAATGTTAGATGACATGGCATTCAAAGAATGGTAAATCTGATATAATATAACTAGTCAGACTAGTCTGTTCAAGGGATAACCGAATGAATAATATTTGGCAATTGCAAGATGCGAAAAGCAAGTTTAGTGAAGTGGTTGAAAAAGCACTTCGTGAGGGTACGCAAATCGTTACCCGACGAGGTAAAAAAACGGTCGTCGTAATGCCTTACGATCAATACACAAAAACTATCAATAGCGGCGATAATTTGGCTGATTTTTTATTGGTTTATCCTTTCGGTGGTTCTGAATTAACCATTGAACATGACAGAAGTGTTGGTCGTGATCTGGAGATCGAGCCATGAATTATTTGCTTGATACTTGTGTTGTGTCAGAATTTACTCGCAGGGCGCCGGAAGATAGAATAATCTCCTGGGTAAAGTCAATGGATGAAGCCATGTTATTCATTAGTACCATTACGATTGGAGAAATCAAGAATGGGATTGAATCCTTGCCTGATTCGCAACGAAAGAACGATTTATTGGTGTGGCTTAACGATGGTGTGATTAAGCGGTTCGGACAAAGGATTTTGTCGCTTGATACTCAAACAATGCTTGTTTGGGGTGGACTAAGATCCAGAACCAATAGAATGGGGGCAAAAATGGCTTTGTTCGATTCATTAATTGCAGCAACTGCATTACAAAACAACTTAATCGTTGCTACCAGAAATACCCCTGATTTTATCGCTAGTGGTGTGCAGTTGGTCAATCCCTGGCGTTAAGAAAACTACAGGTTGTTTTTTTTTCAATTTTTAACAGCATCCATAAAATCTAGAACAATCCCCACTCACCGCCGAGACCTTCCTCCATCATGGAGAAGTCCCAGGGTTCCATGGCGAAATCCATGCCGACGGGTCGCCCAAGCACTTGTTCGGCTTTCTGGCGGGTGGACTCTAGCATGGAAGGCCCGTAGGGGCAAAAGGGGGTGGTGAGGATCATTTTGACGATAGCACCGTCCTCGTCTATCTTGACGTTGCGCACCAGTCCGAGTTGGACGATGTTCAAGGCGATCTCGGGATCGACGATCTCGCTAAAACCCTTGCGAAGTTGATCGCAAAGTTCGGGGTGGGTGGCTTCTGCCTCCCAAACGGGACGATTGGAGCCGGGGGTTGCTTTTTCGGGCATCATGAGGTTTTCTCCAGGGATTGTTCTTTAATGACGTATACGCAGTGCTGGTCGCCACTCAACACGCATTGGATCTTCTGGGTCGGGATGGAAAGCAGGGTGGAGAGCAGGGTCTGATCCATGACACACACTTCGGGGTGGGATTGGCCGACGTGATAGAACGGGCAGGAGGTTTCGGTGATGAGGTACTCGTCACCCATCTTCTGCCACTCGATCATGAAGCCTTCATCACCCAGAGATTGGCGGATGAAATCAAGCTTTTTTTCAATGGGCATGTCCTTCAACTTGTCCATTTGCTCTGCGGCCATGCCTTTGGCCATGCGCTCGAAGATCTTGTTGATCTCGGCCTGGGGGAGGGAATTTTTTAGCTCCTCAAGCAGGCGCACCGCCAGGCTCATGTAGCGGGTGGGGAAACGCTCAACACCTGAATCAGTCAGGTTGTAGACCAGGCGCGGCCTGCCAACGCCGTGGCGCTCTTCGCTGGCCTGGATCAGGCCTTCGGCCTGCAGGTTGGTCAGGTGATGCCTGACGGAGATGTTGTTGATGTCCACGGCCTGCGCCAGATCGCTGATGGTGGCGGAGGGGTGGGTCAGCAGGGTTTGTAAAATTCTTTCCCGAGTACTTTTCATGGTCCATCCTGTCAGTAAATCTTATGAAAAACCAATAACGTCAATCTATAATAAGTGTCAATATTGTCATACTTATTATAGATATTATACTCGATTTTTGGAATAAAGTAGATAAATATGGTAAATATTGACCCAGAAGACGAATCATGATATAATACTTTTGCTGTGAACATATAATTGAATATTATGATAAAAAACTAATTAATTAACCAGGCCATTGGGCACGGAGCACAAATGTCAGAACTAGCGATCCGAGATTTAAAGGTAAGCATCGAAGGTAAACAAATCCTCAAGGGACTCAACCTAAAAGTAAAACAAGGGGAAGTGCACGCCATCATGGGGCCGAATGGCACCGGCAAATCCACGCTGGCATACACCTTAATGGGGCATCCTTCTTACAGTGTAGACTCAGGAATGGTAACCTTCAAGGGCAAGAATCTGCTGGACCTCTCTGTGGACGAACGCTCGCGGCTGGGACTATTTTTGGCCTTCCAGTACCCGGTTTCGATCCCGGGGGTGACGCTGGCGAATTTTCTGCGCACGGCGGTCAACGCCAGACGCAAAGCGGAAAATCCCGACGACAAGGGCATCAGCATCCCTGAATTTCGCAAACTTCTCAAGGAAAAGATGGAAATCCTCAAAATGGATACCTCTTTTGCCGGACGCTACCTGAACGAAGGGTTTTCTGGAGGTGAGAAGAAGCGCGCTGAAGTGCTGCAAATGGCCATGCTGCAGCCCGAGATTGCCATCCTGGACGAAACGGATTCAGGACTGGATATTGACGCGCTGCGCATTGTTTCAGAAGGCGTGAACCTGCTGCGCGAACAGAACATCGGCGTGCTGTTGATCACGCATTACCAGCGCATGTTGAATTACATTAAACCGGATGTGGTGCATATCATGATGGGCGGCACCATTGTGGAATCAGGTGGGGCTGAACTGGCGCTGCATCTGGAAGAGCAGGGCTATGATTGGGTGCGTGAAAAGTACGAAAACGGAAATTCAAACCCTGCCTAAAGACGAAGAAACTGGAGCCAATTATGGGTAGCGAAATCAAACCAGATTTCCTCGATAATATCGACGAATACAAATACGGGTTCAGCGATCCTGATACCTCCGTATACAAATCAGAACGCGGACTGAATGAACAGGTGGTGCGCAACATCTCCGCCATGAAAAAAGAACCGGAATGGATGCTGCAATTCCGCTTGAAAGCGCTGGCGCATTATCAGAAACGCCCAATGCCCAAGTGGGGACCCGACCTGAGCGAATTGAACCTGGATGAGATCTATTACTACGTGCGTCCTTCAGAGGCCTCGAGTGGAAATTGGGATGAAGTGCCCGATACGATCAAGAAAACTTTTGACCGGCTGGGCATCCCGGACGCAGAACGAAAATTCCTGGCGGGCGTCGGCGCGCAATATGAATCCGAGATGGTCTATCACAGCATCCAGGAGCATTTGGCCAAACAGGGTGTGATCTTTTTGAGCATCGAAGAAGGTCTGCGACAGCATCCGGACTTGTTCAAACAATATTTCGGCACGGTCGTGCCGATCGAAGACAATAAATTCGCGGCATTAAATTCCGCGGTCTGGTCAGGTGGTTCGTTTGTTTACGTGCCGAAAGGGGTAAAAGTCGAACTGCCCCTGCAGGCTTATTTCAGGCTTAACATCGCCAGCATTGGACAGTTCGAGCGTTCCATTATCATCGCGGATGAAGGTGCGCAAGTGCACTATGTGGAAGGCTGCACGGCACCGCAATACACCACCAATTCCTTTCACAGCGGCGTGATCGAAATCATCGTGAAAAAGGACGCGCGGGTGCGCTACACGACCATTCAGAACTGGTCGACCAACGTTTACAACCTGGTAACGCAGCGCTCCAGGGTGGAAGAGAACGGCGTCATGGAATGGGTGGACTGCAACCTGGGTTCAAAAGTGACCATGAAATATCCTTCCTGCTACCTGGTTGGAAAAGGAGCCAGGGGAGAGATCCTCTCAGTGGCGTTTGCCAGCCGCGGACAGTTGCAGGATGCCGGAGGGAAGGTCATCCACTTCGCGCCAGACACGAGCTCGAAGATCACCTCCAAATCGATCAGCAAGAACGGTGGCAGGTCATCGTATCGTGGAATGTTGAAAATCTATAAAGGCGCCACCAACGCCAAATCCAACGTGGCCTGCGACGCGCTGATACTCGATCCCCAATCGAGGACAGACACGTACCCGACCATCGAGGTGGATGAAGAAAACGTGACCATCGGACACGAAGCCACGGTCTCAAAAGTGGGCGAGGACCAATTGTTTTACCTGATGAGCCGCGGGTTGAGCCAGGAGGAAGCCACCACCATGGTGGTCTCAGGATTCATCGAACCGCTGGTCAAGGAACTGCCGATGGAATATGCGGTGGAAATGAACCGCCTGATCCAACTGCAAATGGAGGGTTCGGTAGGTTGACCCACTGAACGAGAGACCATTTATGACAGACGCAAACCTTATTGTCAGAAAGAGCCATAAATCCTCCAGTGTTGGAGCTGATTTCACTTTAACCCCCGACTTTTCAGGCGTTCAGAACTCTTTTATGAAATTCCGCCAGAAAGCCTGGGAAGTATTTCAAACCCTGCCATTTCCGACCCCAGAAGATGAAGCCTGGAGGCGGACTAACATCAGCAACCTTGCCTTGGATCAACTGCTGCTGCCCGATCCAAACACGACCGGAGGAAAAATACCCGGCGAGTTATTTCAACCCATGGCAGGCGATTATCACAGCGGACAAATATTGTTGTCGAACGCACGGACATCTTCCAGCCTGGACAGCGACCTTTTTGAAAAAGGCGTGATCTTCACCGATCTGCAAAACGCGCAATATGCGCATCCAGAACTGCTTGAAAAGATCCTGAATAACACCCAAACCTGGCGGGCGGAAAAGTTCGCCGCCATGGCGGCGGCTTTTGGTAAGAATGGCATCCTTCTGTATATCCCCAAGGGCATCCAGGTGGAAAAACCGTTCCACAGCCTGATCTGGACGACAGGTTCAGGATTGCTGAATGCGAATCAGATCTTTGTGTGGCTGGAAGAAGGAGCTTCAGCCACTTATGTGCATGAAACCTCCTCTTCAGAGATGACCGGTGTTCAAAACTTGCACGCCGGCTTAATGGAGATCCACGTTTGCGCAGGTGCGAGGCTTAATTTCGTTGAGCTGCAGTCCTACGGCCAGAGCGAGTGGAATTTCAATCACGAGAACGTGGTGGTGGAATCAGACGGTGAAGTGGATTGGGTTTTCGGATCACTTGGCAGTCACCTGACCAAGAATTTCTCCGACCTGAACCTGGTGGGGCGGGGCAGCAAGGGGAAAATGTCTGGCTTTTATTTCACCAACGGAAAACAGCACCTTGACCACGACACGCAGCAAAACCACCTGGCACCCGACACGACCAGCGACCTGCTTTTTAAAGGCGCGCTGCTGGGAGAGAGCCGTTCAGTCTGGCAGGGAATGATCTATGTGGCCGAGAACGCCGCCAGAACGGACGGTTACCAAGCCAACCGCAATCTGGTGCTGAGTGAAAAAGCCAGGGCGGATTCGATCCCCGGACTGGAGATCCTCACAGACGACGTGCGCTGTTCACACGGCGCCACCGTGGGCAAGATCGACGCGGATCAGGTTTTCTACCTTGAAAGCCGCGGCATACCGCGCAAAGAAGCTGAAAAGTTGATCGTGGAAGGTTTCTTTGACCCGATCATGCAGCGCATCCCCTTCAACGGCGTTCGCAATCGCTTCCTCACTGCCATTGAAGAAAAGATGAAAGATTATTGATAATAAAATATCGGTTTTTTCGAGCCTATGCTAGAATAAACCGATTTATCCTAAAGAAGAATCTGGAGTAAAAAACTATGGCGTCTGTGCCTTTCATGAATCCACCTGCTCACGAATTCATGTACGAAGTGGGAGACACGGTTGAAGTCTTCTGCGACCACGAGAAAAATGCGGATCGTATCCGCGGATGGTTGAAAGGGATTGTGGTGCAGGTCGACCCGAAAATGGTGGCCGTGCAGTTCAGAACCAACGTCTTTTTGACGGATGGCTGGATGGTGCCCGATCATATTTTATGGTACCCCCAAACCAGCCCGCATATCCGCGTACCGGCCAAGAAAACAGCCAACTCGAATTAAATAGAGCGAAAAAGACCGAACAACAATGAGCCAACCTTACGACGTTGATCTGATCCGCAAAGACTTCCCGATCCTGGGGATCGAAACAAAACCGGGCGTTCCACTGGTTTATCTGGATTCGACTGCCACGGCGCAAAAACCCAGCGCGGTGATCGCGGCCATGGATGATTATTATCGCGAAACCAACGGCAACATCCACCGCGGAGTACATTACCTGGCGGAAAAGGCCACGGCGCAGTATGAAGCTGCCCGGGCTAAAATCGCGAATTTCATCCAGGCAGCCAAATCGCGCGAGATCGTTTATACGCGCAACACCACTGAGTCGATCAATCTTGTGGCGCAGACCTGGGGTAGGGCGTTTCTGAAAAAGGGCGACCTGGTGATCTTGACCGAGATGGAACACCACTCCAATCTGGTGCCCTGGCAGATGCTGGCTACGGAAAAAGAATTGCGGCTCGAGTTCATCCCGGTGAACGAGAATGGCGATCTTGATCTGGAAGAATATGACCGCCTGCTGGAACAAAAACCTAAACTGGTGGCTTTTACACATATGTCAAACGTGTTGGGCACCATCAATCCCGCCAAAGAAATGGTTGCCAAGGCACATCAGGCTGGCGCGATCACGTTAATTGATGGTGCGCAATCCGTGCCGCATTTTGCAGTGTCAGTCAAAGACCTTAATGTCGATTTTCTGACGTTCTCCGCGCACAAAATGGTCGGCCCGACCGGGATCGGTGTGCTGTATGGCAAGGAAGACCTGTTGAATCAGATGCCTCCCTATCAGGGCGGCGGAGACATGATCCGGAAGGTCTTTTTGCGCAGCTTCACACCCAACGAACTACCCTGGAAGTTTGAAGCCGGCACGCCCGCCATCGCAGAAGCGGTGGGTTTTGGCGCAGCGGTGGACTATTTGAACTCCATCGGCATGGACGCCGTAGCTCAGTATGAACAAGCGCTGGTGCGCAAGGCGATGGAAAAAATGCAAAGCCTGCCGGGTCTTGAGATCATGGGCGCAAAGAACCAGCACCGCGGTGGAGTGGTCTCATTCACCCTGCCGGGAATTCACCCGCACGATGTGGCACAACTATTGGATGAGAACGGCATCGCTGTGCGCGCCGGACACCACTGCGCCATGCCGCTGCACGACAAGTATCAAATTCCGGCTTCTTCACGTGCCAGTTTTTACCTGTACAATACAGAAGCCGAGATCGACCTTTTGGTGAGCTCGCTGCAAAAGATCATCAAGATGTTCGCCTAACGGATGGTTTTAAGATGGACGACCTTTATCGCGAAGTGATCATTGAACACTACAAGAACCCTGGCTACCGGGGCAGCCTTGACCCGCACGACATCTCGTTCGAAGACGAGAATCCG
>CAZRHZ010000014.1:0-9985 GCA_964599995.1 uncultured Anaerolinea sp. | reverse complement strand
CTGTTACCGCTTAAAATATTGAAAGCGGGCGTGTATGGACTGGGCGAGGCCACCGACGACCTGGTGGAGGAGGAGTAGGCATGGCGGATGATATGATCTACGACAGCAAATATTACAAAGTGGCGAAGGCCGCCGACATCCCCGATGGGGAACGACTTTTCTTCGAGATCGAGGGCAAACCGATCGTGCTGTTCGCGTTGAAGGGCCAGTACCTGGCCATCGCGGATAATTGCTCGCACGACGACGGTCCGGTGGGGGAAGGCGAACTGGAAGGAGAAGAGATCATCTGCCCAAGGCACGGTGCGCGCTTCGACATCCGCACCGGCAAGGTGATTTCCTTCCCGGCTGTGAAAGATATCGCGTCTTACCCAACGAGGGTCAAGGACGGGTACGTGGAAGTGGAAGTGTCAAACAAACCGGCGTAAAAACAAACCTTTAAGAGCAAAGTCCCAAATTCTGTTTCGAGAATTTGGGACTTTTTTTGGTTCCTATTTTGCCCAATCTGTGCTCCAGCGTACCTGTCCGACCCATTCTTCCGCGTTGGTCTCGGTCAATACCCTGCACAGAATGGGGATCAGTTGTTTGAGGGTGGTGGAAGACTGGGAGGCAAGCAGGATACCCGCGTGGTAGGGATGTTTCTTGGAAAGATTGATGAAATCCTTGATATTGAAGGTAAAGAGAACACGCTGGTGCGAAGTTGCCCAAAGAAGCTGTGATTCATCGCTGGCATCCTCGCGCAGGTCCTGGTTGGGAGTGCGAGTGATGTCAAAGCCCCTTTCGAGTAATGCGCTATAGAGATCCTTTCTGGATGCATCCATATCCAGATGGAGTTTGGCAGGGGTCATTGGTTTGCCAGCGCTTCGTTCTCTTGGATCAGCAGGTCAACCGCGTTTATATGGGTTTGATAGAAACCAAGCGCGTCTTCCACCTCTTTTTTGGAAAGATCGTATTGTTCAGCGATCTTTGCGGAAGATTCCTTCCAGTCACGATGGGAAATCACGATGGTTTGAACACGTATACCCTTACCGCGGATCACGGGCACCAACTGGTTGGCAGTATCTTTTTTGTAGGTGATCGAGGGAAAGTTCGGATCATCCAGGCTGTTTTTCAGCGTGGTGATTTTCTCAGACAGCGACCAGAGGATCAACTGGTTAAGAGATATTTGCTGTTGATCGGCGATCTGTTCCGCTTCCTGTTTCAAGCCAAGCGGAAGGTTGAGTGAATATCTTCCGTTCATGATTGCTCCTTATATGATGTATTATAGCACATCATATTTTACGTTCAATATATAGCATCATCATTTCACTGTGAATAGAAAAAAGCAAGGAAGTTGGTTTTATTGCAAGGCTCCGATTTCGGGAAAAAGAAATCGGAGCCTGATTGCTTGATATATGGATTTCATATGTTAAGCGAGACAGCCAAACGCTCCGATAATTCTCAAGATATCAAAGCCTTCGGCGAACTTGCGCTCGGCCAGAGCGCCGTGGCGCAGCAGGGTAGCGCGGGTGACCTCGGGGTCGAAGTAGTATTTCTCGTCGTAGGTGTGATACTGAGCCAGGGCGGCCAGCTTCTTTTCCACGTCAGTCTCGTTCACCTCAACTAAAAAGTTGGGGAAGAAGCCGTAGCTGCTGCGGATGACGTCGAACCCGAGCACGGTGGTGCCACGGAAGGCGCGCAGGGCTTCCTCGGTGATCGTGGCGTGGTCCTGATGGATGTCAGCCTTGGTGTGCACGAAGACGATCTCGGGGTGGAAATCCTTGTTGAGGTTGATCAGGTATTCGAGGATCTCCTGGCGGAAATGCGGAAAACGGCGCGTCTCGAATTGGCCAAGGATGACCTTCTCTTTGGGAACTCCCAACACTTCCATGCTTTTGTAATGTTCAGCCACCACGTTCTTTAACGCAGGGTTTTTCTGGTTGTCCGAAAGGGTCACGCAGCGCACGTCGGTCTGGCCGGCGATGTGGGCGATCAACGCGCCGCAGCCGATCTCGATATCGTCGGGGTGCGCCCCGATGAAGCAAACTTTCTTGCCGTAAAACGTCATATCGTGATTCATAGGCACCTATTTTGTAGCCAAAATCCCACCCACTACCTTGGTCATCACAAGCTTGCCTTCCTTGTCGAGGCGGGCTTTGGCGACCTCAGTGATCTGCTGCATGATCTTCTCAAAATCGTCCCTGGTGCTGAAGAAGCTGCCCCATAACTTGCGGTCTTCCGACATGGAAGCGCGCGTATATTCGATGTAAGGTTCCACCGAGTCAAAGGTGAGCGGGTTCTCGAAAAGGTGTACTTCCACCTTGGCGAACATGGCTTTGATGGTCGAGAGGAACTCGGTTGAAAAACGCGAGCTGCCGGGCATCAGGGGAATTTCCTTATGAGTGGCTTCGCGGATGATATCGTAGAACAATTTCTTGTTCTCGGGCATGGGACCGGTGGCGAAGAAGCGACCACCCGGTTTGATGACACGGTGAATTTCGCCCATGGTAAAGGGAACATTCTCGGCGTAATACAATGCAAAACAGCAAGAAGCGAAGTCGTACATGTTGTTTGGCAGGGCGAAAGCCTGATTGAAATTTAAAGGAACGAATTTAATGCCGGAATTGCGGCGTTTGTCCTCTTCACGCGCCTGTGCAAGCAGATCCTCTGATACATCCCCGCCGGTGATGGTGGCTTTGCCGTGCAGAAAATCATAATACGAGAAACACTGTTTGCCCGCTCCACAACCGATATCGAGGATCACATCATTGGGCTGAAGTTTGATCAAGTCAAGCATCCAGGTATCGATGTTTTTGGCTCCAAATTTCGAATGGATATCGATGCGGGTGGCCAGGTCTTTGGTGGTTTCCTGAAAATCTATTTTCATAATCCCTCAAAATAAAGATGTAAAGGCGTATCAAATACCTATTCTAACAGATACGCGGCAACATTTCACCCGCCATGACGTCCAAAATGCGGGTGGCGCCAATGCGGGTTTTCAACAATACCCGGCCTTGAGGAGCAGCCTTGACTTCTCCGATGCGGCAGGCGTTTTGACCGTATGGATGGGCGTGCAGGGTATCCAGGGCGGCCTGGGCTTCATCTGCCGGGAGGATGATGATGACCTTACCCTCGTTGGCCACGTAAAGCGGATCAAAACCGAGCATTTCACAGGCAGACGCCACCGCAGGTTGAACGGGGATATCTGTTTCGTTTATGGTGATGTTAATGTGGCTCTGAACAGCGATCTCGTTCAGAGTGGTGGCCAGTCCGCCGCGGGTTGGGTCGCGCAGCACGTGTACATGGGGCGCTACAGAAATCACTTGCTGGATGAGATGGTTGAGCGGCGCGACATCGGAGCGAATGTCCGTTTCAAAAGAGAGTTCACCGCGCGCGGTGAGCACCGCAATGCCGTGATCTCCGAGCGTGCCGGATATGAGCACCGCGTCACCAGGTTTGGCCTGTGTGCCATCGATCTTAAGATCGGGACGGGTGAAACCGAAACCCGCGCTGGTGATGAATAATCCATCGGCTTTACCGCGCTCGACTACTTTCGTGTCCGCGGCCACAATAGGAACGCCAGCTTCGAGTGCCGCTTCAGCCATGGATTTTACGATCTGCTGCAGGGTATCCGTGGACAGACCTTCTTCAAGAATGAAGGAAGCTGTCAGACCCAGCGGCTGTGCGCCCGACATGGCCACGTCGTTGACCGTGCCGCACACGGCCAACCTGCCAATATCCCCTCCAGGGAAAATGAGGGGGGAGACAATGTGCGCGTCCGTGCTGACGGTTAATGAGCCCTGGTGGTCCGTTAGAAGGGAGGCGAAATCATTCCCGGCTGCCAGGGCGGGATTGGAGAGGTAGGGCAAAAAACACTGCTGGATGAGTTCCTGGGTCATGCGGCCGCCTGAGCCGTGGCCCATGACAATGCGGTCGTAATGCTTGAGGGGCAGCGGGCAAACCGCGCCTTCCATGGAGATCGAGTTCATGCAGATTCCTTTTCGAAACGCGCGTAGCGGTAATAGGCAGAGCAGGCACCCTCCGAAGAGACCATGGTGGCGCCCAGAGGGTTTTCAGGGGAACAGGTGGTGCCAAAAGCCGGGCATTGATTGGGTTTTTTGATGCCCTGCAGGATCTGGCCGGCGATGCAGACCTCGGATTCACGCGTATTGATCGCGCCGACGTTGAAGCGTTTTTCCGCGTCAAATTCGGCGTACTCCGGGCGCAGGCACCATCCGCTCATGGGGATGCTGCCGATGCCGCGCCAGTTGCGATCACAGGGTTGATAGACTTTACGGATCAAGGCTTGCGCGGGAAGATTGCCTTCACGGGTCACCACCCTGGAGTAACCGTTCTGCACTTCGTGCATACCGGCCTCGAGCTGCTCAACGGTCATCAGAATGCCTTTAAGCAAGTCGAGTGGTTCAAAACCGGTCACGACGATGGGGATCTTGTATTGTTCCGCGATGGGCAGGTACTCGTGATAGCCCATGACCGAGCAAACATGACCCGCGGCCAGAAAGCCTTGTACGCGGTTGCTCGGGGAACCCAGAATGGCGTGCATGGCGGGTGGAACGGTGACCTGTGAAACCAGGACCGAAAAATTCTTTAAACCAAGGCTTTGAGCCTGCAGCACGCTCATCAAATTGGCAGGGGCAGTGGTCTCAAAACCAATGGCGAAAAAGACGACCTGCTTGTCAGGATTGGACTGAGCAATCTTGACCGCGTCCAGCGGGGAGTAGACGATCTTCACCTGGCCGCCGGCGGCGCGGATGGAGAACAGGTCCCGGTTGGAACCGGGCACGCGCAGCATGTCGCCGAACGAACAGAAGAGCACGTCCGGGAGGCTGGCGATGGCCAGGGCTTTGTCCACCAGCTCCAGCGAAGTGACGCACACCGGGCAGCCGGGACCGTGCACCAGCTCGATCTGGGAGGGCAGAAGTTGGTCGATGCCGTTTTGCATGATCGAGTGGGTCTGCCCGCCGCAAATTTCCATGATGACCCACGGATGGCGGGTCACCTGATGGATCTTCTCCAGCACGACCTTGACGAGTTGCGCGTCGCGAAATTCGTCCAGATATTTCATCGGTTAAAGTCCCAACTCCGGTTCATCTGTCAGCAATTCAGCTTCCACATCGCCCAATTCCTTTAATGCATCCAGGGTTTCCTGGGCTTCGCGTTCGCTGAGGGTATTGAGGGCGAAACCAGCGTGCACGATGACGTAGCTGCCCAGTTGGGCCTCGGGAACGGCCTCCAAACACACTTCACGCAGCACACCGCCAAAATCCACCTTGCCCATGCGGGCGGCGGGGGTTTGAGTGATCTCTACAACTTTACCAGGAACTGCAAGACACATGTTTCACCTCTAAGTAATAGACTATGAACGAGATACGGTTGACGCAGCCACCATGATCTGCCCCATGGCGATACCGCCGTCGTTCGCGGGCACCTGGTGGTGGATCAAGACTTCAAATCCGCGGCTGCGTAAAAGAGCGCAGGTTTTCTTCAGCAAGGTAATATTTTGCCACACTCCACCCGAGAGGGCAACGGTCCTGATGCCGGTTTCTTCATGGATCTGCACACAAGCCTCAAGGCACATCAGTGCCAGACCGTTGTGAAAACGGGCAGAAATGATCCCAAGAGGGACCGATGAGCGCAAGTCATCCAGGATTTGAGAGAACATGACCTGTGTCTGGATGAGATCCGATGAAATCGAAAAAGAATAGGTTCCAGTTTCGGAAGGTGCACAGGCGTTTTCGAGCTCGATGGCGGCCTGGCCTTCATACGTGGCGGTCTGGCGGATGCCGATCAGAGCGGCCACGGCATCAAACAAGCGGCCCATGCTGGTGGTGAGAGGGCAGTTGATGCGTTTCGTGATCTGAGAGGAGAGCACCTGTTTTTCCTGCTCGGAGAGGTGCTGGACTGGAGGAAGATCATCCGACCAGGGCAGAGAAGCGCAAGAGAGATGCGCCAAGGCAATTTTGGATGGATTGCGTATAGCGGAATCGCCACCTGGCAGCGGAGTCTCTGGCAGGTGAAAGCGGCGCTGAAAACCTGTGCAGGAACCGACCAACACCTCGCCGCCCCAAATCGCACCGTCCGTGCCATAACCCGTGCCGTCAAAGATCAGGCCGATGGCGTTCTCTTCAGGCGGTTTATGGTTGTCCGCCAGGCAGGCAGCCAGGTGGGCGTGGTGATGCTGCACCTGGATGAGTGGAATGTTCTCTTTTTGCGCGCGTTCGAGCGCGTATTTGGTGGATAGATAATCAGGATGCAGATCCGCGGCCAGAAAACGGGGTTTGACGCGGAACAGGCCTTCGTAATGCCGGATGCCCGTTTCGAAGGACTGCAGCGTCTCGTAATTCTCCAGATCACCGATGTGGTGGCTCAGAAAGGCATATTGTCCGCGGGACAAACAGAACGTGTTCTTCAACTCCGCGCCGCAGGCCAGCATTTCGGGCAGGGGATGCTTCACCCGGATCGGGTCGGGGGCATAACCGCGCGAGCGGCGGATGGGATAGGGTTGATCTTCAAACAAGCGCAGCACGGAGTCATCCACGCGCATGTGTATGGGGCGGTTGTGAGTTAAAAAGGCATCCGCGATGCCGGATAGGCGGGCCAGTGCGTCTTCATCCGTATAAGCGATGGGTTCATCGCTGAGATTGCCACTGGTCATGACTAAAACCTTTGGAAATCCCTCTTTAGGTTCCAGCAGCAATTCGTGCAGGGGGGTATAGGGCAGCATGAAGCCGAGATGGTTCTGTTTGGGCGCGAGCGCTTCAGGCAGCGAACAGCCGGGTTTCTTTCTGAGCAGCAGAATGGGATGCTGCGGGGTTTGCAATTGAAGGGCTTCGGAATCCGAAATCTCGCAGTATTGAGCGATTGTTTCGAGATCAAAGGCCATCAGGGCAAAGGGACGGTCGGAACGTTTTTTACGCTCACGCAGCAATGCGACGGCTTGTGGATTGGACGCGTCGCAGGCCAGATGATAGCCCCCCAGACCTTTAACGACCAGAATCATGCCTTCTGCGAGGTACTGCCTGGCCTTTTGCAGGGCATCCTCCGCGCTGCAAATTACCTCTCCGTTTTGGATCAGTTCAACCTGGGGGCCGCACTGCGGGCAGGCGATGGGTTGGGCGTGAAAACGCCGGTCGAGCGGGTTTTCGTATTCCACCTGGCAGGTGGGGCATAATTTGAAACCCGACATGGTCGTGTTGGGACGGTCGTAGGGGATGTCGCGGATGATCGAAAAACGCGGTCCGCAATTGGTACAGTTGATGAATGGATAACGAAAGCGCCGGTCGTGTGGATCGAATAATTCGCGCCGGCAGTCGGGACACAGGCTCATATCCGGTGAGACGGGCAGGAACTGCCCCTCTTCGGTCTGGCTGGCGAGGATGGAGAATCCGCGCACCTCCTGCCATGGAACCGTTTGAAGTTGAAAATCATCGATCCTGCTTAATACGGGCGGTTTTTCGCGCAGTTCCTGGCAAAACGAAGAGACATTCTTGTCTTCTCCGAAAACCTCGACTTTCACACCTTCTGAATCGTTCCAGACGAAACCAGAAAGGTGGTGTTTACCTGCGATGGCGTAGACGAAAGGCCGAAAGCCGACACCCTGTACGATGCCCGTGATGCTGATCTTTCGTCCGGAAAGGGTGGAATCCATTAGCCTTGTTTGAACTGGCGAATCTTGGTTGAAATCCAATCGATCCAGGCGTCAAAACCTTCGCCGGTCCTGCAAGACACAGGAAAGGTGATGAGGCCGGGGTTAAGCATTTCCACACCCTGACGGAAGTAATCCATCTTGAACTCCACGTAAGGCTGCAGATCGACTTTGTTGATGATCAAAATCTCCAGGCCGCGATAGATGTTGGGATATTTGTAGGGTTTGTCGTCGCCCTCAGGAACGCTGGCCACGAGCAGATTGAAGTGGGTGCCCAGGTCCCAGGCGGCGGGGCAGATCAGGTTGCCGACGTTCTCCACGATCACGAGGTCAAGTTTTTCCAATGGCAGTTGAGCCAGACCGTCGTTCATCATAGCAGCATCCAGGTGGCAGTCGCCGCCGGTGTTGATCTGCACAGCGGGCATACCCGCCTTGATGATCTTGTCAGCGTCAATGGTAACCGGAGCGGTATCGCCTTCGATCACGCCGATCTGGAACTCGTTCTGCAGGCGTTTGATGGTTTCAAGGATGAAGCTGGTTTTACCGGCCCCCGGTGAAGCCATGAGGTTGATGGCGAGAACTTTTTTCTGGGTTAAATGCAGACGGTTCATGTTCGCCATGCGGTCATTGGCACTGAAGATCTTTTCCACAACCGGAACGCGGATGGCACTCATTTTGATTTCTCCGATTCTTTTTCAATTTCAATGCTGTCGAGATAAAATTCGTCGCCACTGACGATGGAAGTGCGAAACCCTCCGCATGTCGGGCAGGGGAGCAAATCTTTTTCGATCTTGTATTCACGATTACAGTCCTCGCATTTTAAGACAGCGGGTTTTCTCTCAAAATGAAGTTTTGCCCCTGCACAGATCGAGTTTTCAGCGACAAAATCCCAGTAAAACTGAACCGAGTCATCCACGATACTGGATAACCGGCCGATCACCAGATGAAGGTCTGTAACTTTGGAAGCGTGCGCTTTTTCAGCGTGTGAAAGGGCGAGAGACAACAGGCTCTCGGTCACGGATAATTCGTGCATAATGACTGATTATACTCTGAATAAGACAAAAATGGGGGGAATTAGAGAAGGATCAGCGGGGTAAGGCTTTGTTCTCTTCGACAATGATGTTCATGAACTGCAAACGAGTCGTCAACCACCTGCGAGCCGCCACGTTGGCGATGCGGCGATAGATAAAGAAACCGATATCGTGGTCTTCTTCGCAAAGCTTGTAAAGCTGCTTGCCGTTGATGCGCACAAGCTTGCAGTGGGTGAGCGCAGTGGTGGTGCCGGTTCGCTGGCGGATTACAGGTGTCATGGAAGACCAGCCGAGCATATCCAACGGGCCGAGACGGGCGGTCTCGAGCTGTCCGCGAGTAGGGATGAAGACCTCCACCTTGATCTCACCCTCCATCAGCACGTATAAATAATCGAGCTGATCACCTTCCAGGATGGGAGTGTCGCCTGGATCAAGCTCAATAAAATCCGCGATCTCACTGAGCCTTTTCAACTGTTCAACGTTGAAATCCAGAAAAAGGGGGATGATCTTTAACGCATCTATGTTGGCTGGGTCGTTAAACATATAAACCTGTCTGAACAATGTTTCACATAAAGATAACATCGAAACACTTGAACCTATAGTGTTTTCCGTCATAACGGCATGAGTAACCTGTCATCAATAAAAGGATGAATTACTGCTGATCAGGAAGGAGAGATTAATCACTCAACCATGTTAGGATCGAATCCGCGGCTTGAGCAACCAGTTTTTCAGTATCCGGGGAAAGCGACCGGCCAAAGCCGAATCGGTAACCGCGAATGGAAATCAGGATGGTTTCTGGGACCTTGTGATGAATCGTCTCTGTAATGGACAAAAGTGAAGCGGCGGTCAGGTGGTGGGTCAGGGGCGAGCGCTGGAAACAAGGTTTGATCACCTCCAGATGAACCTCTTCAGGAATCGCACCGGTATGGGCGTCGATGAAGCAAACGCGGTCATACTGGATGAGGTCATCGGCGATCTCAGGGATCAGTTGAAGCTGAAAAACATAGTGCACCTGAGTCTGAGGATCCAGCAGGTCAATATCGAGGTCATCCAACACGGGCAAACCGCTTCTGCGCATGATCTCACGCAGCACGTGCCAGGCAACGCCGTCATCTTCGCGATCTGCATTCCCGTAACCAAAAAGTAACGTTTTCAAATTTGATTTCCTTGCAAAAACGCGATGCGCAGGTCTGACCCGCGGCATCGCGTTTTCATAATCGTTCAGTGCGAACTAATCCCTGGTGATGGTCTTGACCAGTTGATCAGAAGAATCACGAATCTCCATGATTATGGGCATCTGGCCGACGGCGTG
>CAZRHZ010000013.1:0-31014 GCA_964599995.1 uncultured Anaerolinea sp. | reverse complement strand
GAAGCAGCGGTAAGGAGGTATCTCTGGGCGCCGCCGGCAAACCTGTCCGGTCGCACTTTTAACCCGCGAGAGACGACCCATGACCACACCCCCCGTTTGTAGTTACGAAGGCTCCGACTACCAGACCTCGTTCTGGGAGAAGGGCGGCCGCGCCTATGAAGACGCCTGCGAAGCCATTGCACTGAAAAAGCTGCTGCCCAAGAGCGGTTTACACCTGCTTGAACTGGGCGCAGGCGCGGGGCGCAACACGCCGCGCTACGCCGGTTACGAGAAGATCACCCTGCTGGATTACTCGCGCACTCAACTGGAACAAGCCCGCGCGCGCCTGGGCGATTCTCCGCGCTACCGCTACATCGCCGCGGACGTCTACCGCCTGCCCTTCGCCGAGGGCGTTTTTGACGGCGCCACCATGATCCGCACCCTGCACCACATGCAAGACCCGCAGGCCGCGCTCAGCCAGGTGCGACACGTGCTGGCTGAGAACGCCACCTTCATTTTGGAATACGCCAACAAACGCAACGTGAAATCCATGCTGCGCTATCTGTTCAAGAAGCAAAGCTGGTCGCCCTACACCCTCGACGCGGTGGAGTATCTGCCGCTGAATTTCGACTTCCATCCCGCTGCCATCCGCGGCTGGATGACGAAGGCCGGTTTCCGCATCGAGCGCACGATCACGGTCAGCCACTTTCGGGTGGGCTTTCTGAAACGCGCCCTCCCCACCGGGTTCCTGGCCTGGCTCGACAGCCTGGCCGGCTTGACCGGCAACTGCTGGCAGTTAAGCCCCAGCGTTTTTCTAAATTCGACCGCTCTTGGACCCTCAGCAGCGGCTCAAGGCTTTTTCAAGTGCCCGGCCTGCCAGAATCCGCTGGAGGACACGCCGCTGGTGATCAAGTGCAAGAAATGCGGCAAGAAATATCCGGTCAAGGATGGGATCTACGATTTTCGTTTGGATGTCGAGTAAGAACAGGTCTCTCACTAAGGCACAAAGAACACCAAGAAAAAAATCTAGCAAAAACCATTCTCTCGCTGAGACGCTGAGATCGCAGAGAAAAATTAAAAATCAGTAATCGCGAAAAACACGGAATACACGAAAGAATTCATTACGAATGTCTGATCCGCTCCTCGAAAACCTCAACCCCCAACAACTGCAGGCCGTAACAGCGCCTGACGGGCAGATCTTGGTGCTGGCCGGGCCCGGCTCGGGCAAAACGCGCGTGTTGACCCGTCGACTGGCCTATCTGATCGAGCGCAAGGGGGTGCCAGCCTACGACATCATCGCGGTGACCTTCACCAACAAGGCCGCGCGCGAAATGGAAAACCGGGTGGCCAACCTGGTGCAGCGCAACCTGGATGGCATCTGGCTGGGTACTTTTCACGCCATGTGCGCGCGCATCCTGCGGCGCGAGGCCAATTATCTTTCCTTCACCTCCAATTTCGTGATCTTTGACACCAACGACCAGGAAACGCAGGTCAAACGCGCCATGCGCGAGCTGAACATTGATGACAAGGTGCACCGCCCGGGGAGCATCCACGCGGCCATCTCGGCCGCCAAGAACGACCTGAAAACCCCCTCCGACATGCCGCGCGGCAGCTACCGCGAAGAGGTGGTGGCCAAGGTCTACGCGCGCTACCAGGAACTGCTGCAAACCAGCAACGGCGTGGATTTTGACGACCTGCTGATGTATGCCGCGCGCCTGTTGAGTGAAAACCCCTACCTGGCTGAAAAATATGCGAGCCGCTTTCAACACGTGCTGGTGGATGAATTTCAAGATACCAACCTGGCCCAGTACGCGCTGCTCAAATCGTTGTGTGCTTATCACAAGAACATCTTCGTGGTGGGTGACGAGGACCAATCCATCTACCGCTGGCGCGGCGCGGATTATCGCAACGTGCTGCGTTTTGAGAAGGACTTTCCGAAGTGCGAGAAGATCCTGCTCGAGCAGAACTATCGCTCCACGCAAACCGTGCTGGACGCCGCCCGCCAGGTGATCGACCGCAACCGCAACCGCACTCCCAAGAATCTGTTCACCGAACGCGGAGGGGGCAACAAGATCGTGCAATACGCAGCCACCGACGACATCGCCGAGGCCGCCTACGTGGTGGATACTATCCAGCAATTTTTGAGTTCGCGCAAAGCCAAAGCGGACGATTTTGCCGTGATGTACCGCACCAACGCGCAGTCCCGCCTGATCGAAGAGGCCTTCATGCACGCCGGCCTGCCCTACCGCCTGATCGGCGCGCAGCGCTTTTACGGCCGCAAGGAAGTGAAAGACATGATCTGCTTTCTGCGCCTGGTGGAGAACCCCTCCGACGAGATCAGCCTGCTGCGGGTGGTCAGCGTTCCTCCGCGCGGCATCGGCGACAAGACCGTCAGCAACCTGCAACTGGTGGCTTTTCAGGCCGGTCTCAGCGCAGGGGAACTGCTGCTGGATCTCGGCAAGAACGGCGACGCCTCCCCCTACTGGAACCAGCTCGCGCGATCCGCGGGTGTGCTTTCTGATTTTGGCGCACTGCTCAACGAATGGCAGAACGCCAAGAAGAACTCGTCGCTGGTGGCGCTTTTCGATCGCATCATCCACGACGTAAACTACGAGGAATACGTCAACGAGCAGAGTGAGGAAGGCAACGACCGCTGGGAGAACGTGCAAGAGCTGCGCAGATTGGCCTTCGACTTTGAAGAACGCGGATTGAGTGAATACCTGCAAAACCTGGCGCTTGTGTCAGACCAAGACACCATCCCCGAAGAAACCGAAGACCCTGAACATCCCAAGGGCGCGGTGACCCTGCTGACATTACACGCCGCCAAAGGGCTGGAATATAACCAGGTGTTCATCATCGGGCTGGATGAGGGCATTCTGCCGCACAGCCGCTCACGCGACGACCCCGAAGAGATGGCCGAGGAACGCCGCCTGTTCTACGTGGGCATGACACGCGCCAAAAACCAGCTTTACCTGCTGAGGGCTGAACGCCGCTCGGGGTTCGGCTCATGGGAATACAACGAAGCCTCGCGCTTTTTGGCTGATATCAGTGAAGACCTGGTCACCAACCAGGGCAGGCACAACTTCAGTCGGCGCGACGCCCGCGAAGAGGACTTCCGCTGGAGCACCACGGGTGTGACCCGCCGCGTAACACAACAGTACACACCGACCGTCAAGGAAACACGCTTCAAACCCGGTATGCGGGTGCAAACCGCCACCTGGGGTGAAGGCGTGGTGCTCGAAAGCAAGCTGGATTCGGATGGTGAAGAGACCGTGGACGTGCACTTTAAGTCCGTGGGGTTCAAACGCCTACTGGCCTCACTGGCCAACCTGGAAATCCTGCCCTAATTTTTTCTAGAAATAATCATTTACTATTTGTACACGCGTTTTTTATGGAAATGTTGCCATATTTAACTATAATTTTCATCATTGTCATTCATATCTAAGGAGACCACATGAACAGCAAAGTTGGGAAGTTGTTTCGTTCGGAATTATTTTTAGGTATTTTGGTAGCCGGCCTCTCGGTATTAATCGCAGCCGCGGCCTACCAATCCTCCCTGTTCGACTCAAAGGAATCGGACTTGAATGTGGAAGGCCAGAAACAACTGACCGAATCCAATTCGCTCTATCTGGAAGCCAACCAATTCGTCATCTATGACTATCAGATGTACGACGGTTGGTACATCAACGACGGCACCAATGACGATCTGGCCGAATACTACATGGCGAGCTTCTCTGAAAATCTGGCCGCCAGTATGGATCGCGAAGAAGGCCCCTTCGACGATCAGTACTACACCGAGATGTACACTGACGCGGAAACCTCCTATGACGAGTCGATGACCGCTTTTGACGACGCCAACACGGCCGGCAATAAAGCCGATCAGCTGCAGTTGGTGGTGTTGATCTTCGCCGTCGGACTGGCACTGGCCGCTTACGGCTCCATGCTGGGCGATGAAAGCAAGATCCGCTTCTTCTTCTCTGTGCTATCTTGTGTGGCTTTGATCTTTGGCCTTGTGATCTACGTGATCACCCTGCTGATGTAAGGAAGTTTTTCTTGGCATCCATCTCACCCCTGAGCCTCTTAGGGGTGAGATTTTTTACAAATAAGGTGGTTTTGGTCTTGAAGTGGTAAATTTTGACCGTTGGGGGTAAACTTGCTGCCAGGTCATTTGAATTGAGGATGATTTTTCGTGGAATTCTTGTTGGCTTTACTACCCATTCTACTCGTCTTGCTCTTGATGCTGGCCTTCCGCGCCGGCAGCCATGTGGCCGGGTTTGGAGGGTGGCTGGCCGGAATTTTGATCGCGATTTTCGCGTTTGGACTTAATTTTCAAGTTTTCTGGGTCTCACAGGTCAAAAGCCTGATGGTCACGCTGAACGTACTGCTGGTGATCTGGCCGGCCATCTTTTTATTCCACCTGATCGATCAGGTAGGCGGCATCCGCGCCATCGCCCTCGCGTTGGAGCAGGTGATCCCCGACCGGGGATGGCTGCTTATCCTGCAAGCCTGGATGTTGACCGCGATCATTGAGAACCTGTCGGGGTTCGGCCTGCCGATCGCCATTGTCTCTCCGATGCTGATGGCGCTGGGCATCCCGCCCATCACGGCCGTGGCGGCTTCAGCGGTGGGCCACACCTGGTCGGTCACCATGAGCGGCATGGCGCTGGCTTTCCGCACCCTGGTGGACGTGACCGGTTCAAATGCAACAGAAATTTTCCCAACCACCGCCTTCATTTTGGTCATCGTTGTCATTCTGACCGGTCTGGCTGTCACGATCATCTTCAATCAAAAGAGACACTGGTGGCGGGTGATCGTGTTGGGATTGATCGTAGCCGGGGTGCAGATCGCAAGCGGCTTGCTGGGCTTGATCCCGGTGGCGTCGTTCACAGCAGCCATCGCGGGCATCATTGGCGGCATTCTGCTGGTCAAACGGCCGGCCGGTTGGGTCAAAAAACAATCAACGGATCCATCCCTGTCAACCAGCCTGCTCACCTATGGCGTGCTGATGGTTTTGATGGTGTTCGTGACCATGCTCAAACCGGTCAACCAGTTCCTGTCTTCGTTCACGTGGAATTTACCCCTGCCTGAAACGGTCAGCCAGACCGGATTTATCGTGTCGGCCAGCAGCGGGTACGTGTTCCGCTTCTTCACCCACCCCGGCATTTTAATGATCGCGACTTCACTGTTTGCCATTCTGGTGGTCCCGCGCATCAAAGGATTACCGATCGGAAAGGTGAAACCCGCCCTGAGGCTGACCGCCAAAGCCGCCCTGCCAGCCAGCCTGGGGACGCTCTTTATGATCGCTCTTTCCTCGCTGATGGAATACACCGGCATGACCCTGCAGATCGCGCAAAGCCTGTCAGACATCATGGGAGCGGTCTATCCGCTGGTATCGCCGCTGGTCGGCATGGTGGGGGCATTCGCCACAGGCAGCAACACCAATTCCAACGTACTTTTCGGACCGATGCAAAAAGACGTGGCTCACTTGTTGAGCCTCTCACCGATCGTTCTGCTGTCCGCGCAAACCATCGGCGGTTCGCTGGGCAGCATGATCGCCCCTGCCAAGCTGGCGGTCGGCGGCACCACCACCGGATTAAAAGGACGAGAGGGCGACATCATGCGCATCACCCTCCCGTTTGGATTGGCTCTGGTGCTGATCGTAGGCTTCATCGCCTTGTTGATCAGCGGATTCTAATTTTTCCTCTTTATAACCCGGTGATCTTGCGCTGCACGAACGCGAGAATCGCCATAATGATGAACAGGATTCCCGTGGTGATCGTCCACGGTTTACCGGCATGGCTGGCGATGCCCACCAACCCGCCCCCTGCACCAAAGAATAAAACCACGTAACTGATGACCATCCATTGGGTATGACGAAAATCAATCTGCAGAACATAATCGAGAAGTAGTTCAAGCAACAGCCAGGCCAAGACAAACCCGATCTGGATGAAGTAAAGCGTTCCCCGTTGTTCCTTTATTGCGGTAATCAGCAAGAAAACCGCGGGGAGGATCAATAACAGGTCGATGACTCCCAGCCATTTTCCATATTGGGGTTTTCCAACCAGGCGAACGATAAAAACCAGAATAGCCGAAACAAAGAACAGAACCGCAGTCCAAGCCCCAACCAAATTCGTTTTTTCCATTGTTCTCCCCTATCCAGAACAAAAACCAGGCTTATGAAATCGCGGAGACGATCTTTTTCAAGTGCTGCGAGTCCGCTTTGTCGATCTGACCGCCATCCGCCAGGGTGGCCAGCTTAAGATCAATGGGCAGGCGCGCATAAACTTTGGTGTCCACCGATTTGAGCAATTCCTCAATATGGCTGGGACCAAAGATCTCGTGTTCCTTGCCGCAATCGGGGCAGGCGAAATAGCTCATGTTCTCGACCACAGCCGCCACCGGGATTTTAAGCTGTTTAAGCATGGAATCCGCCTTGCGCACCACCATGCCAGCCAGTTCCTGCGGGGTGGTGACCAGCACCACGCCGTTGACCGGAAGAGTCTGCATGACCGACAACGCGGCATCCGAGGTGCCGGGGGGAAGGTCCACCAACAGGAAATCCAGTTTACCCCACAGCACGTCGCGCCAGAACTGCTGAATGGTGCCCGAGATCATCGGACCGCGCCAGATGACGGCCGCATTCTCGTCTGGCAGCATCAGGTTGACCGAGACCACCTTGATGCCCAAAACCGCCACTGCAGGCAGGATGCCCTGGTCGCTACCGCGCAGCCCACCGGAAGGCAGGCCAAAGAGTTTGGGGATGGAGGGACCAGTGATGTCTGCATCCAGGATGCCAACCTTTTTACCGGCGCGCGACAACTCACAGGCCAGCATGGCTGTAATGGAGGACTTGCCCACACCACCCTTGCCGCTTAAGACCGCGATCACCTTGTTGACCTGGTTGAATTTATTTAATTTCGGCAGTTCGGGTTGTCCGCCGGAAAACACCTTTTTCCGTTCTTCATCCGTCATGGAACCGAAATTGACCTTCACATCTTTGACACCTGGAATTGCCATCAATGCGGCAGTCGCGTCACGCTGCATCTGCACTTTCATCGGGCAGCCTGGAATAGTCAACGCCAGGGTGAATGAAACCTCACCCGTTTCTGTGATCTTAATCTCCCGCACCATGCCCAATTCAACGATGCTGCGGCCAAGTTCGGGGTCCATCACTTTTTTTAATGCTTCTAGGATTTGTTCATTTGTCAACATGGCACTCCTTAATTATGAGCACAATTTTACCCGAAAGGGCTCAAGATATCCTATAATAAAAACTGTGATTGGAGGAACCATGAGACGAATTTGGAAATTTAGCATCCTTTTGTTGGCTGCTATTCCCCTTCTGGCATGTTCGATTTCCGTAAACCTGACGCCTACCCCAACCGCTGAGGTTCAACCCGTCGCGACAATGGAAGAAGTGCCCGTTGAGACCGTCGTGCCAACCGAAGCCCCCGCAGTTCCAACCACCGAAAGCGTGCCATCTGAGACCATCACCGTGTATTTCACCGATCAGGCCAAGTTCGCTGTGGGCACATTGCCCTTTGAAGTGGCGGTCACCCGCCCGCTGCCAGAGGGAGTTGATCCCATCCAGGCCGTGCTGGACGCGTATTTTGCCGGCCCTACCGCTGAAGAACAAGCCCAGGGCTTGATCCTGGTTTCGAGTGGTTTCACGGGGGTGAGGGAATTCACACTGGATAACGGCATCGCCCATATCCACTTTGAGGGTACCTGTGCCAACAACGGGGCGGCCTACTCGGTGGCGAGCGTGATCGGAAAGAATCTTGAGCAATTCCCCGAGATCACGGCCATTAAATTCTTTGATGAATTTGATCAGACCCTTGACCCTGATTCGGACATGTCGTCACTACCTTATTGTTTGGAACCATAATAACTAATGAATGGATAAAGAATGAACACAACAATTGTATTTCTCTTCATCATGCTGGCTGTGGTGCTGACGTTCTTCATCGTCACGCGCCTGGCGGTGGAACGGATCGAGCATTCGCATTATCTGCAGCGTTCCGATCTTTACCGGTACTGCAAGATCCAAAAAGGGGATGTTGTACTGCTGGGCGACAGCATCACCGACGGCGGCTGCTGGGACGAGTTGTTCCCGGGTATGAACATCAAGAACCGCGGCATCAACGGCGATGACACGGTCGGCGTGCTTGGCCGCATCAACGACATCCTGGAGAACACGCCAGCCGCGCTGTTCATCCTGATCGGCACCAACGACCTGAACTGGTGGAACTACCGCCACGAGGCAGAAATCCTCTCAAATTACGAAAAGATCCTGCACCGTTGCAAGGAACTATCGCCTACGACCCGGGTGTTCGTACAATCCATTCTGCCGCGTGCCAGACGCTTTACCAACCAGATCACGATGCTGAACCTGGGGCTTGAAAAGCTGGCGGAGGAGTACGATTATACCTTCATTAACCTTCACCCCTATTTTGCGGATGAACTTGGCGCGTTGAAATCAGAGTTCACCAATGACAACTTGCATTTGATGTCCGCGGGCTACAAAGTGTGGGTGAAACTGTTGACACCCTATCTGGAGAAATTCAACAAGAAATAAGATTTGGCACCGATATTGCATTAATTTGAACCGTGGCTCTGACGTAACTCAAATGGGGGCCACGGGTTCTTTTTAATATGACTATTTTCACCTGGTGATTTATGTCTTGAGGGGAATAGAAAAAGAGAAAGAATCGGTTAAGCTTCATAGAATGCACAAGAAAATCTGAAAGGAAATTCTGCCTTGTTATTCAAAAAAATTGTTGAAAGAGCACTGTACGGCATGTCGCTGCCGCCCATCAAGGCGTACACGGGCACGCTGCTCAGCATGGATGTGGAACAGAAAACACCCTTCACCCCGGGTGCCAAGATCATCGCGCCCAATCACCCTACTGTGGTTGATCCGTTCATCATGGCGTCATTGCTCGGTCATCAAAGTTACATCCTCATTACGGATGTTGTGTTCAAATTGCCCGTGATGGGCAGTTTCCTGCGCCGGTTGGGTCACATCCCGGTCATTCCCGGTCGTGGGCAAGAGGCGATCGACGCAGCGCTGGAGCATCTCAAAGCCGGTCATACCGTGATGATCTTCCCCGAAGGCGCAAACAGCCCGCGCCAGGGCGGGTACATGAAGGAACGCACAGGTGTGGCACGCCTGGCACTGGCCAGCGGCGCGCCCGTCTATCCGGTGGGTATCTATCTGCAGCGAAACCGCATTCAAACTTTAAAATCCGATTTTAACGGTGAAACAAGACTCAGCTATTGGTATCTGCGCGGACCCTATGCCGTGACCCTGGGCGCTCCTATACGCTTCTCAGGAGACGTGGAGGATCACGAGCATGTCAGAGGTGTTGCCCACCAGATCATGTTGAGGATCATGCAATTGGCGGCTGAAAGCCAGCAGCGCTGGTTACACAATCACCCACCTGTTCAAGGTGTGCTCGATCTACCCTAATCTGTACACCCGTTTTCGACCAAGCCAAACGGTTTGCAAAATTGCAAACCGTTTTTCAGTATCCATCAAGGAATTGATGTGTTTTATAGGTTACCTGGGTAGTCATATTCCTTCCCCCCTCATCGTCCAAAAAAATGTGCCCTTACCCATGACCAGGGTGTGCCTAGCAGCCAATGCACTTTTTGGCTCAAAGCGATATGCTTGACCCTGTAAATAATCAGTAGCTTATCAGTGAGAGAGTCGATGTCAAAGATCCTACAAAAAACACTTTATGGAATTTCCAAACCTGTGGTGAAAACCTACACGGGGACCATGTTAAAGATGGATGTAAAGAAGAAAAGCCCCTTCCCGCCCGGCGCGAAGATCATCGCTCCCAATCATCCCAGCACTGGCGACCCCTTCTTCGTGGCTTCCATGCTCGGACACCAATCCTACATCATGATCAACGATGTTCTGTTTCATGTGCCCATTCTGGGCGAATACCTGCGCCGCTCAGGCCACATCTCGGTGAAACCTGGCCACGGACAGGAAGCAATCGATGAGGCACTTGAGCACCTCAAAGCGGGACATACCGTGATGATCTTCCCCGAAGGGTTGATCAGCCCCCTGAGTGGTGGATTTCATGAAGCCCGAACGGGTGTGGCGCGTCTGGCCATCGCCAGCGGCGCACCGGTCATTCCGGTTGGGATTCACCTGTTGAAAAACCGCCTGCATACGTTAAAATCTGTGGTCAGCGGCAAGGAAGAAACCAGTTACTGGTATCTGCGCGGACCTTATGGCGTCACAGTCGGAAACCCCTTACATCTGAGCGGCGATGTGGAAGACCATACCCACGTGAAAGAATCCGCCCGAAAAGTCATGCTCAAGATCATGGCGCTGGCCAATGAAAGTGAACAACGCTGGTATCGAAACAACAGCAGCCTGCCTGGCGCCGTCGAAACCATCTGAAAAACAAATACCAACCATTCAAAACGCCCCTCAAAAGGCGTTTTGGCCTTTAAAATCAAGCCGGCGTATAATTACTTTTGAATCCCATCCATTCTTTACGGAGAACCTCAATGATCGAACAAAAACTACTCAAAGGACCCGGAAAACTGCTCGCGAAAGACGGTAATCTGACCCAGGCAGGCTGGGCCACCCAACAAGTGCTCGACTGCAACCTGGAAGACTGTCATTTCTATAAGTTAAAGTTCCTGCAGGGGATGCGCATCAAGGTGTGGGACTACTATGCGATCACGACCCCCACGCATTTCTTTTCCTTCACCGTCAGCGACATTGGCTACATCGGTATGGTATTCGCGTATGTGATCGAGTTCGCTTCGGGAAAATACGAAGAACAAACTCTGACCATCCCGTTCGCGAGCGGGGTGAAGATCCCACGCAACAGCTGGGAGGGTGAAAGCACCTATCAGGGCGGTGGAAGAACATTGCGCTTCAATGTGGAAGGCACCAAGCGAACCTTGTTCGTGCGCTGGCCCGGGTTTGGCAGCACCGAATTGAAAGCGGATGTGGAATTCACCGTCCCCGCGGAACACGAATCAATGGTGATCGCGATTCCCATCCCGGGAAAGCGTTTTTACTACAACCGCAAGATCAATTGCATGCCCGCAACCGGTTGGGTGGAGTATCAAGGAATACGACATGAGATCGATCCAGACGCTTGCCTGGGCAACCTGGATTGGGGCCGCGGTGTGTGGGAATACGAGTCCTTCTGGGTTTGGTCCAGCGCGTCAGGCTTCCTCAAAGATAAGCGCCGCATTGGCTTAAACCTAGGATACGGTTTTGGCGACACCTCGGCAGCCACCGAAAACTGCTTCATTCTGGATGGGAAGGTTCACAAACTGGGCAAGATCAGTTACAACTACGACAACAAGAATTTCAAGTCACCGTGGACGATGACCTGCCCCGACGGCCGTTTGGATCTGGTCTTCACACCCTTCTTTGAACGTGTGGCCAAGACCGACCTCAAAGTGTTGCGCAGCGAAGTGCACCAGATGTTTGGAAAATACAACGGCAGCGTGGTAACCGACGATGGAAAGAAGATCGAGATCAAGGATCTGATCGGCTGGTCTGAAGAACACAACGCCAAATGGTAAGTCAATCTGTGAAAGAAACGATCAAAAAACCCCGGCTTCGAAGCCGGGGTTTGAGTTTCTACTGCATTGGATTGGACGTTGCCCAATCGTTGCCCAAGATCACCGTGACGTCAGAAGTGCTGTTGGGATCATTCTGGTTATAGATGCGCGCGTTGCTTACCTGCATCAACGCAGAGAGATACTTGATGGCGTAGGGCGTATTGCTGTGATAAATGATGGTCGTGTTGTCGGCGTTGTCGGTATTACCCGTCATCACCACATTCAATCCCTGACCCGTCAGGTAGGAGGCTGTCGTTTCGGCTAATCCGCCAGTGTTGGTTCCGTTTAGGATGGCGATCCGCGCACCTTCGGTGACTGCCAGCGTCAGGGGATCTCCGGTGTTTTGAACGCCGCTTTCCTGCATCACGATCGGGGCAGCAGCCACACCGGAAGCAGTGAACACTTGATCTCTCAGGATACGTAATTGGTCTGGAATGACTCGTAATATGTATATACCATCTGGCGTGACTTCGCCGACTGCTTCATTGGTTGTGATAGTATAGGTTTTCATGTTTTCACGCGGGATCTGCGACACGAGATATGCCAGTTGAATGGCCTGGTCAAAAGACATGTTGGTTTGCACACCAGAAGAAATCTCAGCATAAATCGCAGGGGCCTTAGCGATTAGATTTGGCAACCGATTTAGATCCAGCACGCGGTCAAAAATTGCCTTGATGACCTGCATCTGGCGCTGACTCCGGGCGTAGTCTCCGTCACCGTATGCAGCGTCACGCGTGCGTGCGTAGGCCAGCACAAAGCTGCCTGGCATGGAATAAGTGCCCGGTTCAAGCCAAAATTTGTCGCCATGGCCGTACCAATCCAGGAGCATGGGCTGGTCTGTGGTGATGATGATCCCATCCAGTTCGTCGATAATTCGGGTAAATGCGTTGAAATCCACTTTGGCGTAGAAATCAATGGGTACGCCCAACAGGCCTTCGACGGTCTCCATGGCCAAACCCGCGCCGCCTTCGGGAAGTTGATAATCTTCACCCAGCTTGTAGGCGGAGTTGATCTTGTTGTATTCAAAACCCGGGATGTTGACCCACAGATCGCGGAGGATACCCATAACTCCAATTGTTTTGGTCATTGGATCCACCGTCACCAACATCATGGTGTCAGAAAGAGGCGAACCCTGGTCTTCAGCCTGCCGGCGGGTAGAATAGTCGAGACCAAGCAGTAATATGTTGATGCGGCTTTTTCCATCCCAGGCGGCACCTGCAGGAGCGTTATTGGATTGCAACGGAACCCCGGCGGTCGTCTCGCCGCCCGTACTGGTCGTGTTGTTGGTCAAATCCACTGGAGCGCCAGGTAGTGAGGTGACCGTCCAGCTTTTCACCAGGTTGAAAACAAATTTCCCACCGACGAACGCCAGGATGACCCCCAATACAACAAAAGCAATCAACAAAATCTTTGTGGCTTTATCCATGCTCTGCCTGCGGGAATTCCGCGAACGCGCCATTGATCGATATTCAGGTTGTGTCATAGGATTATTGCACCATCTCTTTGGTTAAAAATTAATATCAGGTTGTTTGTTGCAAGATTAGTTCCAACCGGGATTATATCATCATCCGCTGCCTATTCAGGCCGGGGAGGCGGAACAGGCAGATCCTCAGGTTTATGCGCTTTCCACTTGTCGCCTTCAGTGATCAGCATAACGGGGATGTCTTCGACGATGGGGTATTTTCTGGAACAATCGTCGCATACCAGCCAGGCGCCCTTAACCAATTTGAGCAAGCCTTTGTTCTCTTTCACGCAAACAGGGCATCTTAGAATGTCCAATAAATCCTGATTTACCATTTTCTCTCCACTTTTTTCGTTTTGCCAATTGTACCATCCCACCCTTACGGTGTCGGAGTGGGAGTGGGTATATTTTCAGTGCCGGGGCCGTATTCAAACACATCACCCCAGGCCTCATAACGGGTAAAGAAGCGGTCTTCAAACAGGAGCGTTCCATTTCTTGTGACCCGTCTTGTAATGGTCACATCTGCCCCTTCAACCGCCCAATCCACCTGCTTGATCTTGCCTTCAGGGAAACTGGGGTTTTCGCGATACACCGTTTCAAGAGGTTCCTTGATATTCGAAAGCCCTGACGAAGTGACTGACACCTCGCGCCCATCACTGGTGGAATAAAACCTCCACAGCAGGGCATTGCTTGATGGGTAAACATAGGTTTCCATGAGCAGCCAGTAGGGGGTGTCATTGGTGAATTTGAAATCCACAAGAGGGACAAACACAGAAGCATCCATGCCTGCCAGGGAAGAATCGCGCGCGCCGGAGGAATTGGATTGCTCATAATAGCCCACCCGATAAGCGTGGGGGTGTCTTTCGAGCACCGGGAACCCGGAATAAAGCACCGTGCGGAACAGGGTGGTACTCACCTGGCAAACACCTCCGCCCACCCCCTTGATGGTCTCATCGCCAACGATGATGAGGGCTTCGGTGTAATCATTTTCGACGCTGATGTCACCCAACACTTCTGCCATCGAAAGCGTCGCCCCAGGCGCCACCAGGAGCCCGTCAAATTTACTCGCAGCGGTTTGAATGTTCTGAATTCTTCCCGAATCAGATCCAGCGAAGTAGGTGTATTGCTCTTCCACCAGTTCTGTGATGCCCAAATCCGCGCCTGTCATCTGATCAGTCACCGCGGGATTGGTGAAAACAAATTGCAGTTCAGCAGAATGCCCGCCGCTTTCGAGCGCCACGTCAATGGCGGAGATCGTTTTTTCCACATCCAGGGTACGTCCGATGACGGCGGGGTTGATCAAATCAAGTTGATGGGTTTCATCTTTAAATCGGAAACGCGCGTTCTCGGCTGTTAATTCGAACCCGTCTGCCAGTGAAGTTAACCAGGCGGTCAAAAGTGGTTTGTTGGTTGTGATATGATATTGAGCGCCGCTGGCATCTTGCACCCTTTCAATGGACAAGAGTGGAGCCAGGTCAACAGGATTTAGCTGAATCGAATTTCCACCTTCACCTGGAACCGTCAACGTGAGCGGCTGGCTGAGGATCGAACGTGCCAGTTCCGCCTGGGTGTCGGCATTCTGCACCACTGGGTCACTTTGCAAGATCACCAATGGGATCACACCATCTTGCATGGACTGGATCTGCGAGGTGACGGTCTGCAGGGTAGAAGCCACGTCCAACACGCGACCCCTCTGTCCGTTTTGCACAACCACCTCGGTGCCGTAGATCGCCAGGCTGGCTTCTCGCACGGTCTGGTTGATCTCGTTGGCCAGGGTGGTGAGATAACTAATGGCGGTTTTTTGATCAAACACAAACGAGGGCTGGGTTTCGACACCCTTGGTGAACAGATTGACGCGGTCAAGCAGAACATCGAACAACCTGCCCTTTCGGCCCAGATTATAGGCGGCGTTGGCTGACGCCACAGGGTCAAGGTAAAAGCCCAATTGAACAGGTTTTAGGAACCACGTTCGTTCACCATCCACTAGCAGGATGTTGCCCTCATCTGGGTAACGGCAGATCGATGAAATCACAGAAGCCGCCTCATCCACTGACATACCCGCCAGTGAAGTGCCGTTCATTGTCACACCGGGGAAAATGCGCCCGGTGAAAACCAGAGTGATGGCAAAGTTTACCAGCAGAAACAGAACGGCAAAAGAACCCAAGCCCCAACCGAGGGCAAAAGCCAGTTGTTTCCAAATGGGAAAACGAGTATCATGCTTTGGACGGATCATTTTTCCGATTATACACTCCAAACCAGAGGTTTTTTGTCATGATTTACTCCCCACTCTTTGAAAGGTGATTATGGAAACCCTGTCAACCCAACGACTTCGCTTGGTCCCGCTTTCATTATCAAACTTGAGATGCAGCCTTACCTCACTTGCTGATCTCTCAGTTGAAGTTGGACTGCCCATATCCACTTCCCTTCTGGAGGGTGCTGCCAACCGGGCGGTGAGAATGAAAATTGAGAAAATGGGATTGCTGCCCCCTGAAGTTCATCTCTGGTACACCTACTGGCTGATCGTGATCCGGGAGGAAAATATTGGGGCAGGAATGGTGGGATTCAAAGGCCTGCCGAATGCCAAAGGAGAGGTTGAGATCGGTTACGGCATTGATCCGGTCTTTCGACAAAAAGGATACATGAGCGAGGCTGTTCAGGCCATAGCCCAATGGGCGTTTTCTCACCCCGAATGCAAAGCGATCACCGCCAGTGGTGTGCTCGTTGGGAACCTTGGGTCTCAAAAAGTCCTGGAGAAATGTGGCTTTACACAGACGGACTTCCAGGATGGGAAAATTGATTACATTCTACGTCGGGTTATTTCATAAATCACTTAAAACTCCTCTCATCAAATGATGCAAAAGTAATATATTGACTTTCATACACAAGAAAATTAAAATAGACGAAGTCGTAAACTCATTATCCTGAAATCTATTTCAGAAGAAAGGTTCAAAATGCCGTTGGAAGAAGCGGGTAGTTCAAAAGATGTGCCTCCCCTACGTAGGAGAGGACTTTTAGCACTATCCACGTTCGTTCAAAACTGGGCTGTAAAAACTTGCACATCTAACCGCAAGATTGTTTACGGTTGGAATGAAGTCAAGTTAATCAACCTGCAAGAGGTACCAGACTGATCAGAGCACTCTGATTGATCACGGCTGTTCATACGCCGGCTGGTACCCGCATACCAGCCGGTTTCTTTTTACCGGCTCCAAAAGGAATTATCTTTATGGAGGTGTTCTTATGCCGTTCATCAGTCAGTTAATTGGCAGATCCGTAGTCGATTCAGACGGGAAATCCCTTGGTCATCTTGACGAAGTGCTGGCCGTTCAAAAACCGGGGGTTCCTCATCCCGTGTTAACCAGCCTGGCCATTTTGTCAAAGAAAGAAATCAATTATTATCCATTTTCAGAAGTAACCGTCCTTTTCGCCGCGGTCATCCCACTGGCTCACAGCCGGAACAACCTTGACCAGTATTCTCCCACCGGGGATGAGATCAGGCTATTAGACGATGTGTTGGATAAACAGATCATCGACACCAACGGCATACGCGTGGTGCGCGTAAACGATCTTGAAATCACCAAGGTGAATGGAGATTATTACGTCTCCAACGTGGATATCGGCTCCACCGGTATCCTGCGCCGCCTTGGTTTTCGAAAACTGGCTGAATGGATCAACACCCGCTTTACTAAAAAATCCTCCGCCAACAAGATCTCGTGGGATTTCGTGGAACTGCTGGTACACGATCAATTTATGCACCTGAAAGTTTCAGGGGAGAAGATCCGCGAACTGCATCCAGCCGATCTGGCTGAGATCCTCAGCGATATGAATCACAACGAAAGCCGAAAGCTGCTGGATTCGATGGACATCGAGCATCTGGCAGACGCGCTGGAAGAGGTGGAACCCGACTTTCAAGCCACCCTGGTGCAGGAAATGTCAAATGAAAAAGTGGCCGATGTGTTGGAAGAGATGTCGCCCGATGAGGCTGCAGACCTGCTGGCTGAATTGCCCGCGGAGAGGTCTGAGGACCTGCTGGAATTGATGGAAGACGACGAAGCCAAAGACGTCAGACTATTGCTTTCTTACCCAGAAGACACCGCCGGTGGTCTCATGACCACAGATCTGGCCGCCATCCGACCGGGCTTGACTGCCAGCAAGGCCATTGAAGCGATCCGCACTTCAGCTCCAGATGCTGAATCCATCTTTTATGTGTACGTGACCGATGATACCAATCATCTGCTCGGTGTTTTCTCTTTGAGCGACCTGGTGCTTGCCAAACCAAACACACTGGTAAACAGCTTCATGCACCGCAAGGTGGTGTCTGCACACGTTCAAACCAAGCAAGAAACGCTGGCACAGATGATCTCAAAGTACAACCTGCTCACCATCCCGGTGGTGGATGACGAGAACCGACTACTTGGAATGGTGACCGCAGACGACGCGCTCGACAAGATCATCCCCACAGCGTGGAAGAAGAAACTGCCGCGCTTTTATTATTACAATCGTGAATAGCACAAGAGGTCGATCCTATAAGGAGGCGATCTCTACACATCGCCATTAAAAGGTGGTCAAGGTTGCCCATGATCCGCCCTGTGCTGCTGTTCTTGGGTGTGTTCGGACCCGCCACCATCACCGCCATGACGGACAACGACGCAGGTATCGTGGCCACTCGCTTTCGATTTCCTCCTCCAGACTCGACCTCCTCTCGTGGGACGCTCAAACTGCGACCCCACTCAATTATAATTAACCAATGAATTGCAGGTTTGTTTAAAACCCTTTATACTCATATTTATTGAGAACGATGCTCTTCTGGAGTTTGTATGTTACCCATCGGCGATGACAATTCGCAGCGTAGATTATTCCCCATCGTGACATACGGCCTGGTGGCGATCAATGTCGTGGTCTTCTTCATGGAATTGCTCGGTGGTGAATCCTTTATCTTGCAGTGGTCCTTCATCCCCACAAATTTCCTGGTCGACCCGGCCGGTGAATTCATCACCCTGTTCACCTCCTTATTCTTGCACGGGGGGTGGCTGCACCTGGGTGGGAACATGCTCTATCTGCTCATCTTTGGAGACAACGTAGAAGATCGCTTCGGCCACTTTAAATTTTTATTATTCTATCTGCTTTCCGGGTTGGCGGCCAATTTTGCACAATTCGCAGTATCTATTTTTTCAGATGTGCCAACCCTGGGCGCGTCAGGTGCCATCGCCGGCGTTCTGGCCGCTTATCTGGTGCTTTTTCCCGGCAGGCGGGTGAGAGTGCTGCTGGCCGCCTGGATCGTCAGCCTGCCCGCCATTCTGGTAATCGGTGCGTGGATTGCCATTCAATTGGTCAGCGGTGTGGGAACCTTGTCTGGTGCGGTCAGCTCGGATGGTGTGGCGTATATGGCTCATATCGGCGGATTCATCGGAGGGTTGATCTTGACCCTGTTTTTCAGAAAAAAGGCGCGTCCGGCATATTACTAATTTTGAATGGCTGCCACGGCAAGTTATTAGTTGCAGCACAGAACATTATTAACCATTTATTAAAACCGATCGCCATAGGGTTGACTCGAGAAATTAACTATCGTATTCTTTTATTTACTCGTCAGCCCGTCATCTGATAACTGAACAACTCTCTTATTGGGAAAGGTGCTGAATGCCTACAGTTGACGACATACTTGCGGTCATTTTGGGTGGGGGACGTGGTTCCCGGTTATTTCCATTGACTAGGCAACGGTCAAAACCTGCGGTTCCCATCGCGGGAAAGTACCGGCTGATCGATATTCCAATCAGTAACTGCATCAATTCTGGAATCATCCGCATCGCGGTGCTTACGCAATTCAATTCCATTTCGCTGCATAGGCACATCGTCAGTACGTATAAATTCGACGCCTTTCACCAGGGTTGGGTGCAGATCTGGGCCGCCGAGCAAACCATGGGCAGTCTCGACTGGTATCAAGGTACCGCGGATGCTGTGCGAAAACAAAAATACGAGATCCGCGCCACGCGCGCCAAGTATGTGCTGATCCTGGCAGGAGACCATCTGTATCGCATGGACTTTGCCAAGATGGCAGATTTTCACTTCAATTTGGACGCTGATATCACCATCGCCGTCCAACCCGTACGCAAGGAAGACGGTTCGCGTTTCGGGATCCTCAAACGTGGGGCGGGCAACAAAATCACGAATTTTTATGAAAAACCAACCGACCCAAAAATCCTTGAACAAGCCGTCAGCCGTGACGATCCACTAAAACCCTTTCTGGGCTCGATGGGTATTTATCTGTTCAAGACTGAAGTCTTGCTGGGTCTGCTGGAAAACAATGATGCAGATGATTTTGGCGGAGAGGTTATTCCCAGCGCAATCAAAACACACCGGGTTTATGGCTATGACTTTGAGGGTTATTGGGAAGATATAGGAACCATCCGTACTTTCTATGACACCAACCTGGCATTAACCCAACCCGATCCTCCTTTCAATATGTTCGATCCTGCCAAACCTATTTACAGTCATCCCCGTTTTTTGCCGGGTTCGGTCATTTCCGATTGCAAGATCGAAGACGTTCTGCTCGCCGAAGGATGTTGCATATCCAATGCTTCCATCAAGCATTCCGTGATCGGCCTGCGCAGCCAGATTCGCAACGGCGTGAAGATCAAAGACAGCATTCTAATGGGAAATGATTACTATGAAAGGGATTGGCGCTCAGAAGGACGACTAGAACCGCTTGAAATTGGTGACAATTGCTCTATAGAAGGAGCTATTATCGATAAAAACGCCCGTCTGGGACCCGGTGTGACCATTAAGCCTTTCCCACGCGGAACAGATATTGATGGAGAGCAGTGGGTGGTACGAGATGGAATCGTGGTCATCCCAAAAAACAGCGAAATATTACCGGGCACAATAATCAGCCCGTAATTGGTTTGAAAATTTTTAGACAGGAGAATTGTGTATGATTGCAAGAGAAGAAAGTGCCGCGATACAACCAGCGGAAGACCTCGTCGTAGCCTGGCATGCCCTGGGTACAGATGAAGTCCTTAATAAGCTGGAAACGACAGACGCTAACGGCCTGACAACCGATGAGGTTGAAAAAAGGCAACAAAAATATGGTCTGAACCAGCTTCGTGAAAAACCTCGACCCACCTTCTTTCAACTTGTTCTCGCCCAGTTGAAGTCCTTCGTGATCATCCTGCTGATCGTGGCTGCGCTCATATCAATGGTTCTAGGCGAGTGGGTTGATTCTGCAGCAATTCTGCTCATCGTGGTATTGAACGCTGTGTTGGGTGTGGTTCAAGAATCCCGTGCAGAAGAAGCGTTGGCTGCATTGAAGAAAATGGCAGCCCCTGATGCACAAGTCATTCGAAATGGAAAACACATTTCCATACCGGCGATCCAACTGGTGCCTGGTGACATTGTCAAACTGGAAGCGGGCAATTTCATCCCCGCCGACTTGCGCCTGCTTGAATCAGTCAACATGCGCGTGGAGGAAGCCGCATTAACAGGTGAATCTGTGCCAGTTCAGAAAAACGCGTCGCTGAAGTTAGAAACAGACGCTTCGCTGGGTGATCGCAAGAACTCGGTCTTCATGGGCACCGTGGTTTCTTACGGCCGCGGCCACGGTGTGGTGACCAACATCGGCATGCGCACTCAATTGGGTTTGATCGCTGATATGCTGCAGTCTGTTCAAGAGGAAGAGACTCCTCTTCAAAAACGGTTAGACCAGCTTGGAAAAACTCTGGGGATCGCCTGTTTGGTGGTCTGCGCGATCGTTTTTGGCGTTGGTCTGCTTGAGGGTGGTAACGCCCTTGAACTATTCATGATCGCCGTCAGCCTGGCAATTGCTGCGGTTCCAGAAGGGCTGCCTGCCATTGTGACCATCAGCCTGGCGTTGGGTATGCAGGAAATGATCAAACGGCATGCCTTAATCCGACGTCTTTCATCGGTGGAAACGCTCGGTTCTGCGACCGTCATCTGCTCAGATAAAACCGGTACGCTGACCCAAAACGAAATGACCGTCACAAATATTTGGACTGACGGACGAATGGTAGAAGTGACCGGACAAGGGTATTCCCCGGTGGGCGATTTCATGGTGGACGGTAAGAAGGTCAGTCTGGATGACTATGCCACCACCAAAACCGCTCTGTGGCTGGGTGCTTTAAATAACGACGCCCTGCTTGAAGAATCCGTCATTGAGGGGGGCGGAACCGAATATCGCATGATCGGAGACCCCACTGAAGGTTCGATCCTGGTGGCTGCCTACAAGGCTGGCGCGAAATCGAAAGATCTGAGCTACGCCTACCCGCGCAAGAATGAGATTCCGTTCGATTCAGAACGGAAGCGCATGGTGACCATCCACACCATCGATGAACCGCGTTTGAACGACATTTCTCCGTTCACAGATGAAACGTTCAAGAATATGCATGTGGTGGCCGTTAAGGGTGCCCCGGATGTTGTCTTGAAACTCTGCAACCGCATCATGTCTGCGGACAACATCAATACCCGTCCTTTGGACGATCAGGAACGCCAGAAAATCCTGGAAGCCAACGATGCCATGACCAAGAAAGCTCTGCGGGTGCTGGGTGTGGCTTGCAGACTTGAAAGAACCATTGAAGGCGAACTCAATACTACTGAACTCGAGAAAGACCTGATCTTCGTGGGTCTGCTCGGCATGATCGATCCCGCCAGATCGGAAGTAAAACCCGCGCTGCTGACCGCTGTCAAAGCTGGCATCCGCACCATCATGATCACGGGGGACTATCCCAACACGGCGCGAGCCATTGCTGAAAGCATCGGCCTGCTTCGCCCTGGACACAAAGTGATGACCGGCGCAGAGCTGGACACGATTGACGACAAACAATTAGCCGTCGAAGTGGAACAGACCGATGTGTTCGCGCGGGTCTCCCCCGAGCACAAGATGCGCATTGTGAACGCCCTGCAGTCCAATGGCGAAGTGGTCGCCATGACCGGAGATGGTGTCAATGACGCCCCCGCCATCAAACAAGCAGACATTGGTGTATCCATGGGCATCACCGGCACAGACGTGGCCAAAGACACCGCAGATATGGTCTTAACCGACGACAATTACGTCAGCATTGTTTCGGCGGTGGAACAGGGAAGGATCATCTACTCCAATATCCGCAAGTTCGTTTATTACCTGATCTCTTGCAACATGGGTGAGATCTTGATCATCTTCCTGCCCACTGCTTTTGGCAGGTTCATCCCACAACTTTCACAATTCACCTCCGAGCAGCTTTCACCTCTCGTGCCCGTTCAACTGTTATGGTTAAACTTGATCTCTGACGGTGCCCCTGCGCTGGCGCTGGGAACCGAAAAAGGCGATCCGGATATCATGGATCAAAAACCACGGCCATCAAATGAGCCGATCATCAACAAACAGATGGCACTGGGCGTCGTCTTGCAGACCATCGCCATCGCAGGTGCGACTTTGTTTGCCTTCTGGCGAGGTTTATCTGCTCACGCTGATCTTCCGTTGGAACAACGCCTTTCACTAGCTGAGACCATGGCTTTCGTTACGCTTTCAGCTTCAGAATTGCTGCGGGCCTTCACGGCCAGGTCTGAACGTTATCCACTGCTCAAGATCGGTATCTTCTCCAACAAGTGGATGAACTGGGCGGTGCTGTCATCCTTTGTGTTGATGCTGGCGGTGGTCTACGTCCCATTCTTGAACCCGGTATTCCAAACCACTCCGTTGGCCTGGGAACAATGGGCTCTGCTCCTTCCATTGTTACTGATTCCATCGATCGTGGCAGAATTAACCAAGGCGATCATCTTCAGAGCAGCGAAGAAAAAATAATCCGCGATTACACCAAAAACGTGAGGCTTGCGCCTCACGTTTTTCTTTTAGTAACTTGAAACGGGTCTGTAGGTCACGCGGTGCAAAGCGCATTTTCCGTGGGTTTTCAACCGCTCTTGGTGCAGTCGTGTACCGTATCCCTTATGCCGGTCAAATCCATAAATGGGATATTCCTCATGTATCCTGGTCATCCATGCATCTCTAGCTGTTTTTGCCAGAATGGATGCGGCAGCAATACTCAGGCTGCGTTGGTCACCCTTGATCAACGAGGTTTGCGGGGTGTCCTCATCCGGTAAAAAGAGCGCGTCTAGCAATAAATAGTCAGGGGGCTGTTTCAGTTCATGAAGTGCCCGGCACATCGCCAGCCTTGTGGCAGGCAAAATGCCCAACCGGTCAATTTCCTGGTTGTCAGCAAAACCGATCCCCCAACTCAGAGAGAGTTGCTTAATGACTGGAGCCAGTTGTGAGCGAGCGTCGGGTGAGAGTTGTTTCGAATCTCGCACTCCAGCCAATGAGTGCAGAATATCAATCTGGCAAGGTAGGATCACAGCTGCTGCCACCACCGGGCCAGCCCAGGCGCCCCGTCCGGCTTCATCCAACCCGGCTACCAGAGGCAGGCAGTTTGACCATAAGGCCGACTCAAAACTAAGATCTGGAGAAGCGGGAATGCTGGTTGGATCAATGCGGGCGGGCATACGATCTGGTTCGAATGATCTTTCTGATCTTGAACAATTCCATCAGGGTGCGTTTGAGATCCCGCGTAATGTGAACCTTGGACTGCGGCTGGTAGTACCAGGGAATGGGCACCTCAACGATCTGATATCCCAACTGGCGCGCGATGGCCAACACTTCCACATCGAAAGACCAGCCGTCAATGGTTTGCAGGGGGAAGAGTTCTTTTGATGCTTTGGCTGAAAAACACTTGAAGCCGCATTGGGTGTCGTTGATACCTGGAAGCACCAGGATCCACACGATCCAATTGAATACCCGCCCAATCAGGTGGCGATAAAGAGGTTCACCGTAACGGATGGCTCCCCTGGCTTCGCGCGAGGCAATGGCAATCTCCACGCTGTTTAATTGGGGAGGGAGGAATTTTATAATTTGGTCAATAGGCATTGAAAAATCGACGTCACAAAAAAAGCGGTACTCGCCCGAAGCCGCCAGCATGCCACGCTTGACCGCCAGGCCCTTGCCTGGTCGCTCTTCGTGGATCACAAGGGTATTTCGATAATTAGCCGCGAAGGCATTAGCCAGCTCGAGAGTACGATCCGAGCTGGCATTTTCAACCACCACCACCTCGATCTCATAGGGTTGGGAGCATATGAATTGTTCCACCTGCCGCAGAGTCTCGGGCAGGCGTTCTTCTTCATTGTGGGCTGGCAAAACGATCGAAAGAAATGGCGTCATTTTTTCAACAATCCATGATGCGTCAGATAAAATTATATCCCGATTCAAGACTGACGATGGATTTTCACATGGTAAACCATATGGGATTATCGGACAGAATCCAGCCAGGATAAGTTTTTGAGGAAACAGGGTGTTTTTTCGAGAAATAATTAAGGTTGGGGAGTTTAAATAATTAGTCGGGGTGGGCGGACTTGAACCGCCGGCCCCCGCGTCCCAAACGCGGTGCGCTGCCAACTGCGCTACACCCCGAACCTCTAGAGTATAATCTGAAGGAGCGTTAACCGTCAAGGAAATCCACTTTTCATGAGACCCCGTCCAACATTCTCTTTTGCTCAAAAAATGGTCGTCTGCTGCTTGTTTTTCCTGCTATTCATCTCAGGTTGCAGTTCACAGACGAACCCACCTCCCTCCTCAGCCGACCCAAAAACCCCGGCAGCAGAAGAGACTCTCGAGGTCGTCCAGACCGCAACGCCTTCTCCCACTAAAACCCCGCAAGGCTGTAATGATTCTTTGGGAACAGTACTCGACGAATCAATCCCCTCGGATATACTGAAAGAAGACCTGAACTTCAAGGTTTATCTGCCGGCTTGTTATTCAAGCAGCGAAGACATCCAATTTTCGGTGCTGTACATGCTGCACGGACAGACCAGCTTCGACGACCAGTGGGTGCGTATTGGTCTGCTCACCGCCATGGACCAACTAATAGACAGTAATCAGATACATCCATTCATTATTGTGCTGCCGAACGAAACCAAAACCAACCTGGATTCCTTCAGCTCAAAATACGACGAGGTGATCCTGAGTGAATTGATCCCCCATATTGAAAAAACCTACCGGGTCTGCCGTGAAAAGGAATGCCGCGCCATCGGCGGCCTCTCGCGAGGTGGCAACTGGGCTGTCCATCTTGGGTTCACACATCCTGAAGTATTTACGGCGATCGGCGCTCACAGCGCCCCCCTCTTTTACGGTGAAATGGGCTACATCACCCTGGCAGTGAGTGATCTTGAAACGCTGGCTTCTTTGCCGGTTTTCTATGTGGATGTTGGGAACAAGGATCAGAATTTGGACGAGGTGCAGGGGTTTAACAGCATCCTCCAGGAATACAACATCCAGCACCAGTTCAACGAATTTGTAGGCTACCACGACGAGCGTTACTGGAGCAATCATGTTCAGGATTATTTGGTCTGGTATTCAGAGCAAATAAGCCAATAATTCTTTGCACTATCAAGCCCATTCGCTTAAAAATTATTGGCCGATTTATCTCCGTCGTTTAACGAAATTTTTGATGATTATCCAAATCAATGCACAAACCCCAACGGCCCATAAGATAATCACTCCCACCAGAAGAGGGTAATTTATATTTTTAGGGAGAGTTATCTTTGCTTCTGTAATCCGGATGGGAGAAGATAGTATGCTGTAAGCAGTGTTCACACCATCAGTTGCTCTAATCTTGATCAGTAAATCAGTGTCCACAGGAAAACTGGCTGTATCAAGTTTATACTGATTCTCCACCAGGAAACCAGCCACCGGTTGCCAACTTTCAGTTTCATCGATGCTAATAGAGATGAAATAACTCAGCTGGTCTTCATCCGCATCGGTGCCTGTCCACTTGATGATGATTGGCGATCCCCCTGGAATTGAGACACCCGGTTCGGGATTAGTGATCTCAACCTTGGGTGGATTCACACTCAGTTCTCGTTCAGCGATAGTTGTTCCTGCGGGATTTCGGAGCTCAATTTTCTGTGTTCCTTCCATCCATTGAACGCGGTAAGAGAAGAAAGCCGTATCCGTCACCCCTTCCTCAGGATCAGTTTGATAGAAAACTGGATCAAATGAAATCGACTCAAGAACGTCAGATTCTGCGTTGAGTAAAACAATGCGATAGCTCTCTTCATCACTCGAGGGTAGTTCAAGGTTCTGGGAGATCATCCGCAAAAAGGGGTTGAAGAGCGCGCTGCCATCCGCATGGATTTCTCCACTGACGAGCAAGGTCTCTGGATCCACCGAATCAAGAAAGCGTGGATTGCGGAGTAAATTCAGATAACCATCATTAAAAATCCTGTCTTCATAACAATGGGAGTAAGTGTTTTCCAACCTCATCCAAACTTTCACCGGATCACTGGTTGCAGGAGAGTAACTATCCATGATGTATACCGCGTTTTCGGTCACCGGAAGGTAGCGGTTAACCCAAAAACCTTCAGAGGCTGGGTGGAAAATTCGCCCATCCGGGCCGTTATAGACCCTACCACTGCAGCCGGCTGAGGCGATGCCGCGGCAACACCCCGCATTACAAATACCTAATGCCGGACAAACTGGATAAGATTCCCAACGAAAATCATATTTGGAACAGTTGCACGAACCCACACAATTTTTCACCTGATCGGGAAGGCACTCAAGAATATAGCTGTCAAATGTACAATTGATGCTTGAAAAACCATCCCGCTTATCTAAAGAATCTTCATAACAGTAATACTCCCTCGTTCCATCTGGTTGTTCGCAATAAGCTTCATCCCAACCCACCAGGCAATCGAGGCTGTAAATATCACCCCACATATTGGCAACAACATGATTGAACTCATGAGCCATTTTATACGAATAATCACCACCACAGTTGCCCACAACAAAAGCATTGACTCCTCCACTTGCCCCACCACCACAACCACAACCCATTCCAATGGCAAAATCATATCCTTCTGAGAGTGCAAGGGTGGATATTTCATTCAGGTATTCACCTCTAGAGAGAAAACCTGCATAATCATCAGATCGGCTTTCCCATGAATCCGCATATCCACATGATTCACTTGGGTTTGAAGCACAAGGGATTATCGTTGTTAATGGAGCGATGGAGTATTTCAATTCCGAATCGGCAATCGGGTTGATTGCGAGCAGAAATTCGAGCATATGTTTTGCACCATTTTGAACATCTTCTATATTGGGGGCGCAATCTCCTCCCACATCCCGATAGGGAACCACGTAAAACTTCCAGGGTCTTGTTCCAATTGAATGAGCGGTCCCGGAATATTCATTATTGGACGTATATCTTTCACTCAGTGAATTACCTGGATCAACAACAACTTGATAATGGACTGTTCCGATAATATCCGGTCTGGGCATGACACGCACATCAGGTCCACAAATATTACCAACACATACCCCTTCAATTAATCCGGGTTGGTTAAGGTTCTCGGTGAATAATGTGGTGATCTGATCAGGAGGTAAATATGGAAGGATGATCTCGTTTTCACCTGGATTGATCGTCACCGGCCCCCAGGTATCCGGGTAACTCCACCCTGCAGGAACTCCTTGTATAAAATTACCAGTGGATGGGGGTGCAGTGTACCATTCTTCCTCAGGCAGTGTGAGCATAAGTTCGATGTCAATAGGGGTCAAATAAGTCGAGTCTATTACTACTTTAAACGCTGTACCCTTTCCTTTAACGAGTGTAGTCATACCATGTAAATCAGCGTCATAGACAACCTGCACCGGTTTAACCGCCAGGATTTTTAGATCTTGCAGCAGGGGAAAACGCAAAGTGAATAGATCAGACCGAACCAGGTTGTTGATGTTCATGATCACTTCCACCGGGTAATCCCCTTCCAATGGTGTTGTTTCTATATCAGTGATGAAAAATGTGCAATCACTCGAAAAAGCAGGGGAGCCTGCCATCACCCCGCACTCAACCTCCACTCCTTCAGGAACTCCTGAAAAGTAGAATTGGCCGGATTGAGTTATTCCACTGATGAGGATTGTCTCGATCTTTTGTTCTGCCTCATATCGATTTGTGCCTGGCTGGAGCGGTTGGTTAATATCCAACACCACCACGTCATTCACTGCATCGATCGAAAAATCAAAGGGGGTTGGAGTAATCGTTTTTGTTGGAGAAATCGTAATGGTAGGTGTATCTGGTGTTGTTTGGTTAATCGTAATTGAACATTGGTACGGCCCATCTTTGTTCTGCTGGGCATCAGACAAGGTTATCGTAAAAGAAAATTTTCCCGCTTTCGTTGGTGTACCAGAAATCACTCCCGTTTTATTGTCAATCGACAAACCCGGAGGAAGGGTTCCTACAGGAATGTACCAATTCAACAGATCGACCGTGCCATCAGACTGTAATGTCACAGAATAAGGAATACCGATCTCACCATCTGGCAGTGGGCATGTGGTGATGATTTTCACAGCAACACGAGAATAGGCTTCAATTTTGTGGGGAAGAACTGCCAATACCAATAAAAGGACAGTGATTACGACTAATAGAATCTTCACCTTTCTCATCTGTTCTCCTTTGGGATAGTCGAGCAGAGGATGGTGATATTAGTCTATGAAATCACTGCCTGCCAAGTTTTCTTGATAGTAACATATTTCAACAGAGGATTCAACTTTACGCGCGGTTTCGATTGAAGTCTCGGGAGTTCGGATTCGCGCACTTGTAAACCATGGCTTCTTCACTTCACCATAGTTTTGTTGTTCTTCATTTCTCTGATGATTAATGCGAAGAGTTCTGAATCAATAAAGATCAGGATTTTTAAATGGAATGAGCGCGAAGATCACCGCTGGGATGTAGAGGTTCAATCGATCCACCGCATCGCCGGTCAACAGACCGATGGCGCCGTTCATCTGCTTGGAATTAGTTCTAGAAAAAATCCGGTCATCCGCCTCGCCCAGTTCCACCCCCTGGCGCACCAACTCGGCGACATTTTCCGGAAGAAAAAACTCTCCACTGCGACCAACGCCGCGCTTCCCCTCTGATAGCACCACCACCCAGGCGAAACCGCTCAGGTGAGGGCCACGATCCATCACACCACCTTCGATGCCCACCCAGTAGTCCGCTTCGGGCATCAACTCGCGAGCCAGCGAAGCACGCGTATCAGCACCCTCGAGCGTTTCATCGTCCGTCATGGGTTGATCGCTCACCTGTGCAGGGATCTTGACGGCTTTGACCTCAAAGGTCTCGCGCGGGAACATGCGTTGAAAGCCATCCAGGGTGGCCTGCAGTTTGACCGGGTTGGCGGAAGCGAGGGCAATGATATTCATGGATTAATCCTGATAAATGATTTATGGAATGGTTAAGGCTTTTGGTAGGATGCGGTTGATTGTAACATTCCAATCAAGGTAAGGGCAAATCACGATTTTACCCTTACCTCTAATCCAGCCACGCGATGGCGTATACTAATAACTTACCTTGCGAGGCAGTTTTTTGGCCTGATCGACCCAGTCTGCGACCTGGTCTTCGGTGGGTAGTTTGCGCACCAGTTTTTTCTTGGTATTGATCTCAACGATTTTCTCGTGCAGGTTCTTGGGCACACGTTTGCTCAATTCCACGATGGTGTCGACGCCGGCTTCTTCGAGCAGATCGGAGTATTCGCTGCCGACGCCCTTGATGCGATACAAGTCAGCCAGGTTGACCCACTCCAGGATCAGCGCGTCGCCAATGCCGGCTTTCTCGGCCAGTTCTTTGCGGCCCTTGGGAGTGCCGCCGGCTTCCAGCAGAGCCTCTGTGGTTTTTATACCCACTGCGGCCAATTTCTTCTTGTAAACAGCTCCGATTCCTTCGATATCGATAATACTTGGCATGGTTATCCTCCAATCAATATGGTAAACATACTTACACCGTAAACCAAGTATAGAGCCTTTTCTGTTTGGATGCAACCGGAGGGGAATATCATAAACTTTTATCGAACTCATTATGCTACCCTCACTCTAATCCTGTATCCTTTAGTTCAGATGTCGGGGTGAGGAAATAACCCACAAACGGTTGTAATCAGTTTTTTTCTGTGCTAATGCACCTCAACTTCCATAAAAAGGAACCTACCTCTCGTGTATAATTCGTGCATGAGTTTGACCCTGAACGAAGTGGAACATATCGCGAAACTGGCGCGCCTCAACCTGACCGACGAGGAAAAGGCCAAGTATTGTCAGCAGCTTTCAGCCATCCTGGAGCATGTGGTCATGCTGCAGGAGCTCGACACCTCTGACGTGCCGCCCACACCGGGCATCCTGCCCGAGTGCTGCCCGCTGCGCCCCGACCAGCCGGAAGGCTCGCTTTCCACCCCTGAATTGCTCAAAAATGCACCCGAAACGCACCAAAACCAGTTCCGTGTGCCGCCGGTGTTCGAATGAACGCCGATCTGACGCGTCTCTCGATCTTCGAGATGCAAAACGGCCTGCGCGCCGGGGATTTCTCGTGCCTCGAACTGCTCGAAGCCCATTTGGCACGCATCCACGCCACTGAGCCAGACGTGCACGCCTTCATCACCCTGGACGAAGAGAGTGCGCGATCCTCAGCCCGGACGGCCGATGTTCAATTAACTCTCGCCCGCAAAGAGGGCAGCGCCGCGCGCTTGCCCGCCCTGTTGGGCATCCCCATCGCGGTCAAGGACCTGATCACGGTCCAAGGCCTGCCGTGCACCTGCGGCTCGCGCATGCTCGAGGGCTGGCTGCCGCCCTACACGGCCACGGCCGTGCAGCGATTGATCGACGCGGGCGCGATCGTGATCGGCAAGACCAACACAGACGAATTCGCCATGGGCTCCTCGACCGAGACCTCGGCCTACGGCCCCACGCGCAACCCTTGGGACACGTCCCGCGTGCCAGGCGGTTCCTCTGGGGGCAGCGCCGCGGCGGTGGCGGCGCGCATGGTGCCGGTCGCTGTCGGCTCGGATACCGGCGGTTCCATCCGGCAGCCAGCCGCCTTCTGCGGTGTGACGGGTATCAAACCCACCTACGGGCGCGTCTCGCGCTACGGGCTGGTGGCCTACGGCTCCTCACTGGACTC
>CAZRHZ010000012.1:30104-31571 GCA_964599995.1 uncultured Anaerolinea sp. | reverse complement strand
CTTGATTGCCAGAAAATGGGTTCGTTTACTTCTGCTCAGCCAGGGCCTTCATCAGGCGGCTTTTGCGTCGGGCGGCATTATTCTTGTGAATGACACCCTTCTGAGCGGCCTTGTCGAGGGCGGAGATGGCAGCCAGGGTCGCGGCTTTGGCGGCTTCGGCATCTTTGCCGGAGATCGCTACGCGAGCCTTGTTCACGAACGTACGTGCTTCACCGCGGTAAATGCGGTTGCGGACACGTCGCTTTTCATTCTGTTTGTTGCGTTTGATTGCAGACTTGATATTAGCCAACTTGGTTCCTCCGAAAAATTACATCTGTCAGTGCGAGGGTCGAGGGTAAGCACTGTTTCAGGTGGCGGGAGAATTCTACTCCATGCTGTCCATTCTGTCCAGATACCCGTTTCTCAACACGCTCTGGCAGAGAGGAGAACTTATTTGTCTTGCAGCGCTGCCACACCCGGCAGTTCAAGCCCTTCGAGCATTTCGAGGGAAGCGCCGCCACCGGTGGAAATGTGGGTGATCTTGTCAGCCAGGCCGGATTGCTGGATGGCCGCCACGGATTCGCCGCCGCCGATCACAGTGACACCCTTGCAGGCAGCCACGGCTTTGGCTACGCCGAAGGTACCTTCAGCGAATCGCGGGAACTCAAAGACGCCCATCGGGCCGTTCCAGACCACGGTGCTGGCACTCTCGATAACATTGGCGTACGCCTTGACGGTCTCAGGTCCGATATCCAAAATCCTCCAACCCGCCGGGACGTTGTCAACCTTGGCACCCTTGGAGGCGGCTTCGGCGTCGAATTTATCCGCCAGCACCACATCCACGGGCAGCACCAACTTGGAACCAGCTTCTTGCAAGAGTGACTTGGCGGTTTCAACGGCTTCATCTTCAACCAATGAATCAGCCACATCGAAACCCTGCGCCTTGAAGAAGGTATTGGCCATGCCACCGCCGATCAGCACGGTGTCAGCTTTCTTCAACAGGTTTTTGATCACGCCGATCTTGTCGCTGATCTTGGCGCCGCCCATGATGGCCACGAAGGGTTTCTTGGGGTCGGCGACTACCTGGCCCAAGTATTTGATCTCTTTTTCGAGCAAAAAGCCCGCCACACCCGGCAGGAAGTGAGTGACACCTTCTGTGGAGGCGTGCGCGCGGTGGGCGGTACCAAAAGCATCGTTCACGAACAGGTCAGCCAGCGATGCCATCTGCCTGGCCATTTCGAGGTCGTTCTTTTCCTCTTCGGCGTGGAAGCGGGTGTTCTCGAGCAGCAGCACTTCACCAGGTATCAAAGCCTTGGCGGCGTCTGTGGCTGCCGGACCGATGCAGTCGGTGGCGAAAGCCACTTTTTTGCCCAACAGTTTGGCCAGGTGTTCAGCCACGGGTTTCATCGAGTATTTTTCCTCGGGTCCACCCTTGGGGCGGCCAAGGTGCGAGCACAGGATCACGGCAGCGCCTTGCTCCAGCAGGTA
>CAZRHZ010000012.1:26973-30094 GCA_964599995.1 uncultured Anaerolinea sp. | reverse complement strand
GAGGACCAGTGACTTCGCGCCGTTCTCAAGCACGTACTGGATGGTGGGAAGCGCGGCTTTAATGCGGGTATCGTCGCCGACCACACCGTCTTTGGTGGGAACGTTGAAGTCCACGCGCACGAGGACCTTTTTCCCTTTTGGTTGAATATCGCGGATCGTCTTTTTATTGAACATAATGACCTCTCCCAATGAGATTTTTGAATGATGCGCTTCTACATGGGTTCATGCAGGAGCGCATCAGGTTTACATTTGGTTTTTAGAGCCTTAGCTCACCAGAAACTAGAATTTCTTGGCCATCATGGCGGCCAGGTCGGCAGCGCGGCAGGAATAACCCCACTCGTTGTCGTACCAGGTCACCACTTTGATCAAATTGCCGCCCATGACCATGTTGGTCGGGAGATCAACGATCGAGGAGCGAGGATCGCCCTTGAAATCCATGGAGGTCAGGGGATCGCCATACTCGCCGGTGGTCACGCCCAAGATGCCCTTCAAGGCCCCCTTGGAGGCTTCAACGAAGGCGGCGTTCAATTCTTCCTTGGTGACGGGTTTTTCCACGTTGGCGACGAAGTCAACGATGGAGACCGTGGGGGTTGGGACGCGCAGAGAATAGCCGTCGAATTTACCCTTCAATTCGGGGATGACGAGGGCCAATGCCTTGGCGGCACCGGTGGTGGTGGGGATGATGTTCAAACCGGCGGCGCGGGAGCGGCGCATTTCTTTCTTGTGACCCTGGTCCAAAATGACCTGGTCGTTGGTGTAGGAGTGAATGGTGGTCATCACACCGTGCACGATTTTCCACTTGTCATTCACGACCTTGGCAGCGGGGGCCAGACAGTTCGTGGTGCAGGAAGCGTTGGAAACCACGTGATGCTTGGCGGGATCGTAGAGATTGTCGTTCACGCCCAACACAAGGGTGATATCTTCATTCTTGGCGGGAGCGGAGATGATAACCTTCTTGGCTCCACCTTTGAGAATGTGAACATTTGCGCCAGCCTTGCCCTTGGCGGGATCGCCGATGGCGTCGGTGAAAATGCCGGTGCATTCGAGAACGATTTCCACACCCAGGTCTTTCCAGGGTAAATTGGCAGGATCTTTTTCAGCGAAAACCTTGATGGATTTTCCGTCCACGATCAAGACGCCATCGCCTGCTTCAACGGTCCCGGGGTAAATGCCGTAATTGGAATCGTATTTGAACAAGTGAGCGTTCGTCTTGGTGTCAAACAGATCGTTGATTGCCACGACTTCCAGCTCGGAGCCGTGAAGTTCTTTGATCGCTTTCAAAACCTGCCGGCCGATGCGGCCAAAACCATTGATACCAACTTTTACTGCCATAATAAAAACCTCCTTGTGGTTTTCAGTTATTTTACCATGTCTAGACATGGTAATATTTTCTAAAGTGATGAGCCCTCTTCCTTTGAGCTCAAGGGTCCCGTGCGTTCAAAATACAAATCCATCACAGTCTTGGCCAATTTGACCGAGTCATGACGCCATGGATTATCGACGTCCAACAGGTCAGCCTGATAAATGGGATGCGAACTTTCCTCTTCGTTGACCTTGACCCATGAGATTCCCTGGGGCAGAACGCCTTCATATCGGCGATTGGTGATGATCAGATTGAATAAGCGGCTACCGGCGTGCTTGTCGATGGCACGGATGTAATCCTCGCAGGCATATCCATCGGTTTCACCCGGCTCACTGGCCACGTTGCAGACGAAGAATTTAATGGCTTTGGTGGCCTTGATGGCGTCCACCAGATCGGGCACCAACAGGTTGGCGATGACCGAAGTATACAGACTGCCGGGGCCAACGATGATCAGATCCGCGTTGAGGATGGCTTGCACGGTGGGAGGGAACGCGGCCGGGTTGCCCGGTTCAAGCCAGACTCGTCTGACCTTGCCGCCCAATTGGCCGATCTTGCTTTCACCCTTGATCTGGATCTCCACCTGTTTGTCAGGCAGTTCCACATCAGCCACCAGGTTGACATTTTTTAATGTAGAGGGAAGCACCTGCCCTTGCACGGCCAGCACCTTGCCCATTTCAGAAATGGCTTCCTCAAAACTGCCGGTCAGCTCGGTGAGGGCTGAGATGATCAGGTTCCCGAGGGAGTGTCCGTTCAAGCCTGCGCTGGCTGCGAAGCGATATTGGAATAATTGGGTGATCAACTGCTCATCGTTGGAAAGCGCGGCCAGACAGTTGCGAAAATCGCCTGGAGGCAAAATGCCAATCGCGCGCCTGATCTCGCCTGAGGAACCACCGTCATCCGCCACGGTCACCACCGCGGTGATGTTGTGTGAGTATTCCTTCAATCCGCGCAGGATGGCAGATAATCCCGTGCCACCGCCGATCACTACAATGCGCGGGCCTTTGTCACGCCGGCGATAATCCGCTACGGTGTCGATGATGTTCTTGCCTGGGCGCATAAAAGGCCGCAGCAGTGCCCGGTTCAAGCCGATCACACCGAATACAGTCAACCCCACGCCCAGCGCACCAAAAATCAAGGCGCGTATGATGCGGTCTCCGATGAACTGCAAGGAGCCGATTTTTACAACCGGCAGCCACCAGGTGTCGGGGGCGGTGCGGTAGATGTTCAAAAGAAGGAAGGCGAAACCAATTCCTAACATGGTGGTCCCGACCAGAATGACAAGCACCCAACGCTTGATTCCAATCCCCGGAACCAACCATCGCAATTTGACCACTATCGATTGCAGGAAACGCTGAAATTTTCGCAACTGTTTTGGACGCATATTTGCTCAATCATAGCAGTGTTTTAATCGCAAGTCAACAATTTGGATAGCGCTAACGTTGTTCCTCCCTCGATCAAAACAGAAGGTTGGATATAATTATGGTATGGAAGAATTTCAAAAATTAGCCGGCCAAATGCGCTCCGTGGAGCATTTCAAGAACCTCTCGCTGGTTGATCTGATGGCCATCGTGACCTCGGGACAGGTGATAAACGTTAAATCAGGTGCGATTCTCTTTTGTGAAGGGGATGCCTGCGCGGGCATGTATGTGCTTCTCAAAGGGAAGATTGAACTCTATAAAACTGGACCGGAAGGCCAAATCTCGATCCTCGATACCCTTTCACCCGTCATTATGTTCAACGAAGTACCGGTGCTGGATG
>CAZRHZ010000012.1:0-26873 GCA_964599995.1 uncultured Anaerolinea sp. | reverse complement strand
ATCCTCGATACCCTTTCACCCGTCATTATGTTCAACGAAGTACCGGTGCTGGATGGTGGTCCAAACCCCATCAGCGCCAGAGCCATTGAAGACGGGCGGATCTGGTTCATCCCATGCGACCGGTTTCGCCGATTGATCAAACGCCATCCCGAACTGGCCACCGGCTTGCTGCGGGTGCTGGCGAAACGCAACCGCTTGATGATCTCCAATTATTGCGATCTATCCTTCAGATCCGTGCCAGCCAGGGTGGCAAAACACCTGATCGAATTGAGCGAACACGGCACGCTCCAGATCGACCGCGCTGTCAACACCAACGGAACGATCGCTGCCAAAGTGGTCACCACCCCTGAAGCGGTCAGCCGCACCCTCCAACAACTCGGTTCAAAAATGTTCATCGAGATCGATCGCGAATCGATCCGTGTCAGAGACGTAGAAAGCCTGCAAAAGATCGCACAACTCGAGTCTTAAATTCCAATTTCATGATTTGATTTAAATCAATGACATTCCCGTTTAGGTTTGTTACTCTCTTCATATATTAAGATACGGGAGTCATCTATGGATTGGATCAAGAAGAGATTTCGTTATTTATTTACCTCCACCAAGGGTTTAGTCCTGGTGGCCATCGCCATTGTTTCCTTGATTTCAGCTCTGTTTGGCATGCTGTCAGGTCCCATGGCAAATTGGGGGATCAAAGAGGTCATCGTCAGAGCACTCAAGATGAACCTCGTGGAAGCCGAGCGTGAAGGACGCCTGATCATCCTCTACCATTCCATTGCGATGATCGTGGTGGCCATTGAAACCTACATGATCACCGACCTGTTGAAGGTCAAAGAGAACCTGCGTCTCATGATCAACAGCACCATCACGGTGGGTTACCTAATGGTGATCTTGGGTGGTCTGCCTTTTGCTTATTGGGGACACAGTTGGCCGCTGCACGGGCTTTACATCGCCGGTCTGGCTTTGATCTTTTTCGCCGGCTGTACTCTGCTCGTCGCACTTTGGCCTTGGAAAGAAGAAAACAAGGTCACCGATAAACAATATGCGCACACGCGCAAAGGCTACAGCCTTGAACGCATCGCGTTCTTCGCGATGGCAGCGGTCACACTCATTTCCGCTTTGTTCGGCGCCATCCCGGGTTCCAATTACGGCAACGGTTTTGAGACCTTCCTGGCTGAGAACGTGGTGCGTGAGCCCCATAAAACCGCGCTTGATCTGGCAGTGATCGGTCACTTGCATATCATGCTGGCTTTAATTGCCATAGCCTGCGCCCTGATCATCAGTCGCTGGATGGATTTCAAAGGCATTCTGCATAAGCTTGCCATGCCGCTCATTATCGTGGGTTCTGTGGTGCTGGCTTCAGGCACCTGGCTGGTGGTGCCCTTTGAGACCGCCGCCCATATCGTGATCTACGGCGGTTCCACGCTGGCCATGCTCGGAGCGTTGTTCCTGGTGATCTTCTCGTGGAGAAAGCTCATCCGCACCGGATTGGAAGAAAGGGGCATCAAGAAAGGTAATTTCTTCCAGGCCATGCGAGCCTTGTTGAGGGATCCCTTGAAATTTGGCGCCACCTGGCAGATGGTGTTCATGAACTTCTGCGTTAGTGGGATCGGCATCTTTGTGGCAGTCAAGCTGGACGAGATCTTCCGCGTGTGGCAGTTCACCGATGAACGCTCAATCCTGACCGGGCATTGGCATGTGCTGGCCACGCTGACCGCCACGATTCTGCTGATGTACTACGCGGATTTCGCGGGGCTGAAAGGCAAAGCCCGCCAATGGTTCGGTTGGCTGTTGATCATATTCTCTGACCTGGCGTTTGGCGCGGTCACCATCTATGAAATGCGGCGTTTGATCGTTCCAGAAGCCAGCCAACAGCCGCTCGTCAACACCACCACCCTGTTGGGCGACATCGGATTGGGAACGGTGCTGGTAATTCTGGCAGCCCTCATGGTCTGGCGCTTGATCGACCTGTTTAAAAAGAAAGGTCGTTGGACAAAAGAGGTCAATGAAAAAATCGAGATTTTTGAAGAGGTGAAGAAATGAAAAAAACATGGATCGTTCTCTCTTCGCTTCTTTTTGTGCTGGCTGCGTGCCAAAGCGTGGACCTGAATGCCCCCGCCCCGATCGTCGATACCGGAGTGGATCCTGATGCCTGGGCGACCATCCCGGCAGGGAATTTCTTGACAGGACAATTCAATGAAGACGCCTTGATCGATTACGACTACGAGATGATGCTCACGGATGTGACCAACGCACAGTTCGCTGAATTCCTGAACGCCGCTCTGGCGGATGGTTCGATCAAGATCGTGGAGGATCAGATCGTCGGTTTTTACCCCGGAGACGAATTTCACGGCGGCAGGCATGAAGTGGAAATTTCTGCGGGTGACTACGTCTACATTCCCCTCAATGACCCCGCTCTTCGCCTAACCTTCGATGGAACCACTTTTTCTGCCAAACAGGAGTGGGCCAATCATCCCATGACCATGGTCTCGTGGTTTGCAGCCAAAGCTTATTGCGATTTCTTCGGCTGGGAATTACCCTCCGAGCTGGAATGGGAAAAGGCAGCCCGCGGCACCGATGAGCGTCCCTTCCCATGGGGAGAGACCATCGCCCGCAATAACGCCAATTTCATTTACAGCCGCGATCCGTTTGAAGACATGGGTGCCTTCGGCTCACGCACCACGCCCGTAGGTTTCTATAACGGCCAGACGTATGACGATTACCAGACCCTGGATTCAAGCAGCCCCTATGGCATATACGACATGGCTGGCAACGTCTGGCAGTGGACGCGCGACGTATACGAACTGCAGCACTACCGCTACATGCGAGGGGGCAGCGCGAATATGTATGAGAACATGTTGCGGGTTTGGCAGCGGAACAGCGCCACACCCACGTTCTACAGTCCTTACGTCGGTTTTCGCTGTGTCAGGCGGTGAGGTTTAAGATGCAAAAGCTGCGTTCAACATTTGGGGCTTATTTTTCACTGGTCAAAAGCCTGCAAACGGCGCTGCTGACCGTGACAGGCATTGCCGGGTATCTGAGCGCGCGAACCTACACGACTCATTGGTCGGTTTTCCTTGGCTTGGTATTCTGCCTGATATTTTCCATCAGCGGCAGCACAGTTTTGAACATGTGGTACGACTGCGACATCGACCGGGTCATGGATCGCACCCACCATCGTCCGCTGGCTCAGGGAACGATCTCAAAACGCAGCGCCCTCATCTTTGGGCTGATCCTGTCTGCCTTGGGCGTCGGTGTTGGATTGTGGATGTCACCCTTGTTCGGATCGCTGCTGTTTGCTGGCATCTTCTTTGATTTCCTCATCTACACCTTGTGGCTTAAACGGCGCACATGCTGGTCGATCGTGTGGGGCGGGCTGGCCGGTGGCATGCCCATACTGGCAGGCCGCGCTCTTGGGTTAGGCAGCATGGATGGCATCGGCCTGTTACTTTCACTTTCCGTGCTTTTCTGGATTCCCACCCACATGCTGACCTTCAGCATGCGCTACGCCGCTGATTACGAGGCAGCCCGGATTCCGACCTTCCCATCCACATATGGGAACAACGTTACACGCAAAACCATCGCCTTTTCAAGCATCCTGGCAGGCGGACTGATCAGCCTGGCAGCGGTTTTGATCGAGATCCGCCAGGGATTTTTAGATGCGCTGGCGGTTCTATCGGTGGTTCTGGTGGTCTGGTCCTTCCTCGTCATGGTAAAGCCATCCAAGAACTTAAATTTCGGATTGTTCAAATTCGCCTCAGTCTACATGCTGGCAGCCATGGTTCTGCTGGCAATTTAACCTAAAAAGGAGATAGTTCATGAATCCATCCAGCTTGTTTGCCAAGTTTTTGCGTTTTATCGGAATCCTCTTCATGTCGCTCACAGCCGCCTTCACCCTGCTTGGGGGAGCAGGCACATCCTGCGCAGCGTTAAAGCCCACCAATTGGGAAAGCATGGCTCCCCTCGCCCCATTCCAATGGTTGTACATCCTGTATGTAATCCTCACGGTTGCCATCGGCGTTTTAGGCGTAAGAGCGGTTGTGCTTTTGATCAAAGGGCACACCAAAGGGTATAAAGCCGCGTTGATCGCTCTCGTTTCAGGTGTGGTCATTGGCGCAATCCACATGGCCACCTCACGCGCTCTGCGCGGAAGCTCCATGCCAGTGGACGCCGTGGTTTACATGACCGTTCTGACACTGGTCATCTTCCTGCTCTTCCGCATTCCCGGCATCTGGAAAGGCGTTGATTTCTCCAAAGCACCCAAAAAAGAGAACAAGAAATCTGGAGGCGCGGCAGCCATCGTGGTGGCAGCCTTGATCCTGACCATCCAGTTCTGGATGGCCCCCACCCACACCTGGGGAGGCATCAATTACGCCGACGCCTTCAACGCTACCATGACACTCTGTGGCATTGCAATTCTGTTGTCGGGAATCGCGCTCTTGCTTCCCATACCCGCCTTGAAGAGGACAAATACTGAAAAAGTCAGTATTCACCAATAAAAATCAGACCAAGTAAGAAGTTATATGACTGGCACCTGATTTTGAATCAGGTGCCAATTTAATTATCTTTTGCTGTTGGCGAAATTTTCATTGTCCACTATTGCACGTTCGGGATTTTCCGATGGCGCACGCCTGGGAATTGTGAAAAAGAATCTGGCCCCTTCATTTTTCTTGCCTTCCGCCCATACTGAACCATTGTGTCTTTCCACGATGCGTTTAACGATCGTCAAACCAATGCCCGTCCCCTCGAACTGGTCATCACTGTAGAGGCGCTGGAAAGGCATGAACAGGTCTTTGGCTTTCTCCGGATTGAACCCGATGCCATTATCCGCGACCAGGAAGACATAATCATGCTCACGTTCTTCGCATGAGATCGCAATGTGGGGATTTTCCTTCAGGCTTGAGTATTTGATTGCATTATTAAGCAGATTGTCCCAGACTTGTCGCATCAGCGTTGGGTCGCCCAAGATGTCTGGCAACGTGGATATTTCAACGATCTCTTTTCTCACCTTCTTCGCTCTTATGATTTCGTTCAACACGTCGGTCACGATATCTGTCATGCTGATCTTGGCATATTTCTTCTCGCGCAAACTGACCTTGGACAACGCCAGCAGGTCAGTGATGAACTTATCCATGCGCTGTGAATTCTGGCATAAGAGATCAACAATACGTACTCCTTCTTCATTCAGTGGTTTGCGATGTTCCTCGACCAATATGGTACAGTACCCCTCGATCGCCCGCAGCGGTGCACGCAAGTCGTGCGAAAGCGAATAGGCGAACGCCTCCAGGTCTTGGTTGGAGATCAACAACTGTTGTGTTCGTTCCTGAATGCGGGTCTCAAGATCAAGGTTGAGCTGGAGCATTTTTTCTTCGTTATGTTTGTTTTCTATGGAAATTGCCATACTGTTGGCAAGCGAAACGATGTTTTTCTCGTTTTGAGAAAAGGCATCTTTTTCATTGCTAAAGAGTGCAAGTACTCCGAGGGATTTTTCTTCATATTGAACGGGAATGAATAATGCAGATTTCAACGATTTATTGAACAGGGTCCATTGTTGGTCCTTGGAGGTATCAGGGATGCTGACCGTTTTGCGATTAAGCGCGGTCAATTCAACCAGAGCTTGCGTTTTTTGTTTGGGGTCGCTGATCAACTTGCTGATCTGATCATAGGTCTCTTCGAGAAAACCCATTGCTTCTTGAACCTGAAGCTTTAACGATGCCTGATCAAAAAGAAAAAATGCGACAGGTTGGTAGCCGATAATTTCGTAGATGGCCTTCAGCACTTCCTGAACCACTTCTTTCGCGGATTCTGCTTTCACAAGGTTACAACTGACCTGATAGAAGGAATTAAGCTGTTGGTTCGATTTTTCAAGTTCAAGCATTTTCTGTTCAAGTTTCCGAACCAGCGCTTCGTTGTATCCCTTGTAATACTCCTGCTCATCATGCTCTTCTGTTTGAGTGGATGAAACCTGAATTTGCGGAGAAAGGGTCTGCTTTTCAGCCAATACTTCTCTGACCACCGATAGAAAATCTTCGGGGTTCTGCGGCTTCTTCAAAAACCTTTCCGCGCCTAAACTCAGGGCAAAATCTTCATCTTTTTGATCGGTGTAGGTGGCCGTGTAAAAAACAAAAGGAACAGGCTTTAATTTCGGATCCTTTTTCCATTCCCGGCACAAATTGAACCCATCCATGGTGGGCATCAAGATATCGGTTACGATAATGTCGGGAAGATCCTTGCGGGCTGCGTTCAACGCTTCAAGGCCGTTGGTAGCCTGGTCCACAGAAAATCCGTTGGTTCGCAGCAGCACCTCCAATAGATAAAGGTTCTGGGGGTTATCGTCAACGATGAGGATTTTTGTCATTTTAACCTTCTCTTTTAAGTTGAAACGGGTTTGAATTGTCCAAACCCGTTCAGCATGGATAATAGCTTTCAACCTGGGTCATGAAAGTTTCTGGATCAATAGGTTTTTCAATGTAACCAGTACAACCGGCCTTGAGAGCGTTTTCGCGATCGCCCGGCATGGCATAAGAAGTAACTGCCACAATGGGGGTTTTCGCAAGCAGCGGATTTTGTCTTATCGCACGAGCCACAGCATAACCATCCATGCCAGGCAGCTGAATATCGAGCAAGATCAGATCGGGTTGATGCGCAAAAGCCATTTCCACGCCGTCATTCCCGCTACGAGATTGAAGGACGGTATATCCATGTTTTTCTAAAATGAAGGTAACCAAATAGATGTTCTGTTCGTTGTCTTCGATCACTAGAATCACTTTATTCATATTTAACCTCAATTAACGGTAATGAAAATGAAAAAGTGCTGCCTTTACCCCAATCACTTTCCACCCAAATTTTTCCATCCAGCAGTTCCACAATACGCTTGCAGATCGACAACCCCAAACCGGTTCCTTCGTATTGGCGGGTGAGGCCTGAATCCACCTGTTTGAACGGCATAAACAAGCCATCCAGGTCTTCCTGCTTGATGCCAATGCCCGTGTCGCTCACACTGGTGACCAATTGATCGCCTTCAATATTGGATCTCACCTTGATCTCACCGCATTCCGTGAACTTAACGGCGTTACTAAGCAAGTTGAGCAGAACCTGTTCAACCCGTCTTCGGTCAGTGTAAAGCTGTAGATGATCGGGTTGGATATTGACATCAAGCTTCAACCCTTTTTTCTCCGCCAGGGGATGGATTTTCTCAACACTCTTTTGTACGATCTCCTGGTATACCAACTCTTCCTTCCTGATCTCGATCTCACCCGCCTCGATCTTTGAGATATCGAGTACATCGTTGATCAAGTCCAGCAGATGCCTTGCGCTGCCCTGCACCATGGTCAACTGCTTTTCTTGTTCTGCGCTGAGTGGGCCTACCAGTTTTTGCAGCAGGATGCCGGTGAACCCGATGATCGAGTTGAGCGGCGTTCTCAGTTCATGCGACATGGTGGCCAGGAATGAAGATTTTAATCTGTCTGCGCTTTCGGCCTTTTCAACCGCCAGCCGCAAGTCTTCGATCTGTTTCCGTTCGGTAATGTCAGTAATGGTTCCAACATAGCCGATGATCTCATTCTCTGAATTCAATTCGGGTACGGCCTGCCCGATCACCCAGACAACAGAACCATCTGGGCGAATGAAGCGATAATCAGCCATGCTGGCCATTTGTTTTTGCGTATTGAGCTGCCATCTTTCATCGACTTTTTCTTTATCTTCAGGATGGACCGCCTTAAGCCAGCCATCACCCAATGCTTCTTCAACTGATAATCCCGAGATTTTGCACCAGGTTTGATTGACGTAAGTGGTTTTGCCATTAGCATCAGTTTGAAAGATGCCCACCGGCGAGATATTGGTCAAAGTATGATAACGATCTTCACTTTTTACCAATTCGTCGATCACCTGATTATGTTCAACCTCTGCTTGAAGGTTATCCAAAGCAAAAGAGATATCCTGTCCGATCTCGGTGAGCAGGTTTTCCTCCTCCTGGTCAAAGGCCAGCGGTTCAGAGGCATACACCGAAAACGCACCGATCACCTGATTGTTCTGCCGGATTGGTACTGCCGCTGATGCCAGAAATCCGTGTTTCACAGCTTCTTCAAACCAGGGTTTCATCTTCGGATCATTGGGGATATTCCGCGAAACCGCGCAGAAACCCTCCCGGATCGCCGTCCCGGTGGGTCCTCCACCCATGATCGGATCAAGATAGTGGATCGAAATATCAGAAAGATACCCATTTTCTTCTCCGGCAAAAATCACCGGCTTGACTGTATGTTCGTCCTCGTCGATCAAACCGATCCACGCCATCTTGAACTGACCAAATTTGACCGCCACTTCGCAAATCTCGCGGAATAATTGCTCTCTACCTTTTGCCCGGACGATGGTCTGGTTGATCTGGCTCAATGTCGCGTAAAGACGGTTGAGCAGTTTGATCCTGCCTTCAGCATTTCGAATTTCTGTGACGTCCCTGACAATTGCCATGACCTCATTCTCACCGCTGGCGCTGAAACGTGCTTCAAAGAACCGGTTGTGGCCTTCCATCGGCAGCTGATAATCATCCACCTGCATTTCAAGGCTTGCAAGCGTGGTGTGGATTGTTTGCATGATCCTGTCTGAAATATCCGCTGGAAATACATCGCGAATATTCCGGTCCACAAGCTCATCGGTTTTGATAAAGAAGCGGTTTTTCTCTTTTACATGCAGATCAAGGATCTGCCCGTGTGTATCGCTGCGCATGATCAGATCAGGGATATTTTCAATGATGGCCCGGATGCGTGACTCACTGGTTCTCAATTGGGCAGTTTGCCTGTTCGCGATTGCCCGCGAGGTCAAGCTGACAAAAACCAAAAAGATGATCAACCCACCTGCTGAGACAATCAACGAGATAACCCAGGTGGGGATCACTTCAATGAACGAAGTTTCCAGTTCTTCACCAAGATATTGGTCAAGCGCCTGGTAATAATCTGAGTCCGGGTCGTCTTTGAGCCTTTTAATTTCTGCGTCAATTCGTTCGATCAGATAGGTGGAGGAGATACCGTTTTTGGTGAACGCAAATTGGATGTTGGATGGCTGGAAAATGATGGGTGTTCTCGAGAGGTTGAATTTACCTTCATTCACGTCCCCAAAGAAATTATTAACCACACCAGCATCCACGCTGTGTGCATCAAGGGCTTCAAATACCTCAGTGTAGCTATCAAGTTCGATTATTTGGCTGCTGATGTTGAATTTTTCCTCGAGGTCTTTTAACCCTTCTGGACCGTATATGTTAACACTACCGGTCAAACCCGCCACCGTTTTTCCATCCAGATCAAGAATGGTCTCGATGCTCGAGTCTTCGGGCACATAAACTCGCGACCAACTTATCAACACTGTTTCAGTGGAAAAATCGAATTGTTCACTTCTTTCCTGTGACCAGGCCACGTCTGGCATCATGTCGATCTCACCAGAAGCCAGCTTATCAAGACAGACATCCCAGGTGCAGCTCACCCACTGGATGTTCCAATTCTCTTTTTCAGCGATGGTTTTTACCAATTCTCCCCAAAAACCTGTTACCCTGCCGCTCTCATCGGTATAGATTTTGGGTGCATTTTCATACACGCCCACCTTAACCAGATGCGGTTCTTGCAAAGTGCCTGCGCCCATCAACACGTAACTCGCCAAAAATAGGACCAGCGCGAAAAGACGCAAAGCCTTTTTTGTATTTATCTTATTATGCGCGATAAATATTTTGGAATTTGGCACACACGGCGCCTTGGAAAAACTGATAAAGAATCTTTTTCGATTCATTGGTTCTCTGATTCCACGTTCAATAAATGAAACCAACACCATTGCTCAGTAATTCTTAGGTCAATTTTTGATAACTCCCTTACCATTAATTAATTCGTCTTCCCCTTGGAAAATATTATAGCAATTCTGGATATATTTGTAATTAACAATCCGTTAAGAATTTTCACAAGGTAAACAACCCATTTAATGCCTATATATAAGGAAGAAAGTCACACCCGGCTGGTGAAAATCCCTCTAGCCTCCTCATGGTATAATTAAGTTACTCAACATTAACAACAAAATAACGCAAAGTTGCTGAAGTTAGTCTTCGCATCAACCAATCTATAGAATCGGAGGTGTGCTGTGAAACCGCTAAACTTACCAGGGCCAAATGCAAAACGTCTCATCGAGCGTGATCAGGTAGTCATTTCGCCTTCTTATCCGCGTGGCTACCCGTTTGTGATGGATCACGGTCGTGGCGTTGAAGTATGGGACGTGGACGGAAACCGATACATTGATTTTGCAGCAGGGATTGCTGTCACCTCAACAGGACACAGCCATCCAAAAGTAGTAAAAGCAATCCAGGAACAAGCTGAAAAATTCATACACATTTCTTCTGACTATTACCACTCCAAGTGGATCGAATTAGCTGAATACCTTGATCTGATCGCACCTTTCCAGGAAGATGCCATTTCATTTATGACAAATTCCGGCACCGAGAGTGTCGAAGCCGCCCTTAAACTTGCCCGCTACCACACCGGCAGGTCACAGTTCATTGCTTTCCTGGGCGGATTCCACGGCAGAACCTACGGCGCCGTTACTTTGACTGCAAGCAAGCCCCATTATCACCGCGGATTTTTCCCGCTAATGAATGGGGTCACGCACATTCCTTTCCCAGATCCTTACCGACCTGTTTTAAATATGTTACCAGGCGAAAATATTGGTGATGCCACAATTCGCTATCTGGAAGAAGAGATTTTCGGCAAGACCATCCCCGCCGACGAAGTGGCTGGCATCGTCATCGAACCCATCCAGGGTGAAGGTGGATACATCGTTCCCCCTGAAGGCTTCTTCCTAAAATTGCGCGACCTATGCACTCGCAATGGCATCCTACTGATCTCAGATGAAGTTCAAGCCGGCATGGGACGCACCGGCAAGTGGTGGTCCATCCAGAACTTTGGTGTGGAGCCCGATATTGTAACCACAGCCAAAGGTATTGCCAGCGGTATGCCGCTAGGCGCCATGATCGCACGCAAGAGCGTGATGACATGGCCAAAGGGATCGCACGGCAATACATACGGCGGCAATCCCATTTCATGTGCAGCCGCTTTGGCCACACTTGAATTGATCGAGAACGAATACCTCGACAACGCTGCCGTAATTGGCGAATACATCCTGAATCGCTTGAATGAGATGAAAACACGCCATCCATCCATTGGAGAGGTTCGCGGCATCGGCTTGATGATCGGTATTGAATTCGTGAAGGACCAGGTCACCAAGACCCCAGCCGCTGATCTGCGTAACCGAGTGGAACACCTGGCTTTCGAACACGGGTTGTTAACCCTGGGCTGCGGACGCAGCGTGATCCGCATCTCACCTCCACTCTGCATCACCCAGGTCGAAGCAGAAGAAGGCCTGAAAATTCTAGATGAAGCCATCACGATCGCTGAAAACGAAAAAACGGTTGTGAATGAGGAAGAGACAATTTCTTTAGAAAAGGCGTAAGCGTGCATGTTGCCTGATTTTCGTGTTCGCCAGCGGGATTACCTTCTGGAAATATCACGTGCACTCACCCAGGAGCTTGATCTTGACAAGCTCCTGGAGCGTATTTTAAACATCTCACTTGAAATGCTGGCCGGCCAGGCTGGATTGATCGCCCTGCGTTCGCCACTACACGGCTGGCAGATCCGCGTTTCCACCGGCCTTCCAGGCGCCTTTCTCAAGTACCTAGAACCGCAACTTGCCCAGATCCCAGAGTACGAAGACCCGCAGGATTCTGAACTACTCATCATCAACCAGATGCTGAATACCTTCACCCAGGCGGTCAGCCTGGGCAGGTTGAGCAGTGTCGGTTTGCCCCTCATTACCGGATCGCGCGTGTTGGGTGTGATCTTTGTTTTCAGGGAATTTTCTGAATTTTCTGCCAACGACAAGGTGCTGCTCTCCAGTTTCGCCAACCAGACGGCCATCGCCGTCCAGAATGCCCAACTCTACACCCAGGTGGAAAACGACCGCAAACGCGTGACCGCCCTGCTGGATTCAGCCGCGGACGGCATCCTCATCCTCTCGCGCGACCTCAGTATCGAAAGAGCCAACCCCGCCTTCAGTTTCATGATCGGGCTGCCGGTTCAACAGATCATTGGTCAGAACCATGACGAGATCATCCGCTGGGCCAAGAAACCGCATGACATGACCCTGACACAGGCGGTGGCGGGCGGCTGGCCGCTGACCCCCAATGCGACCCTGTACGTGGAGGGCGACATCCTGCGGCAGAATTCGGTCACCCCCCTCCCCGTTGGCATCACTTACGCCCCACTGCTGTCAAGCGAAGGCAACCTCATCAACATCATCACCACCGTACGCGACATCACACGCTTCAGGCAGGCAGATGAAATGAAAACCACTTTTATCTCGGTGGTCAGCCACGAATTGAAAACGCCTGTGGCTTTGATCAAGGGGTACGTGGGCACTCTGCGGCGCGACGACGTGCGTTGGGACCGCAAGATCGTGGATGAAAGCCTCAAGGTGATCGAGGAAGAAGCCGACCGCCTTGGTATTTACATCGAGAACCTGCTGGACGCCACCCGTCTGCAGACCAACCGTTTCACCCTTAAACGCACCGATATACAGCTGTCCTCTGTGATCGAACGGGCGGCAGAACGGCTGCAGACCCAGACCAGCAAACACCAGATTGTTACCGACATCCCAAATCCCCTGCCCGTCATCCTGGCGGACGAGATGCGCATCAATCAAGTGCTTTCCAACCTAGTGAACAACGCCATCAAGTACGCTCCCTCTGGCAAAATCGAGATCTCTGCTGAGGCGCGCGGAGAGAACATCGTGGTGTGCGTTAGCGACGAAGGCCCCGGCATCGACCCGAATGATGCGCCTTTCGTGTTCGAGCGCTTCTACCGCTCGCCGGATGCGGTCAAACAGACAAAAGGCGCCGGGTTGGGTCTATATCTGGCAAAAATGATCGTAGAATCGCACGGCGGCCGCATCTGGATCGACCCCGAAAAAGGCAAGGGAGCCTGCATCTGTTTTTCACTTCCCATCACGGTGGATCAAGCAGAATAATTAATTAACCACGAAAAGCGCGAAAAAAACGAAAAATTTAAAAAAGAATTCACGCTTTTCGTACCTTTAGTGTGTTTCGTGTCATGGTTTATCAGTGTTTCAATCAACTCGGTTCAAGTCTATGAATTTATATCCACCAAAAACAAAATTCCGAAAAAAAGATTTTGTACTTGTCGTACCTTTCATGTGGTTCGTATTCAGTTTATCTGCAATCCTTTTCAGCCCACAAGCCTTGTGCGCCTGTGATTTTCTCCCGATGGTATAATCGACTCAATAAACTTAATTAGAGAAAAGAGCTCGAAACATGGCAAAAATTCAAACCTCCTGCCCGCGCTGCCGGCAGCCCATTCTGGCCGAAGTGCAACAACTGTTCGACAACACCGTGGATCCCACCGCCAAACAGCGCCTGATGAGCCGCACCACCAACGTCGCCCGCTGCCAGGCCTGCGGCTACGAAGGGCTCATGACCACCCCCATTGTTTACCACGATTCCGAAAAGGAATTGCTGCTCACCTTCTTCCCGCCTGAACTTGGCCTGCCGGTCAATGAACAGGAAAAACAGATTGGTCCCCTCATTAACCAGGTCGTGAACGCCCTGCCGGCTGAAAAACGCAAAGGCTACCTCTTCAGGCCGCAGACCATGTTCACCTACCAAACTCTCATCGACCGAGTGCTTGAAGCGGACGGCATTACCAAGGAAATGATCGAAGCCCAACAGAAACGGATCGGATTGGTGCAGCGCCTGCTGACCACTCCTAAACCGGAAGACCGCTCGACCATCATCGAACAGGAAAAAGCCATGATTGACGGCGGCCTGTTCGCCATCCTTTCCTCCCTCATCCAGTCCGCCAGCATGCAGGGCGACGAGAAATCCGCTCAGCTGCTGGGCGAGGTGCAAAACCAGCTGCTCCAGGAGACCGAAGTTGGCAAGGAACTGCTCGCCCAAAGCCTCGAAACCCAGAACGCCTTGAAAACCCTGCAGGAAGCCAGCAAGACTGGCCTGACCCGCGAAGTGCTGCTGGATACCCTTTTGGGATTGAAATCCAACAGCAGCCTGACCACGGTGGTCAGCCTGGTACGCAACGGGCTGGATTATCAATTCTTCCAGCTGCTCAGCGAGAAGATCGACAGTGAAACCCCCGAAAAGAAACAAACCCTGATCGACCTGCGCGACAAGCTGCTCAACCTGACCCGCGAGATCGACAATGAACTGCAAAAACGCTTGGAAGAAAGCGCCAAATTGCTATACGAAATCCTAGCTGAAGAAAACCTTGAGGAGTCCGTCAAAAAGCACCTGCCCGAGATGGACGAATTCTTCTCACAGGCTGTGCAATCCGAGTTTGAGCTGGCGCGCCAGAAGGGCGACTTGCAGCGCATCGAGCGCATCCAGAAGGTGATCTCGATCGTGGAGAAAGAAAGCGCCCCTCCCCCCGAATTGGAATTGATCCAAAAACTGCTGGACGCTGCAGATGAGCCTGCCCGCTTGAAGATCCTGGAAGAGAACAACGCCATGATCACGGACGAACTACTGACCGCTATCAATTCGATCATCGTGGAAGGCGAAGCCCGCAAGCAGCCGCCCGAATTGGTGGAAGCCCTGCGCTCGATCTACAAGCTGGCCTTGCGCTTCAACATGGAAAAGAACTTAAAGAAATAGCGCATTCTGTTATAAAACTAAAAATCCCGTTTTCCGATATACTCGGCCGACGGGATTTTTTTTATTGTTGATCCGCTTGCCTATTCTTCCCGGTCGTTAAAACGTAAACCGTGGCCGCGCACTGTGACAATGTAATTGTGATCGTGATCCAGTTCGCCCAGGCGGTCTCGCAGCCTGCGGATCAGGGCATCCAGGGCTTGCTCCGAAACACCCTCCGCCTCTTCGTCCGCCCAGATGGTGTGCACCAGGTCGTTGCGGCTGATAACCCTGCCTGAGTGGGTTACCAATTCAGCCAACAACCTGAACTGCGGCGCTGACAGGGGCGGCGTGAGTTCTTTCCCCAAAACCCATACCCGGCGGGATTTCTCTTCCACCAACAGCCGGTTACCAGCATGCTCAGAGGGCAAAACCAGGTCATCCATGGGCATGGTCGCATCCGAGCAGTAATACACGAACTTATAAATGATGGCGATCTGGAAAATATCTGAATCGGTCAACGTGGCAGGATCGGAGATAGGCTTGCCAGACAGGAAGGTGCCGTTCTTGCTGGCCAGGTCTTCCAGTTCCACCTTTCCGTTCCTGTGGATCAATCTGGCATGATGCCGCGAGACTTGGCGGTCGTCGATCTGGATGCCGCAATCAGGTTCGCGGCCAATGATCAACTCATCCTGGATCTCCCAACGCCTGCCGGCCAACGGTCCTTGCATGGCCACCACCACCGGATTTTCTTTATTCAAGGCATTCTGTTCAGATGGGCTCACCGTTGTCTCACTTACCAAATGTATTTTTCGTGATACGCAACTCTCTTCAGGTATAATAGTACAAATCAGTATTTTTCGCCACTCCATTTCACGTTTGGATCTTCAGGAATGCCAATACCACTAAAAGCAGGGGACACACTACGAGGCAGATACCGCATTCGCCGCATCATCGGCCAGGGCGGCATGGGTTCGATCTACCTCACCGACGACCTCCGATTGGAAGGCCGTCAATGTGCGTTAAAAGAAGTGGAACACGATAAAACCCTTTCAGGCAACCTGGTCAAGGAAGCCCGCGAGCAATTCCTGCGCGAGGCCACCGTCCTCGCCCGCCTCGACCACCCCAACCTGCCCAAAGTCTCTGATTTTTTCTCCATCGGCCAACGCGATTACCTGGTGATGGATTTCGTCCCAGGCAAAGACCTGCGCACTCTGATGGTGGAAGCCAAGGAGAAAGGTGCTTACCTTTCAGAAGAAGAAGTGCTGAATTGGTCCAACCAACTGGCGGATGCCCTGGTTTATCTACACCACCAGAACCCACCCATCGTACATCGCGACATTAAACCCGGTAACCTCAAGTTGACCCCCAACGGCGTGTTGAAACTGGTTGATTTTGGTCTGGTCAAGCTGCTGGCTCCAGGCGAGATCACCATCACCATCCTGCAGGGGCAGGGTACCGCGCTCTACACGCCCCTCGAGCAGTATGGCGGAGACATCGGTCACACTGACGCACGCAGTGATATCTACGCTTTCGGTTCCACCCTTTATCACCTGCTTTCCGGCAAGTCCCCCGCAGACGCGCGGCAGCGCTTCATCAATCCGTCCATCCTGAACCCCATCCGACAGAGCAACCCAAGCGTGTCGCTACGCACCGAAAAAGCCATCCTATGGGCCATGAGCCTGCACCCCGATGACAGACCAGGTTCAATTGAAGAGTTCCGTGACGCACTGATCGGTAGCCGTCCGATCTCTATCCCCACTGGCATTCGCATCCCCCAAAGACCGCGTTTCTTTCAGAACCGGTATGACCTGGTCTACCTGATCGGTCTGATCGGGCTTTCCTTCCTGACACTGGTATTGACCCTGCTCAGGGCATCGCTTTAGCTTTTTTTATATCGTTCGAGCGCGTACCAAAGAATTCCGATCCCCCCACCCAACACGCAACCACCCATCACCCACAACGCAACCACCCCTCCTCCCGAGGAGAGGATGCTTTCCTTTGATCCGGGCAGCCCAATTACGAAATACAAATAAGCCAGGTATCCGCATACTCCTACAAGGAACGGGATGCGTGGATTCCAACCGAATTTTTGTCTGCGCCAACCCCACCAGAAGAACATGGACGCAATCGCCAGGATCAGAAGCGTCGATAACAGCCAGTCACCCGCTGAAGGGAGACCCTGTTCGTGATTGGTCGGTTCATTCTCTTCCGGGGTCAGTACCACTTCGGGCGTCGAACTGGAAACCTCTGTTTCTGTGGGGCTGAGGGTGGGTTGTAAAGAAACGATCTGCCCACCGATCTCCGAGATATCCAGATTCAGGATCTGCGAGACCGTGGCGGGATCAGCGCTGACGCTCAGGTTATACACTCCCAGGTTCTGAATCCGGTAAACGGTCCTGGCTACGCCATCCACGGTTTGAGTCTCGATTTGTTCGATCGAACCGCTGGTCGAGCGCGTGTCGATCAAAAATCTGACCACCGTTCCATCAGGAACAGGATTACCATTGTGATCCACGATCACCCCCGTGCACAATGGGATGCTGTCACCCACCTTGTAGACCATCGAAATATTGGCATTGGCAGTCGCGGTTTCTGTGCTGGTCAATTCAGGGTTAGCAGATTCCACCATGAGGGGGATGACCTGGTCGGGGTCCGGCGTGGTGGCAGTGATCAGATCATAGCCTACGCTTGAAACCGACACGGGCAGGATCCCGGTCGGTACGATCTCCTGAAAGAGAATTCGCGCGGCCACATCCACGAACACCGGTATCTTGCTGTAAACCGCGTAATAAGCCGTGAACTTCGAGATATCCGTGGCATCCAGGTAATAGGGTGCGTTGAAGGCAAACCCGATGATCTTTTTATTGCGAGTCAGATCAGCTTTTTCTGAGAAGAAACGATGAAATATCTCAGAGGAGTAAGAACTTTTCTGAAACTCGGTGAATGAGATGACCAACCAACTGGCCGACTCAAGGTCGCTTCTTAAATTTTCGGGGGGATTGTTGTTTTCCAGAAGCAATTCCAAGCTCTCAAACGAGTACGCTGAAAGTTTATAGGTTTGGATTTGCTCTCCAGCCTGCGGGCCATACAAGCGTTCCACGGCCTTGCGCAGGTTGTCAGCCAGGAAAACGTTCTGGTCGGCGCAAGTGCTGCATTGCTGCTGCGTTATGCTATCAGAGATGAACACAATGCGCTCGTTGTTCTGTGGTGGTTCAGGCAGCACGGTATCCAGTTCCGTCAGGTCCGGGCTGACCAGGGTGACCGCCTGGCTGGCAATATCGAACACCATTTGCCCTGAAGTATCCAGACTGGTCAATTCATACGCAGAGGTCATCAACGCTGAATAAGTGAACTCAGGATAAAGCTTGTACTTCAAGGTGAGCACGCGTAGAACCGCTTCGTCCACACGCTGCTGAAACGCGGAATCTTCGATATATTTTTGCACAAAGTACTCGTGCGTGCGCACGATGGTGGTATACGTGTCTGCATCACCGGTGGCGACGATATTACCGGTGTAAAGCAGGTCATTCCCGGCCAAAAGCGCGCTCTTGATCACCTGGCGTGCATCAAACCCTGTGCTCGATGGATCAAAGAATTTTTTCACGGCACTGCTGCCCAGATCGTCGCTGACAATGATGCCGCCGTTCTGCTGCCAGGTCGCGAATTCGCTCAGGCTCATTAATTGGTCAAGCGCTGCTGAATCAAAAGAAACCGGTCTCGTGGTTGCTCGAATGTTGCCCTGGAATCCCTGGTAACGGATGTGGGAAAGCAGCAGGCCATCTGTGATAATTGAAATGTCTTCGTTCTGCTTTGTCACCGCGAAGAACGGTGCCAGTTCGATTTGTTTGAGTTGTTCCAGTGATTTACGGACGGTGGCCACTTCATCTTCAGGTTGGCGATCCGAACCACCCCGGCCTGGAAAATGAGTGGAAATCACTGCGATCGTGTTATCACTGCCTTCATGCACACCCTTGATATAAGACTGGCCCATTTTCGCTACCCAGTAAGGATCACCGCCAAAGGTGCGCACACCCAGATCTTCGCCAACATCGGTTTTCACAAGGTCCAACACATCCAACGACGGTCCAAAGAGCAGGTTGATGCCCAGTACCCTCAATTCAGAACCGAGGATCTGCCCGGCAGCTTGGGCGTTGGCCGTGTCCCACGTGGCACCGATGGCCATCTCGGTGGGCAGTGGGGTCAACCCGTTCATGATCTGGTCGTAAGGTCCCAGATCTCCTTCCTGAGAGATTCCCACGAGTAACGGTGCGTATTGGGTGCTCTTTACGGGGGTGCCATCTTCGCTGATGGATTCCACCTGGGCAGCGCTCCAGTTCTCACGCTGTAGTGAGGTGATCATTTCATGTGCCGCAGAAGCCGTGCTTTCCGGTCCAATGAAATTGTCATTATCGGCTCGCAACACCACTCCGCCGATGTGTTGTTCGTTGATCAATTTATGAATATGGCTGGATTCATCCGTGATGGTTCCAGTAAAGGTGACCAGAAAAAGCTGTCCGACCTTCTCAGAAGGGGTCATTTTTTCGAGCAGTCTTGCGGCTTTCACCGCGGGGGTCGTTTCCTGAGCGTTTGGCGCAGCCACAGACTGCCCTTTCGGAGTGAAAAAGCTGATCATGAGGAAAATGACCACAAGAATGCGGAATACCCTGGTTTTCACGCCCAAACCTTCAAAACAAGATTGAATTGACCGAATTGTTATTGTAACAAATTCGATGGAAAGGTCAACCACCCAAAGCGATTAGGATCAAGCCTTGCCCATTAACGATCTGGCCTTTTGTGGATCGTCCGTGAAGATGCCGTCCACTTTCAGATCCAACATGCGTTTGAGGTCTTTTTCAGCGTTCACCGTCCACACGTGCACCCGCCGGCTGCGGCTGTGTTCGCCCTGCACCAATCTCGCGTTGACGTCGGTCAGGTAGGGATGCAGCACAGCCGGAGAGACATTCCGTAGTAAAACAGAGCGTGAAAGCAGACCGCCGATGCCCGGCAGGCACAAAAGCGCTACGGGGGACTCCGGCAGGAGTTTTTTCATGCGGGTCAGGTTCTTGGGTGCGAACGAAGAAAACAGCACGCGCGGCTGCATGTTATGGCGTTTCACCACCTGGGCGACCCTTTCGATCAGATCGTCATTGGTTGAACTGTAATTGGTCAATTCGACATTGACCATCAATTTGGTCCCTACCGCCTCGAACACCTCATCCAGGGTAGGGATCTTCACCCCAGCAAATTTAGGATTGAATTTCACGCCGGCATCCAGGGATTTTAGATCGCTCAAGGTCAGTTCGTTGACCTTGCCTGTCCCGTCGGTGGTGCGGTCGACGGTTTGATCGTGGATGACCATCACAACGCCATCTTTCGACATTTTCGCATCCAGCTCGACAAAATCAGCCTGGTGGGTCGCAGCGAGTTCAAACGAGGGGACCGTATTTTCGGGGGCGAGCGCGCACGAGCCCCGGTGGGCAAAAATTATGGTGGTTTTAAAGTTTTCAAACATATCACAACTCGACAAAATAGGATTGAGCAGCCTTGTCGATCAATTCTTTCGACATGACTGGCTCGATGGATAAATAATGCGCGATATCCAACATCTGGTCGCAAAGATCGCGCGGGTGCGAAGCTCTTAGTTTTCGTTCTGGTTTGATATACCATTCCTGCAGCAGGTACGCCAAGCCCTCATCTGAATAGGCTACTTTTTTCGCGGCAGCCACTTTCTTGAAGATGTCGCGATATTCGTCATAGGTTGGGTCGCCGATCTCGATCTTGTGACGCAGGCGGCGCAGAAAAGCCTCATCGACCAGGTCTTTGGGCGGCAGGTTTGTCGAGAACATCACCAGCACATCAAAGGGGATCTCGATCTTACGGCCGGTGTGCATCGAGAGATAATCGATGCGATTCTCCAGCGGTACGATCCAGCGATTGAGCAGGTCGCGCGGACGAACCTGTTGGCGCCCAAAATCGTCGATCAACAGGATACCTCCGTTGGCCTTTACCTGAAAGGGTGCTTCATAGAATTTTAGCGTGTCATCAAACACCAGGTCCAGCCCGTCCAGGGTCAACTCACCACCAACCATGATGAACGGTCGGCGGATCTTGACCCAACGCGCGTCTTTGCGCTGGCTGGTTCCACCCAGGCCACCAGTATCTTCATGCGGCGCGAGCTCATGGTTGACCGAGTCATAAAGCGTGATCACCTGGCCGTCGCAGTAGATGGCGTAAGGAATATACATGTATTGGCTGAGGATGAGCTTGCCAATGGCGCGCGCGACGCTGGTTTTGCCATTCCCCGGAGCGCCGTAGATGAAAATTGAGGTGCCTGAATTGACCGCTGGTCCCAGTTTTTGAAAAGTGTTTTCTCCAAAGGTCAGATCACCCAGCACCTGGTGCATGTTGCGGTTGCTGACCTGTACCCGCTCCCGTTTCTGACGCCGTATGGAGTCGTTGTAAATTTCAAGTGGAACTGGAGCCGGCCCTGCGTATTGACAGCGTTCCAAGGCCTCGCGAGCTCGGATAATGCCCGCACCTGTGATGGCATAAAGATACGCGCCCTCGCCCAATCCCATCTGCGAGGAACGCACTTCGATCATTTTGTCGCGTTTCAAACCGTCCAGAATCTGATCCACTGTGCCAGCGAAAGGCAATGAAAGTGCTTCAGCAATCTTCAAACCGGTCAGGTACCCTTGAAAATAAAGCACCTTTAATGCCAGATCTTGCAGCCACAGCACCCCCAGACCGGTGTCTTCTACCTTATTAATGGGAGGTGGAACGAACAAGCTATCGGAAGGGGTTGCATTTTTTACTGACAGGATCGCAGGATTGGTACCGTTATGCTCGCTCATGAAAAGTAACCTCCCAAACACATGCCAATAATAAGGAATACCCAATTATAGCATGTCAGGTCTGAGGGGCTTTTAAGGATTTCGTTAGGAGGTTGGTTTGATCCGAATTTGGACGAAGATCGCTCCAATGAACACCAACGCCAGGCCGATCAAGCCGGTGGCAGTTTGTTTCTCGCCCAGGAATATCCAGGCCAGGATGGAGACGTAGACCAGCATGGTGTTGGCAATGATCGATGTTTCGGTGGCCATGAGCGTTTGCTGGGTATAGTTCCAGACCGTGAAAGCCACCGTGGTGTTCGTGATGGCCAGGATGACGATGATCCAGATACTTTTGGCAGATAACGCAGGCAATCCTTGCCACAGGATACCCGTCACCAACATCAGGACCGACCCGATGGTCATGCTCAAACCGGTGATCACAATTGGATGGGGAGTGCTCTTGCGGTTGACCTCTCTGCCGAGGATGGTGCCCACGATATTCCCCACCAGACTGAGGATGGCAAACAACCAGCCCAACCAGTTGCCCTGCATACCGTGGGCCGGGTTAAAGTAAAGGAAAATCCCCACCAGGTTGAGGAGAATGCCAATCCATTGCAGCCAGTTCAGCTTCTCATGAAGGGTGAAAGTGGAGATGACCGCCACAAAAAGGGCGCTCAAATTCAGGATCAAGTTGACGGTAACGGAAGGCAGATACGCCAATCCTAAAAACTGGCCTGCCTGGGCGATGGTGTACAGGAAGATGCCCAACCACACCATTGCGACCCAATCCTTTTTGGTCATCTCCTTGATCTGTGCCCTGAATTCTTTTTTGATCAGGAACGGCATGAACAGGAGCGAGGCCAGCATGTAGCGTAACCCCGCAAAGGTCACCGCTGGAATGTCAGCCAGCCCGATCTTGATCAATACCCACGAGGTCGACCAGACCATCGTCACCAGGACGGCCAAAACGATGGCTTTAATGCGTGAGGGTGTTTTCATTAAGAACGCTCAGGAATCGGAAATCCGCATATCACGAATATTGATCTGCTGGGTTTCCTTTTCAAAGTAGCGGTTGATCTCGATCGAATAGAGAATATCAAATTTGGGTTTCGATTCCTGCCAGATTTCGTACCAATCCGCCTGGTTGAAAGCAACCGCCTGGTTGATCGGGCAGCCTGCCAGCGTGCCGCGCAAGTGTGTGCCTTCCTTGCCCATGATACGCATGTCAGAGAATCTCACTCCCCTGGCCATGAACAGGGCTGAAGGGTTGGCCTGGCCTGTGGGTTGAAGCTGCTCCAGATCGAGGTAGATGCCCGGAGTGATCTCGCTGACCGGCACTTCGCAATCCGCTTTGATCACCTGCCGCAGGTCTTGCTCACCGAGCTTGCGGTCTGCGATTTCGTTTAATTTCGTGACCAGCATTTCAAGGTTCTCGATCTTGACCGTGAAGCCCGCCGCCATGGAATGCCCGCCGTGCCTGACCAGCAGGTCGGAGCATTCGTCCAGCGCTTCCGTGATATGGAATTCAGGGATGCTCCTGCAGGAAGCCCTGCAAAAGCCCTTGTCAACCACACCGGCGATCGACGGGCGGTAGTAATGCTCAGTCAATTTGGCGGCCACCAGGCCGACGATTCCCGGATAGATCTCCTCGCCCGGCAGGTAGTCGTTCACTTCAACATCGGGCTCGGATTCGCTTGGTACTTTAAAGAAAGCTGAGATCAGGTTCAGCCGGGTTTCGTCACCGATCTTTTCTTTGGCGAGGTCTTGGGCGGTTTTGGTGGCTTTTTGCCGCTCGTTGTTCTGGTTGTCCAGTTCCTGGGCCAATATTCCAGCTTTGGCGATGGAGTCGGTCACCAGCAGATCATAGGCCTTGAGGGCTGAATCCATACGCCCGGCTGCGTTCAGGCGCGGTCCGAGGATGAAACCGATGTCTGTTGCGGTGACGCGCGTGATATCCTTGGCGGCCGCGCCGGTCAAAGCCTTGATGCCGATGCGGTTGCCCAGTCTTATCTGGTTAATACCACGTCTCACCAGCGCGCGGTTTTCGCCGGTCAGGGGCACAATGTCGGCCACCGTGCCGAGCGCCACCAGGTCCAGCCAGTCGTCAGCGCTCCAGTCGCCCAAAGAGCGCTTCATGAACAAAGCTTGGGCGATCTTGTAAGCCAGGCCTACCCCCGCCAGGTCTTTATACGGATAAGGGTCACCCTCCCGTTTGGGGCACACCACCGCGTAAGCCTGCGGCAGCACATCCTTGGGGTGGTGATGGTCGCTGATGATCAAGTCGATACCGCGAGTTTTCGCGTATTCTGCTTCGCGCGGCGAACGGATGCCGCAGTCCACAGTCAGGATGACTTTGGCGTCCGAATCCGCCAGCATGCCGATGGACTCGTTATTCAAGCCGTATCCCTCGTCGAAACGGTTGGGGATGAAGCGGTGCACGTTGCCACCGAATTTCTGCAGCACCAGCACCATCAGCGCGGTGGCTGAAACGCCGTCCACGTCGTAATCGCCGTAGATGACAATGCCTTCCTGGCAGTCGATGGCCTGCAGTAGACGCTCAACGGTTTTTTCCATGTCGAGCAGCAGGAAGGGATCATGGTTAGGATCCGTGGCCTTTAAGTAATTTAGCGCGGCGTCGGCATCCAGGATGCCACGGTTGTAAAGGATCTGGCGCATATATTTCGGATACGATGATAATTGGCCTTCAAGTTCTGAAGGTATGCTTGGATAAACCCACCAGTTTTTCTGCTTCTTTGAAGACATCGGATTAACCTGCATGTGTGAAAAGAATAATTACCTGGAAAGCGATCGACAGGGTTCAATACTTGGTTTGTCGATTGACCGTTTGGCAAGGATTTTTGGTGCCGACTTGGAGTTTATAAGCGTGCGCTCTGCTGTCGAAAATCGCCAAATTTCATCCGCTTAGTATAAACGACCTCCACCCCGCCCGCAAGGAAGGAATTCAATGAGAAACTCCCGTACGAGCAGGACTTGCCCCTACCCCATGAGCCATGTTACCTTCAGGTCTGCCCATAAACCCAAAATACCGGGTATTTCGAAATACCCGGTATTTTGGGTAGAAAAATTTATCTGGCTAATATTTTTTTAATTTTTTCTGTGCCTTCCGGATTCCCTCCTCATCTCCAACCCTCCTGAAATGTCGTTTATAATTTGAGCGTTATGACAGACTCTCCTTTTCGATTTGATCTGATCTCCGCGCAGGGCTGTGCCCGCGCCGGTCTCTTTCACACTCCACACGGCGCGATCCAGACCCCCGTTTTCGCACCCGTGGGCACCCAGGCCACGGTTAAATCACTCACCCCCGCCCAACTGGCGGATACGGGTGCCAGCCTGGTGCTTTCCAACACTTACCACCTCTATCTGCGTCCCGGCGCAGACCTGGTAGCCGAAATGGGCGGCTTGCATGAGTTCATGCAGTGGCCCAACCCCATGCTCACCGATTCGGGCGGTTTTCAGGTCTTTTCGCTCTCCGATTCACGCAAGGTGGACGAAGAAGGCGTGACCTTTAAAAGCCACATCGATGGCTCGCTGCACCGCTTCACCCCCGAAAGCTCGATCCAGGTGCAGGAGAAGCTGGGTGCTGATATTATCATGGCTTTCGACGAGTGCGCCGTGCCCGACGACCTGGCTTACAACCAGCGCGCGGTCAAACGCACCCACAACTGGCTCAAACGCTGCGCCGCAGCCAAGACTCGTCCAGACCAGGCACTCTTTGGCATCGTGCAAGGCGGCATCTTCCCCGACCTGCGCAAAGCCTCTGCGGAGTTCGTGTCTTCCCTTGACTTGCCCGGCACGGCCATCGGCGGCCTTTCAGTCGGTGAGAGCAAGGCTGACATGCACGCCATACTGGAAGTGCTGCATCCCCTGCTGCCCGCGGACAAACCCCGCTACCTGATGGGGGTGGGTTCACCGGAGGACCTGATCAACGGAGTATTGCGCGGCGTGGATATCTTCGACTGCGTGCTTCCCACCCGCCTGGCGCGCCACCAATCCGCGTTCACCCCGCAGGGGCGCATCAACTTGATGAACGCTGGGTTCGCCCGCGACCCCCAACCCATCGATGAGACCTGCGATTGTTACGCCTGCCGTAATTTCACCCGGGCGTACCTCCGTCATCTGGTGGTGGCAAAAGAAATGCTGGCTTCCACCCTCATTTCGATCCATAACATCACTTTTCTTGAAAACTTGATGAAAAAGACCCGTCAGGCTATCCTGGACGGAAAATTCGAATCCTTCGCGGAAACCTTCTTGAGCACTTATAAAATCCGCAAGAAACCGGAGACCCAATGACCATCCTGCAATCCATTATTCTCGGCATCGTGCAAGGCTTGACCGAATTCCTTCCGATCTCCTCTTCCGCCCATCTTGTATTGGTCCCGCAGTTGTTGGGCTGGAATATCCCCGAAGCGCAGGTTTTCCCGTTTGGCGTGCTGGTGCAGCTTGGCACCCTGGTGGCTGTGATTGTCTATTTTTGGTCCGACCTATGGAAGATTATCAAAGCTTTTGTTCTGGGTCTGGTCAAACGCAAACCCTTTGAAGATCCCGATTCTCGCATGGGATGGTATTTGATCCTGGCCAGCCTGCCGGCTGTATTCTCCGGCCTGCTGCTCAAAGACAAGGTGGAAGCCGCTTTCAACGACCCCAATGCCACGGCCTATTTCCTCTTCGGCACAGCCGCGCTGCTCGTGATGGCTGAAACCCTTGGCAAACGGTCACGGTCATTGAAAGAAATGACCTGGTTTGATGCGCTCTGGATGGGGCTCTTTCAAGCCATTTCGATCTTCCCCGGTGTTTCGCGTTCGGGTTCGACCATCGCCGGCGGCATGACCCGTCACCTCGATCGCCCCTCCGCGGCAAGGTTCTCCTTCCTCATGTCCATCCCGGTCATGCTCGGAGCCGGCCTGATCAGCACACTGGACGTGATTGAAATGCCCGATCTGGGTGGTTTTTTACCCATCATCGGGATTGGTTTTTTAGCCGCCCTGGTGGTTGGGTATCTTTCCATTCACTGGCTGCTCAATTTCCTGAACAAACGCTCGTTCTACTGGTTCGCCGCTTATTGCGTGATCCTGGCCGGCGTGGTCTTGATCACGGGTGCCGTCCGCAATAATGCCCAGGCTATGGAACCCTCCGCCACTCCCACCCCCGTCGTGCAGGAGGTTGTTACCCCGGTCAGTGCGCAAGCTTCTTTGGATCAGAACCCCTTGACGGTCTCCTATACCGCGTCAATGGAATGGCTGCTGCCCGCTATGTCGACCTGTGCCGGTGCGCTGCAGGATTTCTCGATCATCACCCACCTTCTCCCCACCGATCGGCTTATGGACTCCACGGATGCCATT
>CAZRHZ010000011.1:0-33676 GCA_964599995.1 uncultured Anaerolinea sp. | reverse complement strand
CTTCCGCACCTGGCACGCTCGAGGACCTCTCCAAAAAGGATCCACTGAAATTCACTTTCGTGATTCCCCTCGCCCCCACCACCGACTTGGCGGGTTACAAAGAAATCCGCAAGAAATACGACCTAAAACCGGTTGCCCAAAAAGAGGTGGACGAGTTCATCGAACGCCTGCGCAAGAATTACGCCGTGGCCGAACCCGTGGAACGCCCCGCTGCAAAGGGTGATCTGGTCTATCTGAAATTGGATGCCACGATCAGCAACCCCGCTGAAGGCGAAAACGCCGAACTGCTAAAGGATTCTCCCCTGCAGGTCGTGATCGGCGAAGAAGATACTGAACGCGGAGACTTCCCCTACGCAGGTTTTGGCGACAACCTGGTCAAACTTTCTGTGGGTGGTGAAAAGGCCATCAAATATACCTATCCAGCTGATTCTCGTTACGAAAAGCTGCGCGGCAAGGAAGTGGAATTCCAAGCCAAAGTCGAGAGCGTGAAATCGCTCAAACTGCCTGAATTTGACGACGCCTTTGCCCAGACCGTGGGTGATTTCGAGAACGTCGAGAAACTGCGTGAGAGCATCAAGGAACAGCTTGAAGCGCGCGCCAGGGATGAATACGAAGGCGGTTGGTTTGAAGAACTCATCGATCAGGTCGTGGCTCAATCCAAGATCAGCTACCCATCACAGCTCGTGGAACATGAGATGGAACACGTCGTCGAGGCCGTGAAAGAGGACCTTTCTGCTCAGAAGATGGAACTCGACACCTACCTCAAGACCCTCAAGAAGGAAAAAGCTGCCTGGCTCGAAGACGAAATCAAACCGGTTGCCAAGAAACGTCTTGAACGATCCCTGGTCATGGATGAGCTTGTCAAGGTTGAGAACATCCAGGTCAAGAATGAAGACTTGCAGGCTGAAGTAACCGCCATGATCAAAGAGATGCAAATGCAGGGAAATTTCGATGTCAAGAAGCTTGAAAAACAGCTCAAGAATGAACGCATCGCCAATAACCTGACAATGCAGGCTGCGTCCCGGTTGATGAACCGCCAGATCCTCTATCGTCTGAAAGACATCGCCACCGGACAGGCTGACAAACCCGCTCCCGCTACTGAAGGCGAAGCAGCACCAAAAGCCAAGGCTCCGGCCAAGAAAAAAGCTGAAGCCGCTGCAGAGACTGTTGAACCCAAAGAAAAACCTGCCACCAAGAAAGCGGCTCCCAAAGCTGAAAAAGCTGCGGAAGAAACCGCAGAGCCCGTCAAGGCAAAAAAGACCGCGAAGAAAAGCGCGGAAGATAAATAATCGATCATAATCACCAGGATTTTTACGGAGGTAAAGTGGAAATCCCCAACTTCAAATCAGTTATCCCGATGGTCATTGAATCTTCGGGGCGCGGTGAAAGAGCCTATGATATTTACTCCTTACTCTTCCGCGAACGCATCATTTTTGTCGGTACAGGCATCGACGACCAGGTCGCCAATGCTGTGGTCGCACAGCTGCTCGTCTTGAGCCGTGAAGATCCCGACGCAGACATTCAAATGTACATCAACTCCCCTGGCGGACAGATCTATTCCGGGCTGGCCATCTACGACACCATGAAAATGATCCCCAACAAGATCAGCACCGTGGCCGTTGGTGTGACCGCCTCGTTCGGCACCGTTCTGCTGGCAGCCGGCACAAAAGGCAAGCGCTACGCGCTGCCCCACGCCACCATTCACATGCACCAGCCGCTGGGTGGTGCTGAGGGTCAGGCCTCGGATATCGAAATCCAGGCCAAAGAGATCCTACGCCTCAAAGCCCGCCTGATGGGCATTCTGTCAGAAACGACCGGGCAATCGCTCGAAACCATCGAACGCGACACCGATCGCAATTTCTACCTCGACGCCCAACAGGCTGTCGATTACGGCCTGGTCGATCAGGTATTGACCCCGCCCAAGGCAGACGAAAAGAAGTAAAACTTGCAGACCGGGTGGCGGTGCTATCCGGTCTGTTTTTTGAGGAATTATGTATTATTTAAAAGATCATCCCGTTAAAGCCCTCATCCTCGACATGGATGGTGTCATCTGGCGTGGCGATTCGCCCGTGGGCGATCTGCCGGCCGCCTTTGCCGGTTTTGAACGTGCCGGATTGAAAGTCATCCTCGCCACCAACAATGCTTCACGCACTCCCGCCCAGTATCAAGAAAAAATGGCCGGTTTTGGGGTTCAGGTTCGTGAAGAACAGATCATCAATTCTGCCATGGGCGTCGCCTACCTGCTCAAAAAGCGTTTTCCGCAGGGAGGCCCGGTTTTTGTGGTCGGTGAGATCGGCCTGACCACTGCATTGAAAGAAGCCGGATTCTATGAATCCGAGGAACCTGGTGTGGCCGTGATTGGCAGCATTGACCGCGATGTTAACTTTTTGAAGTTGAAAAAAGCCACCCTATTGATCCGCAGTGGAATTCCTTTCTATTTCACCAATCCTGATAAGACCTTCCCTACACCCGAAGGTCTCATCCCCGGCGCAGGGTCGATCCTGGCCGCACTTGAAGCCGCTACGGATGTAAAACCCATCATCGCCGGCAAACCCTTTACCACCCTCTACGATTTTGCGCTCGAACGCTTGGGCACCGATCCGCAGGAAACCCTGGCGGTCGGAGACCGCCTTGAAACTGATATTCTTGGCGGGCAGCGCGTTGGCTGTCTGACCGCTCTTGTACTGTCAGGCATCGCCAGCCGTGAAGACGGCCTGGCCTGGCAGCCAAATCCCGACCTGATCGTGGATGAATTGGGAGTACTGCTTCAAGCTCTGGATGAACGCTAAACCTTGTTTTTTTGATCTGGATCTCGCAACACTCAAAACCCAACTGAAAATGTTTGGCCTGCCTGAATTTCGCGCTTCACAGCTCTGGCAGGCCTTTTACGTAAACCTGGCAGATCATCTGGACCAGGTAACGACCCTCCCAAAAGACTTGCGCCAATCGTTGTCTGAAAATATGTCTTTCAATTCATTGGTACCTGTTCAACGGCTGGTCTCAAGTGATCAAGAAACTGTCAAGACCTTGTTCGAACTCCCGGATGGCAGAGCCATTGAAGCGGTATTGATGCATTATGATGTGCGCCAAACCTTATGCATTTCTTCACAAGCCGGCTGCGCGATGGGCTGCGCTTTCTGCGCTACAGGCCAAATGGGATTTTCACGCAATCTCTCCTCTGGCGAGATCATTGAACAGGTCTTGCATTACGCCAGAGAGTTAAAACAAAGCGGTCAATCGGTCACCAACGTGGTGATAATGGGCATGGGGGAACCTTTTCAGAATTATGAAGCGGTGATGTCCGCGATCGACCGTTTGAACGACCCGAAGGGGCTCAACCTGGGCGCCAGACGGATCACCATTTCCACCGTAGGGTTGGTGCCGATGATCCAACGGTTCGCGGCGGAGCAGCGTCAGGTCAACCTGGCTGTCAGCCTGCACGCAGCCAACGATGAATTGCGTTCTTCATTGATCCCGATCGCGCGCAAATACCCCCTTTACGAGTTGATGCAAGCCTGCCGGGAATACACCACCGCCACACGCCGCCGCTTGACCTTTGAGTGGGCCCTGATCGAGGGAGTGAATGATTCTGAAAAAGACGCCAATGAACTGGCCGCGCTGGTTAAGGGCATGCTTTGCCACGTGAATGTCATCCCGCTCAACCCGACTGGTAAATTCGCAGGCAAACCTACCACACGAGAACGCGCATCCGCCTTTAAGGCTGCACTGGAAGCGCGCGGTGTGCCCTGCACCATTCGTTTGCGGCGCGGCATCGATATCCACGCCGGCTGCGGACAGCTGGCTTCAGAGCATGGGCAATAAACCAAATTCGACATGATATAATTTTGACCTATGGCTGACCTGTTTGCGAAATGGAAAGATAGTCTCGACCGCACCCGAAAATCCACTTTCGGGCGCATTGCCACCTTGGTTGGCGCCTCAGAGATCAAGAACGAGACCTGGGATGAACTGGAAGAACTTCTCATCCAATCCGATCTCGGCGTGCCGACCACCCAAATGATCATCAAACACTTGCGTGCCAAAACAGCGGAATTGGGCGTGACCAAGAATGTGGAACTGCACCAGCTTCTTAAAGAGGAGTTGCTTTCACTATTGAAGAAGCCTGAAGACCTGCCCATCGATTCAGCATCCCCTGCGGTGGTCCTGCTGGTCGGTGTGAATGGTTCAGGCAAAACCACTACGGCTGCCAAGTTGGGAAAGCGCTATTCAGAAAGTGATAAAAAAGTACTGCTGGCGGCTGCGGATACCTTCCGCGCTGCGGCCATTGACCAACTGCAGATATGGGCTGACCGTTTAGGTTTGCCTGTAGTGGCCGGACAGCCTGACAGCGATTCTGGGGCTGTGGCTTTCGACGCCGTTCAAGCCGGCATCGCCCGTAAGTTCGATCTGGTGCTCATCGACACCGCCGGCAGGTTGCATACACGCTACAACCTGATGGAAGAACTCAAGAAAGTTTATCGTGTGGTTGGCAAGGCCATGCCTGGCGCGCCGCACGCCGTCTTGCTCGTCCTTGACGCCACCACTGGCCAAAATGCCCTGCTGCAAGCCAAGGCTTTTCAAGAAGCCGTGCATGTGAACGGTGTGATCCTCTCCAAACTGGATTCCTCCGCGCGCGGAGGGATGGCGTTTGCCATCCAACACGAACTCGAATTGCCCATCTACTTCGCCGGTCTGGGTGAAAAACCCGAAGACCTGCAGCCCTTCGACCCCGAAGCCTTTGTCAATAACATTCTGCCAAATCAACCCTAAAGGATCGCTCCATGGAAGAACTAAGCTCCACACTCAAAGAATATCAAACCACCATCCATACGCTCATGGAGCGTCTTTGACTTAGGTGAAAAAAGGCAGCAGCTCGAAGATCTTCAAAAGAAATCCGAAGATCCGCACATTTGGGACGACCCCCAGCAAGCCCAAAAACTGATGAAAAACCTCGCTGATCTCAAAGAAGAGATCAATTTATGGGGTTCGCTTGAAAAAAGGATCAAGGACACGCTTGAGCTCTCTGAGCTTGACGATCTGTCGATTCAAGAAGAATTAACCATAGAAACTGCCAAGATCAAGGAAGAACTGGATAAACTGAGCCTGGCCACCCTGCTGGGAGGCAAGTATGACCGCGGAAACGCCATGTTGACCATCAATACCGGCGAAGGCGGCACAGATGCCAGTGATTGGGCTGCCATGCTCGAGCGTATGTATTTACGCTGGTGCGAACGCAAGGGATTTCAGACCGAGATCCTCGATCAGACTGAAGGTGAAGAAGCCGGTATCAAATCAGTAACCATCATGGTCAGCGGCAGTTACGCCTACGGCTACCTGCGCGCTGAAAAGGGTGTGCACCGGCTGGTGAGGCTTTCACCGTTTGATTCAGCCCACCGCCGCCATACCTCCTTCGCCCAGGTGGAAGTGCTGCCCGAAGCCGCGCAAGAAGACCCGATGGTGGTCATCAACCCCGAAGACATCAAGATCGATATCTATAAATCTTCAGGTGCGGGCGGTCAAAACGTGCAGAAGAACGCCACCGCCATCCGCCTCACCCACCTCCCGACCGGGATCGTGGTGACCTGCCAGAACGAACGCTCGCAGATGCAGAATCGCGAGAACGCCATGCGTGTCTTGCGCTCACGTCTGCTTGACCTGGCCCAGATCGCGGCTGACAAGAATTTATCCGATCTGCGCGGCGTCTACCAGAAAGCGGAATGGGGCAGCCAGATCCGATCTTATGTGCTGCACCCCTACCAGATGGTCAAGGATCACCGCACCGAATTTGAAGTGGGCAACAGCCAATCCGTTCTGGATGGTGATCTGGATGGTTTTATTGAAGCCTATTTGAAGCACAAAGAATAATTAAAAGACCTTGCCAAAAAAAGTTTCTGGCAAGGTCTTTTTTTATGTATAGAATTAATCCAAAATGTGAGCCAAATCCAGCAGTTTTCGGTCGATCTCCTTGTGATGACCGACCACTTCCGCCAACGGGGTGGCAACGATCTCACCTTTGATTTCCCCAACCAGATTGCCAAACTCTCCCCTGGCCAGTTTATCTGTGGCAGCTGCGCCGAGTTTGCTGGCCAAAATGCGATCGATCGCGCTGGGATTACCACCACGTTGGGTATGCCCCAAAATGGTCACGCGCAGATCAAAACCCAATCGTTCACGATGCTTGATGAAATAGGCGTCCAGAGCTGTGGCATTATATTTTGCGCCTTCCGCCACCACCACAATCGCATGCTGTTTGCCTTTTTCATACGCCGTTGCCAACACTTCCGCGATATGTTCGGGTTCCACCTCTATTTCAGGCAAAACCACACTCTCTGCACCACCAGCGATCGCAGCCATCAGCGCCAGGTAACCGCAGTTGCGCCCCATCACCTCAACCAGAAAAGCCCTTTGATGCGAAGAAGCCGTGGTTTTCAATCGGTCAATGGCTTCAAGCGCGATATTCAAAGCCGTATCGACGCCAATGGTCACGTCGCAGCCATATAGATCATTATCAATCGTGGATGCCACACCCACCACCGGGAAACCATGCTGATGGAGCGCGTAATTTCCCGTCTGCGAGCCGTTACCACCGATCACCACCAGGCCTTCAATGCCGGCTTCATTGAGCGCGCGTATGGCCTTCAATTGTCCCTTTTCGGTCTTAAATTCCTCGCTGCGCGCGCTGCCCAAGATCGTTCCGCCCTGCTGCATGATCCCACCCACGGCACGGGTGCCCAGAGTTGTGAAGATACCATTGATTAGCCCTTCATACCCACCTTTTACACCCTGAACATCCCAACCCTTCGCGACACCAGTCCGAACCACTGCACGGATGGCTGCGTTCATTCCGGGGGCGTCACCACCACTGGTCAAAACAGCTATTCTTCTCATTGCTCATTTCCTCCTGCAAGAACCATTAATTCAAAATACTGCCTAGTATTACCGATTTATGACACAAAGTCAAGAAAAAGGGTATTAATTCAGTATTCCTGCTCTCTGTGTTTTGGTAAAATTTTTAAGTTCTATTCTTGTGTCCATTATACATACAGGTTATCAAAGGAAACTATGCCCGATAACAGGATCACAGAACACCCCATCCTTCCAATTCCTGAAAGAAAGAAAATCATCTTTTCATGGCAGGGTCAATCTCTGACTGCTCTTGAGGGTGAAACCATTGCATCCGCGTTGTTCGCGAATGGGATTAAAGTCTTTGGCCATCATCATAAAGATGGGTCACCTCTGGGCATCTTTTGCGCCAACGGACAATGTGCGCAATGCATGGTGATCGCGGATGGTAAACCCGTCAAATCCTGCATGGAGATTGTTAACCCCGGGATGCAGGTTTTTCCGAACAACGGACATCCTGAACTTCCCAAAGTCGCAAATCAACCTGCATTCAAACCCGTTCGCGAGGTCAAGATTCCGGTATTGATCATCGGTGGAGGACCATCAGGGTTGTCAGCAGCCATTGAATTGGGCAAGCTTGGCATCCAGGTCCTTTTAGTGGATGACAAACATCGGCTGGGTGGAAAACTGGTTTTGCAGACCCATCGTTTCTTCGGTTCAGCAGATGCGGTTTATGCCGGTACACGCGGCATCGATATCGCGACCATCCTTGAAAAAGAGCTCAATCAGCATCCTTCTGTTGAAGTCTGGCTGCGCAGCACCTGTCTGGCGGTCTACAGCGACAAGAAAGTCGGCATCCTCAAAGATGGCGAAGAATACGTTCTCATTGATCCAGAAATACTATTGGTCGCGAGCGGAGCGCGCGAGAAATTCCTGGCATTCAAAGGCAACACGCTGCCTGGAGTTTATGGAGCAGGAGCCTTTCAGACACTTGTCAACCGCGACCTGGTGCGGCCTGCTGAAAAGCTGTTCATCGTCGGCGGTGGTAACGTTGGATTGATCGCCGGTTACCACGCGCTGCAAGCCGGGATCGGTGTGGTTGGTCTGGTTGAAGCCATGGCAGAATGCGGCGGATACAAAGTTCACAAAGACAAATTGGTGAGAATGGGTGTGCCCATCTACAATTCGCACACCATCCTGAGCGCCAACGGTTCTGAGCGGGTTGAGTCTGTTACCATCGCTAAAGTAGATGAAAAATTCATTCCAATACCGGGTAGTGAGAAATCTTATGAATGCGACTCGGTGTTGATCGCAGTCGGCCTTGACCCGGTTTCTGAGTTCTACGAAAAAGCGATTGATTTTAAAATGAATGCCTTTGTAGCTGGCGACGCTGAAGAGATCGCTGAAGCATCAGCGGCCATCTTTTCGGGAAAGATCAAAGGGCTTGAAATCGCCAAATCCATGGGGCAGCCGATCGGCCCCATCCCGGCTGCCTGGTATCGAACCGGAGAAATCCTGAAATCAAAACCAGGGAATGTGTTCACGGAAGACCTCCCCAATATACCCGAAGGTGTGGTGCCTGTTTTTCACTGCATGCAAGAGATCCCTTGCGACCCATGTTCTTCGCTCTGCCCGCACGGCTTGATCGTGGTGGACAAGAAAGACATCAGGGCTGTGCCTTCGTTTATTGGAAACAACTACTGCTGTGAGGTATGCGAAAAATGCGTGGCCGGCTGCCCTGGTCTGGCGATAACATTGGTCGACTATCGCACAAATCCGGATCGGCCTTATGTTTCAATTCCGTATGAATTTTCAAGTGAAATTCTTACCAAGGATGACATTATTACGATCCTGGATACTGAAGGAAATTCACTAGGCGACACTGAAGTTTTTGATATTCACAGCATCAAGACCAGCGATCGTACTATGATCATTCAAGTTGAAGTGGATAAGGAAACCGCGCCCCATATCGCTGGTATCCGTATCCAGTCTTCACGAATCACCCAACCAATGTTCCAATACGTTCACCATGTGGAAGATGACACCATTGTGTGTCGCTGCGAACACGTCAGCGCGGGTGAGATCAGAAACCTGATACGGCAGGGTTACCGGGATATCAATGAGATCAAGACTGTTACCCGAGCCTGCATGGGTGCATGTGGAGCCAAGACCTGCGAGGCACTCATCCGGCGTATTTTTAAGGAAGAAGGTGTTCCCTTTGATCGTATCACCGGACTCTCGAAACGCCCGCTCTTCATCGAAGTTCCCCTGGGTGTGCTGGCCGGTGAAAATGGAAAGGAGGAGAAATGAGCCAATCCTCCAAGCATTTTGATGTGATCATCATCGGCGCGGGTTCGTTGGGAACCCCTGCCGCCTATTATTTGGCAAATTCTGGTAAGAAAGTGCTTGTGCTTGAATCCATTCCCAGTGTTGGACAAGGGTCAAACAAACGCGCCATTGGCGGCATCCGCGCCACCCACTCGGACCCAGCCAAGATACGCCTGTGTCAGCGCAGCATCGAGATCTTTTCGACCTTCAAAGAAACCTTTGGAGACGACATTGAATGGGATGCATGCGGGTATACCTTCGTGGCCTACAATGAGAAAATTGAAAAAACATTGAAAGACTTATTGGTAACCCAAAAGTCTTATGGGTTGGTCAACGAATGGTATGGCAAATCAGAATTGTTAAGAATTGTGCCCGACCTGAATCCGGAAGGGCTGGTTGGCGGAACCTTCTCTCCCAATGATGGCAGCGCGTCTCCGCTGCTATCCAACCACGCTTACTACACGCATGCACTTGAAAAAGGTGCAGTCTTCAATTTTTCTGAACCCGTGGTTGGGATGACCGTAGAAAACGGGAAAATCACTCTTGTAAAAACCTCCAAAAAAGAATATTCCGCTGATGTTGTCATCAACACAGCGGGCGCTTACGCGGCTGCGATCGGTAAAATGGCCGGGATTGATCTGCCTGTCAAACCTGATTCGCACGAAGCAGCCATCACAGAACCCGTGGCTCGTTTTCTGGGACCCATGATCGTGGATATTCGTCCCGCGATTGGGTCCTCCAACTATTATTTTTACCAGCACATCACCGGTCAAATCATTTTCTGCATCACACCCAGCCCAAACGCCTGGGGTGACGATGTGAATGAAACAAGCAGTTTCTTGCCCATGGTCTCACGCAGAATGATCGAGATCATGCCCCGGTTAAAAAACATCCGGGTCAGGCGCACCTGGCGTGGGCTTTACCCCATGACTCCGGACGGTTTTCCGATAATCGGTTGGGCTCCTAAGGTTGAAAACCTGCTGCTAGGTGTTGGCTTGTGCGGACAGGGATTCATGCTTGGTCCTGCGTGCGGTGAACTGCTCACCCGCTTGGTGGAGCGTTCCACGACCTTTGAAGACACAGAGACTTTATCCATTCTCTCGCCTTTGCGCAATTTTACCGGCCAGGAACTGCTAAAATAGCTGCACGGAACAAACCGATAAAATGTCCATCAAAGGGTTGATTTTTGATTTCGACGGTGTGCTCATCGACACAGAAATGCCATGGTTCATGGCATGGGTTGAACTATTCGCGCAGTATGGATTCATCTTCACCAAGCAAGACTATGCGAAAACCATCGGAACGGATAAAAGCAAATACGATCCGGCTCAACATCTCAGTCTATTAACAGAAGAACATATCACTTCGCAAGACGCCAGAGAGATCGCAAATAAACGAACCCGCGAACTGATCGTTTCGCAGCCGCTGCTGCCTGGCGTTTTAACGTTCCTTGCAGCCGCACAAAAGCGTGGACTGCCCATGGCGATCGCCTCAAGCTCCAGCCGATCCTGGGTGGAAGGATATCTTGAGCAATTTGGAATCCGAAAGCATTTCTCCGCTGTTTGCACAGCAGACGATGCCAGCAAAGTAAAACCTGATCCTGAATTGTTTCTCCTGGCTGCGCGAAAAATATCCGTGCATCCAAATGAAGCCATTGTTTTTGAGGATTCACCGAACGGCATCAAAGCTGCCAAAGCAGCGGGTATGGTCTGTATCGCAATCCCAAACGAATTCACCCGAACCCTTGACCTCTCTGACGCAGACAAAATTGTTAACTCATTCGAAGAGTTAGAGATTAATGACATTTTCTATCGATATACTATAGGTGAAAATGATATACTATAGCGATTAACGATAGGTGTACATGATGATCAGCTCAGAGAGACTAGCCCCTTTATTAGAGAATCTGGTAGAAACCTTTCCAGAATCCTATTCAATGGTGGATCGCGACATGATCGTGCGCGCCTATAAATACGCTGAAGCGGCACATGAGGGACAAAAACGAGCTTCAGGAGAACCCTATATCACCCATTGTGTGGCAGTAGCCATAATTTTATCTGAACTTCAAGTTCAGCCTGTGGTCGTAGCAGCTGGCTTGCTACACGACACTGTGGAAGATACTCATATTACGCTGGAGGATATTCACCACGATTTCGGCCCTGAAATTGGCAGGCTGGTGGATGGCGTCACCAAACTTACCCATCTGCCCAGGGTCTCTCGTGCTGATCAGCATGACGCGGAGATCTTTGAACAGATCTCCAAAGATGCCAACGGGAAAGAAGCACTGCTCGATTCACAGCTGGCTAGAGATCGCCGACGTGATCTGGCCAATGAAACGCTGAGAAAAACCTTTCTGGCCATGGGTGAAGACATTCGCGTTATTTTGATCAAACTAGCCGACCGATTGCATAACATGCGCACCTTGGGCTACATGCCAGAAAAAAAGCGCAAGCGCATCGCTCAGGAAACGTTGGATATTTTCGCTCCACTGGCGAATCGTCTGGGAATCTGGCAATTGAAATGGGAACTCGAGGATTTAGGTTTTCGTTATACCAATCCTGAAAAGTACAAAGAGATCGCCCAAAATTTGTCAGAAACTCGTCTGGAACGTGAACGTCAAATGCAATTGATCAGTGAAAAATTATTCAAACTGATCAGCACTGCGGGAATCAAAGTTGAAATTTCAAGCCGCAGCAAGCACATCTACTCGATCTATCGAAAAATGCAGGAAAAGAACAAACCCTTTGAACTGGTTCGAGACCTACGCGGCGTCAGGTTGATCGTTCAAGACATTCCTTCTTGTTATGCAGCATTAGGCGTGATTCATACCCACTGGCGCCCTATCCCCAACGAATTTGACGATTACATTGCCGGTCCCAAAGATAATTTTTATCAATCGCTGCACACAGCCATCCTGTATGACGACGGTAAACCACTCGAAGTACAGATCCGCACTCCTGAGATGGATGAAAATGCCGAATACGGCATCGCCGCACACTGGAAATACAAGGAAAAAGGCCCGCACGAAGAAAAATATGAACAGCGCATCAACTGGCTGAAAAAATTGATGGAATGGCGACAGGACGTCGAAGATGCCAGCGAATTCGTTGATGGCATGAAAACTGATGTGTTCCAAGACCGGGTGTACGTCTTTACCCCGCGCGGCGACATCATCGACCTTCCGGCTGGTTCAACGCCCATCGATTTTGCCTATCATGTTCACACTGAAATTGGCCACCGCTGCCGTGGTGCCAAGATCAACGGCAAGCTGGTCAATCTTGAATACACTTTAAAAACAGGCGACCAGGTTGAAATCCTGGCTGCAAAACAAGGCGGGCCATCACGTGACTGGCTGAATTCAAACCTGGGACTGGTAAAAACCCAGCGTGCAAGATCCAAAATCCGAGGTTGGTTTAAACATCAAAACCGCGAACAAAATTTGGTTCAAGGGAAAGAGATCCTCGAGAAGGAACTGCGCCGTCTTGGTTTGATCGATTTTGACCTCGAGGGGCTGGCCAACAACTTCGATTTTCAAACCCTTGATGATCTGTATGTGGCAGTGGGTTGTGGCGATATCTCGATCGGCCATTTGATCAACCTGCTTTCGGAGGGAGAAAAACCACCGGAAGACATCCTTGAAGTAAAGACCACCACCACCCCACAACAAACACCATCCAATGCAGTCTCTGTTTTAGGATTGAAGAACATCCTGACAACCTTTGGGAAGTGCTGCAATCCGGTTCCGGGGGATGAGATCATTGGTTATATCACGCGCGGAAGAGGCGCAACCATCCACCGCCAGGATTGCCCAAATATCCTGCGTATGAAAGATCACGATCGCATTGTTCGTGTATCATGGGGTGAACCGAAATTAACCTTCCCCGTGGAGATCCAGATCAAAGCCTACGACCGGCAGGGCCTTATGGGGGATATTTCTTCTCTGTTGACCAATGAAAATATCAACTTACGGGATATTAAGCTGAACCTGGTTCACAATATGGCCAACCTTGTCCTCGTTCTTGAGATTTCAGATATCGCACAATTGTCACGCATCTTGACCAAGATGGAAAACCTGCCAAATGTGATGGAAGCTCATCGATTAAAACCGGGATAAATGAATGGAAAAAGAGTACTCAAAAATTGACAGGGGAAAAAGATTGACAGCGAAGAATCCTTTACGAAATGACAAGGTTAGGGTAAAATCGCAGCCGATTAACTGCCCAGATTTATCCACAGAAGGGTGAATGAAAAAAACAACCGTTATTTCCTTGATCGCGTCCATAATCGGTTTCCTTGTATCTGCATATCTGGCCTACGTTAAACTTGCAAACAAACCCATCTACTGTACTCCCGGTTTAGGAGATTGCGCTTCTGTTCAACAGAGTCAATGGTCGACACTTTGGGGGATTCCGATCGCTTTGTTGGGAGCAATCACCTACTTGATTCTGATCGGACTTTACGTTTTTGGGCAAAAAACAAAATTTAGCAAGGTATATTCTGAATACGCGATCTTCGGATTAACCTTTTTTGGCTTTATTTATTCGCTTTACTTGACATACCTTGAAATCTTTGTGCTCAAAACGATGTGCCAATGGTGTGTTGTTTCTGCACTTTGTATGACGGTTTTATTTGTTATGACATTTATCGATTTGAAAAAACAAAGTACTGTTCGACACAATTAGGAGGATCTGTATTATGCCACGTATCAAATGTCACTATCTGGATTGCGCATTCTTAGATGAAGGTATCTGCAGCGCGGGAATGGTTGAATTGGATCCCGATACCGGCTGCAAGACCTATTCAGCTAACGCAGAGGCAGCAACCGAAGACGACTGGGATACTGAAGAAGATGAATTAGAGGAATGGGAAGAATTGGATGAAGACGAAGAAGGAGAAATCTGGGAAGAGGACGATTCGGAAGAAACCTATTAATTTGATGCTGCGAATCTAACCCCGGATTTTCCGGGGTTTTTTTTTCAAAAGAATGCCGACCATGCGAAACGATATTCAAAAAAATCTTAAACATAATTTCATAATGAACTTCAGAATAACCCTAAGATTGCGTCATTCTGGAAGAGAGATTGCTTCCACTTTTTCAGTCAGATCGTGAATCCACTTCTTTGAAAAATATCGCCTGAGCCCCACAATGAATTTCACTGTTTCTTCAGAATAAGTGAGTGCATACACAAAATAGATCGGCAGCCCAAACCAAAAAGCACCGGCAGCAGTAAATGGCACGCCCACGAACCAGATCACCAGCCCATCCAAAACGAGCGAGAAACGCGAATCACCGCCAGAGCGTAGGATTCCGATAATAATCGTGTGATTGCATGCTTTTATCCAAAAACCTGATGAAAGAACCGCCAAAATGATCCGAGCATTGGCAATAACTTCTGCGTCCACTTTATAGAAAGAAAAGATATTCCCCGCCAAAAAATAAACCGCGACGCCCATCAAAGCAGCGAATGATCCTTGGATCACCAGCGAACGGCCACCATATTGATATGCCTTCTCTGTGTGTCCCTGCCCAATCTGATTGCCAACCATAATACCCGTGGCGGTTCCAACTCCCAGGAAGAGGACAAAAGCCATGGTTTCGATCGTCGAAATAATATTAATGGCTGCCAGAGCATTCGTGCCAATATGTCCATATATGATGTTGTAAGTTGTGACCCCCAGCGACCAAAGCACTTCGTTCAGGATCACGGGTAAAATCGGTTTCATGACCGCAGTAAAGAATTTCGCATTGAAGTCAAGAAGAATTTTGACTGATGCTGCAATCGGTGAGGTTTTGTCCCTGTAGATCATAAAAACGATGGCAAGGCATTCCAAGACACGCGCGATCAGGCCCGCCAGGGCAGCTCCTTCTACACCCATGGCCGGCAAACCTATGAATTTCAAACCAAATATCAATGGATATGACAGTAACACGTTCAACCCCAATGCACTGGTGCTGACGATCAACGGGAGACGAACATTACCCGTTGACCTTGATGCGCCGCTATAGATCAATGTCACCGCAAAGAAAATGTAAGACCATCCGTGGATCCTCAGATAACGACTGCCTATTTCGATGACTATTACATCGTTGGTATAAATATTCAGCGCAGAGGTTGGAAAAATGACCGCCAGTGTCCAGAAGAAACAGGCAGCAAGCAGGCCAAGTTTAAGGATCAACCCAATCACCTTTTGAATGTTCAAAACGTCGTGTTTTCCCCATAATTGTGCCTCGAACATGGATGCTCCACTCGCTATACCAAAAATAACGAGATTCAAGAGGAACCAGATCTGATTGCCCAACCCAACCGCTGCGACAGACTTCTCTCCTAATTGTCCGATGAAAATGAGCGCAACCATATTCAAAGATGCAGAGATGAAATTCTGCAGAGCGATGGGCAGCGCGAACCTGACCAGTTGGCGAAAATAGTCAGGGTCGCGGAAAAACTTCATGAAAGTTTGAAGTCGTTTTCTCAAACGGTACCTTTCGAGGTCAATGCCCGCCAATTATACTCGGCAAATGAATCAGAAATGTAAACGAGAAATAAACCACCTTCGATGTAAAAAGGGTTTACTATTTAGGGGATGAAAGTGTTGAATCAGGTTAAAATAGGATCATAAAGCGCGAATAATTTTTTGTTGAAATAGGTTTGGTCGTATGGAAGAATCTTTGCAAAAAATGTCGATCTTGGGACATATCTCAGAGTTGCGAAAACGCTTGCTCGTTGCGATCATTGCTCTGGCGATCACCACGCTAGCCAGTTTTGCCTTCAGTCAGCAGTTGGCTGAATTTCTGGCCAAACCAATTGGCGGTCTTTCAGCCATGTCGTCCATCGAAGTAACCGAAAATGTGTCGGCATTCATGAAGATATCGCTATTATGCGGCGCTGTGCTTGCGATGCCGGTCATACTCTATGAACTTCTGGCTTTTATCGTCCCAGGGTTAAAACCAAACGAGAGAAAATGGATCTGGTTTGTGATCCCAATTGCGACCGCCTTCTTTGCTGGTGGAGTCATTTTCGCATATTATGTTCTGCTCCCTACAGCATTGCCATTTTTACTTAGCTTCATGGGTGTCACCACCATTCCACGGCCTAGCAATTATTTCAGCTTCGTGTTGAATCTTCTCTTTTGGGTTGGGGTTTGTTTTGAGATGCCGTTGTTGATTTTCGTGCTGGCCCGCCTGGGAATCGTAACCGCGAAGACTCTCCTCAAGCAGTGGCGGATTGCCATCTTGGTGTCAGCCATACTCGCCGCGTTGATCACCCCTACTCCCGACCCTGTCAACATGGGATTAATGATGATCCCGTTGGTAGGCTTATACTTCATCAGTATTCTTTTTGCGGCGTTTGCTCGAAAAAAAAGAAATTCTGACGACAATGTGAGAGAAAAAAAGAATCCGAGATCAAAAAAGGGTAAAATGAACCCTAAGGTAAAGGAGTAAAAATGCTAACAAATATCAGGCTGCCAGAATTATTGATCATCTTGGTGATCATCGTCTTATTATTTGGCGTTGGTCGCTTAACCAAAATTGGCGGAGAAATGGGCGGAGCCATCCGATCATTTAAAAAAGGGATCAAAGGGGAAGATGAAACAACCCCTGCCGAAGAAGAAAAGAAAGAAGATAAGTAACCACTTCGATGATCTTTTTGCTGAACGTACTACTTATTATGATGGAAATTTGAAATGGATTTCTTGAATCTGGGACTTCCCGAGATCATTTTTATCGTTCTGATTGCGATAATCATCTTTGGCCCAAACCAAATGGTTAAATCAGCCAAAGAGGCCGGAACATTCTTCCGCAAGGTTTCAAAGTCTCCTTATTGGAAAGAAGTATGGGCAACCAAGAAAGATCTGGATGAATTGCCTAAAATGCTGGCCAAGGAAGCTGAATTAACAGAAACCATTCATGAATTGAACAGAGACTCACAAAAGATTCGCGGTTCAGTTACTTCAGCTGTCAAGGATTTAATTGAAGAAACGAAAGAGCCGGCAAATATTTTGGAAGAAACGAAAAAAACGGCTCGAAATGAAGAAGAGTAATTCTTCTGCAAATATCCTTTTTATGATAAAATAGTTTGTTAGTAAGCAGGAAAATCTGCTATCTTTCCGCTCTTGGCGTCATCCACGATGATATCTGAGGGCAAACCCGTGGAAAGGAGGTTCCCACCATGCGTACGTATGAAGTAGTACTAATTGTTCATCCCGAACTAGATGAAACTGCATTTAAAGAGGTCATCGAGAAAGTTCAGGGTTGGATCACTGCTGCAGGCGGCTCATTAGTTAAGTTGGATGTATGGGGCAAACGCCGTTTGACCTATATGATCAACAAACAACGTGACGGTCAATATGCTTTGATCACTGCTGACTTTGCGCCTTCTTATGCAGCTGAACTTGAACATCTCTTACGTTTCCTTGAACCCGTCATGCGGTTCATGATAACGGTCGTAGAGAAACCAGTAGCACAACCGGAGCAAGAACAGGCAATGTAAGGAGTTCGACATGAGTCGAGATTTGAACAAAGTGATGATCATTGGTCATCTTGGCCGGGACCCAGAAATGCGCTATACCCCATCAGGTAGGCCTGTCACGACGTTCACAGTCGCTACAAACCGCACCTGGAATACAACAGATGGTGAGCGGCACAATGAAACCGAATGGTTCAACGTGGTCTCATGGGGAAATCTGGCTGAAATTTGCAAGCAATACCTTGTCAAAGGACAACAAGTCTATGTAGAAGGTCGGTTGCAAACCAGGCGATGGGAAGATTCAGATAATATCAAGCGCACCAGTGTTGAGATCGTTGCGTCTGAGATGATGATCTTGGGTGACCGTCACGAATCAAATCAGACTAATGCAGAACCTCAAGAACCTGATCTTCTTAATGATGAAGAGTATCCGTTTTAAATGGAGTAAGTAAAGATGTCTGATGAAACGTATTCTGAAAATGAAAGGTTTTCTGGCAATCGAAAATTTATTGCCAGACCGAAAATCTGCCAATTTTGTGCAGATAAATCCATCAAAATCGATTACAAATCGGTTGATCTTTTACGCCGTTTCGTGACCGAAGATGGACGAATTCGCCCAAGGCGGCAAACTGGAACCTGCGCGCTGCATCAGCGCGCACTGGCAGTGGCCGTGAAACGTGCCCGGCATATTGCCATCCTCCCCTTCACGGGAGAGCGCTGGACAGACGCCATCCGCTAAGTTAAGAATCAATAAATGGAGGGCATGGAGGATCATCCTCTATGCCCTTTGAACATATCACGAGGTGAACAATGTCGAACGAAAAAAGAGAAACGGAACATAAGACGTATTCCAAGAAACACATGGCCAGAATTGAAAAAGAAAAACGCCAGCGAAAAGTTCTTTTAATAGGTATTATTTCAACTCTAGCTATCATTGTCCTGCTGATCGCATATGGCGTTCTTTCCAAGACAGTTTTACTGGCTGGTAGAGCTGTCGCAAAAGTAAATTCCAATACCATCACTGTGGAGCAATTTCAAAAACGCGTCCGTTATGAGCGATTATCGCTAGAACAAACTTTTCTAAACTATCAGCTTTCTTCGTTCGCGTCGTTCTTCCAATCACAGCTACTCGAAGTTCAAAACCAACTGGATGACTACCTCACCTTTGGCGAGAATGTTCTGGATGAAATGATCGATGAGCAGTTAATTATCCAAGAGTCAGAAAAGCTCGGTTTAACCGTCTCTGAAGAAGAGATCAACAAGGAACTGGAAGAAAGTTTCGGTTACTATGCTAACGGCACTCCGACACCCGAACCCACGCTTGAATATCGCCCCACATCGACGTTTTCAGCCACGCAATTAGCCATCATCACACCCACTTACACCGCCACTGTCATGCCCACTGAGACGAGCATGCCAACAGAGACTGCCGCTCCGGATGTAACAGAATCTGTCGATGCGACCGATGCTCCTGTTGAAGCCACCGCCACAGTGACTGTCACACCCACGGCAACAGAATCAGCGGCAACAAGCACCCCCAGTGTTGAGCCCACCGCCACCACGATTCCTCCGACGTCGACCCCATATACCTACGAAGGTTATCAAAACCTTTATGCGACTGTCGTTGCCAATCTGAATGAACAAACCAAATTCAATGACAGTGATTTCAGAGATTATGTACTCATGAGCCTGTACAACCAGAAACTGTTTGAATATGTCACCAAAGACATCTCATCCGAACAGGAAATGGTTTGGGCGCGCCATATTCTGGTTGCGACAGAAGCAGATGCAAACACCGTCCTTGAAAAACTGAATCAAGGGGAAGACTTCGCCACCCTGGCAGCCTATTACTCTCAGGATACGGCCAACAGCTACACTGGTGGAGACCTGGGTTGGATCTATAAGGGTCAGATGGTGGAAGAGTTTGAAAATATTGCTTTCGCAATGGAAGTTGGCGAGATCAGTGCTCCAGTACAGACCAGCTTTGGTTATCATATCATCCAGATCTTGGGACATGAAGTCAGGCAATTGTCTGCGGATGAATTGAGTTCCGCCAAGAGCACTGCCTACTCGAAATATCTCGAGAATCTGCGAACCAACGCCAATATCGTGAAAAAAGAAATCTGGGCATCCGTTGTACCCAGCGATCCAACCATCCCCACTGAATATCGAATTTCTCAATAGTAATTCTGAAATGCTTATCAAAAAGGCTGCGCCTCAAAAGCGCAGCCTTTTATTTATTTCACCATATCCTCGCTGATCTCATCCAGGCGCAGGCTGATCACCTGGCTGGCTGAATCGCGCCCCATGGTTATCCCGTAGATCACGTCTGCCACCTGCACTGTGTTTCGGTTGTGGGTGATCACGATGAATTGGGTCTCTTGACTGAGTTCTTTCAGCAGCTCGGTAAACCGGCCAACATTGGCTTCGTCCAGCATGGCGTCCACCTCATCCATCACGCAGAAGGGAGTTGGAGAAACTTTCAGCAAAGAGAAGATCAAGGCAACCGCGGTTAATGACCGCTCACCACCAGAAAGTAAGGATAAACCCTGCTCACGCCGTCCGGGTAATTTTGCTTCAATATCAATACCCGTTTCAGTCGGATTCTCATCATCGGTAAGGATCAACCTGGCCGATCCACCACCAAACAAACGCGTGAACATTACCTTGAATTCAGCCGCGACCGCGTTGAAAGTAGTGCGGAATTCTTTGCGCATCAGATCATCCAGTTCACTGATAATCTGACGAAGGTCAGCGTCTGCCTTATTGAGATCCGTCACCTGTCCTGTCAGATACTCATATCTTTCCTTTACTTCAACGTACTCAGCTTTGGCATCAGGATTAATCGCGCCCATACGGCGCATGAGAGCCCTTTGCCTGTTAATGGCTTCTTCCAGACCAGGGGGGATCTCGGAGATGTTGGAAAGCTGATTGATCCCTTCCAGGGGCAAAGGAGTTGGGCCGGTCACATCTTCGGAATATTCCAACAGCACCAGGCCAAAATCCTCTTCGATCTTATGTCTCAGATTCTCAAGGCTTTCCTTAATCCTGGCTAACTCCAGTTGGGATTGGGTAGAATTTCGCTCTGCGTTAGTCTCTGCCTGTTGGGCAAAAGTGTAATCGTCCTGCAGCTTTGAGTATTGCTTTTCCAGTTCCGCCAGCTCTTTTTCTGAAGGATCAATCTGAACCTGAAGCGTCGAGATCGATTCATTCAGTTCTTTTTCCTGTTTCTGTAATTCCACCTTTTGATTCTCAGATTCAGTCAGTTGCTGTGCGATGGTTGCAAGACGAAGCGAGATGCTTTCAATGTTTTTCTGGTTTTGCTGTACCGTTTGCTGATACTCAGAAAGGCGACGTTCGGCATCGTTCACGCCTCTCGAGATCACCGCCACGGAGGTATTCCAGTGCACCACTTGATTCTGGAATTCCTCAAGAGCCACTTGTCTGAGTTTGAGTGTCACTCCCTGGATGGAAGTGTTCAGAGTGTTGATCTTTTCGGTTCCTGCAGTAATCAGCTTCTCGATCTCGGCCAGTTCGTTTTTGGTTTTCTCGATCTCACCGGCAATTAACAGCAACTGCGATTGCTGCCATTCGTTTTTCTGGTTCTGTTGTTCAAAATTCCGGATCGAAGCCTGAAGTGCCCGTTCGCAGGTCTCATTTTCCTGGCGTGCGGTTTTTAATTCAACCTCTTCCTTCTGGCGCGTCGTGCGTAATGATTGGATCGAATCGCGGAGTTTTCCAAAATTGCTTTCATGCGTTTCCAACTGGCGCTCAAGATCTTCGATCCGATCTGCGAGTTCACGACGCTGCCGCGGACGACCGACCAGTGAGGCTCGCTTGTCTTTGCCAGCGATGATCATGCCTGAAGCTGTAAAAACTTCACCCTTCAAGGTCACAACCCGTCCAGTTGGAGGTAGAGAGGTAACGATACGCTGTGCAGCTTTCCGGTCTTTTACCACCAGTACCTGCCCTAAAAGTAGTGAGAGCAAGGTTTTTGCTTCCTTACTACCATTCACCAGGTCAGCTGCTACACCGATCAGATCATTGTCTTTTATTCCTTTCAAGTGTTCCGCATTATGCGTCCACGAGGCGGGTATGATTACCGCGCGTCCGTTGGTGTCCATTTCAAGGTATTGCAGCGCTTCTTCTGGATCGGTGGAAGAATCCAACAGGATCGCATCCAGGCACTCTCCGAGCACGGAACCGATTGCCAGTTCGAGATCGGCTGGTACATCGAACAAAGAACTGACCGCCTTGAATTGTCCCTTCAGTTTTCCGTTTTTGGCAGCCTGGATCAAATTCTTAGCGCCTTCAGTCAGGCCTGAAAGGGTGCTCTCAGCCTGGTCCAGCACATCCAATTGGGCTCGTAGCCTGGTATGCTCCGATTCCAGTCGATTCAATTCTTGAAAATAACTCTTCTCTTCCTCTTCCTTTTTTCGCAATTCCTCGACGTGTTTGTTTGATTTTTCGAGCAGTTCTTCATATGCAGTCTGTGCCACTTCAAGATTCTTTTGGCAGGCATCTCGCTGTTTGGTCACCGCAATCAAGGCTGAAGTGCTGGATTGGACATTATTGGTTAATGTAGCCTGCGTCGCTGTCTGGGTTTCAAGGCGGCTGGATAATTCCCGTTGGTGAGCTTTTGTCTGAACCTGTCGGGATTCTGCATCTGAGAGGTTTTTTCTTTCAACTCTCAATTCGTCTTCGATCTTAGTACGTTCTTGAAGACGTGCATCCAGTTGACCTTGAACGACCTTTAGCTGCTCTTGAGCCTCGGCGAGGTCAGCCAGAAGGCGTTCTTTTTCCTGGATCAAAGATTCGAGTTTTTCTTTCTGAATGACTGATTGCTCTTCACTGTTGTTGAGATTGTTCTGAAGCTCAACCTGCTGGTTGCTCAATGCACGGTAACGCTCATCCAAAACCGCCAGATCACGGCTAATCTTTTCACGGCCAGAATGGATGGCAGAAGATTGGGAATGCCATTGATTTAATTCATCGCGCAGTTGGATCAAGCGGGTGCGCGTTGTTTGCACCCTGGTCTCAATATCCAGACGTTTGTCGCGCGCTGTATTTACCTTTTCTTCCTGGTTGCGCAATATTTCTTTGGCACGTACCAAATCCTTCTGGGTATTTTGCCAGTGAAAACCATACCAGTCTCGCAGGAGTACGTGCAGGTCAGCTTCAACATGATCATATTCCTCAGCACGTTTAGCCTGACGCTCAAGACTTTTCAAGCGCGGTTCCAATTCAGAAAGAATATCCTGCACCCTTTCAAGGTTTCGGTGCGTTGAATCCAGGCGACTCAAAGATTCTTCACGCCGTGAGCGGAACAATCCGATGCCTGCCGCCTCTTCAAAGAATTTGCGGCGCTCCTCTGGTCGGAGCGAAAGGGCAGCGTCAACCAGACCCTGACCGATGATGGTGTAGGTTCTCTCAGCCAATCCAGATTGTGCCAGAAGTTCTGAGATATCCTTAAGTCGCACGCGCTGTTTATTCAACAGGTATTCATTATCTCCATCTCGATAAGCACGCCGAGCGACCGAGACCTCTGAATAATCAATGGGCAGCCATCCATCTTCATTGTCAAAAGTGATGGAAGCCGAGGCCATTCCAGCGCGCGGGCGTTGATCAGACCCGGCGAAGATCATGTCTTCAGTTCTCTTGCCGCGTAAAAGCGTGTAGGATTGTTCTCCCAATACCCACCGCAACGAGTCAGAAATATTGGATTTTCCTGATCCGTTTGGACCCACGATGGCAGTGATGTTGCCAGGAAACTCAAATAACACGCGGCTGGCGAAGGTCTTGTAACCGTGTAATTCTAGGGCTTTTAATCGCGGCTTCATTATCACTTTCTCTTGTTATCAGTAATGTGATCGTTCAAATTAAATTTCTCAAGCGCATCGATGGCAGCTTGTTTGGTGGCGGCTTGTTTACTATACCCGGCTCCATTGCCGCAAACTTTATTGTTGATGTAAACATCCACCTCAAACAGCTTTGAGTGGTCAGGACCTGTAGCGTTTCGTGTCATGTATTGAGGGGGAGGAAAACCCTGTCCTTGCGCCCATTCCTGGAGTTTGCTTTTCGGGTCTTCATCCTTGTGATTAACTAAAATATCCTCTGCCGCGGTAACCAACATGGGTTCAATGAATTTTAAAACCCCTTCGATGCCTTGGTCAAGGAAAAGCGCGCCAATCACCGCTTCAAAAGTGTCACATAACAGAGCAGAGCGGTCGTTTCCTCCTGCTTGGGTTTCTCCACGGCCAAGCCTCATGGCTAGTCCCAAATCAATGGCTCGGCCAAAATCAGCCAGTTGCGCCGTGTGCACCAGCGCGGATCGCATACGCGTCAAATCGCCTTCCGGCATTTCTGGATATTTGTTATACAACCACGCACCGACCACAAAATCCAGGACCGCGTCGCCCAAAAATTCCAAACGTTCGTTGTCTTCCAGAGCTTCAGCGTGTTCGTTTAAGTAAGATCGATGGGTAAGTGCCCGACTCAAAAGCAATAGGTTTCCAAAACCGGGCAACACTCTGGCTGCGAATTCTTGAGGTGTTTCCAAACCAGAACTTGAAGATTGTATACTCAATCAGTTCTCCCGGAAGAAGCAGAGCGCCAACCACCCCGCAAGAGTGGCTCGCGTTCAGATACTTCCATTTTTATTAGATACTTGATTTTAACCCGGAACCGGTCATAACGGTAACTATTGGTGCCTTAAAATCTGCGCTTCCCTTCATTAAGGCCGCCCATGCCAAGGCTGAAGTCGGTTCAACATGAAATCCTTGCCTCGAAGATTGCTGCCAAGCGGTCACAATCGAGTTTTCATCGATGGAAATGATCTTTCCTCTTCCACGCAGCATTTTCTTCAAGATCACTTCACCGCGGACAGGTTGAAGTACTTTTACACCTTCAGCAGCTGTTTCACTGCTTTTCACCTCAGGGATCACCAAGGAATTCTGCTTGAATGCCTCCTCCAATGGTGCGCACCCCCACGATTGCACACCCAGATAATAAGGCTCCTGGGGGATATAGCCAGTTTCAGCCATAGCTTCAAAACCGCGCACGATGCCGTAAAGCAAGCCGCCATGTCCAATTGGCGCAACCACGGTTCCAGGGACACCTCCCAACTGCTCGACAATCTCATATGCGATAGTGGCGATACCTGTCATTCCGAAAGGCATCCAGGCATGGCTGCCATAGACAGCCCCCCCAATGACCGCCTGCATGACTGCATTGGCTGCCGCCTGCCGTGGACCTGGAATGCGAACCAGTTCCGCACCGTAAGCTTCAATTTGCGCACGTTTCGGACCTGATGCAGATTCAGGAACAAAAACCCGCGCGCTGATCCCCGCTCTGGCACAATAGGCGGCAAAAGAAGCCCCTGCGTTGCCTGAAGAATCTTCAACCGCACTTCTCACCCCTCGCGACTTCAGAAAACTCACCAACACGCTAGTTCCGCGATCCTTGTAGGAACCAGTGGGATTCAGGCTTTCCATCTTGAGAAAAACTTCACGGTGGTCAATCAAGGTGGGTAACAGAGGCGTCTCCCCTTCACCAAGGCTGATCAAGGGATAATTTTGATCCAAACCCAATAGAGGAAAGAAACGTTCCACTCCTCCCCGATTACCAACTTGAGACTGGTCAAATTGAGGAAACTCAACAAAATCATATGTACCACCGCATTCACACCGAAAAGGAGTGCAATCTGAAGGATAAACTGAGTGACAGGCATTGCAGACAATTTTGGTCATTTTTTCCGCCATTCAACTTGAAGAATTTAATTATAATGCGAAGGCTTCATCCTTAAAATATATTTAAGAAAGATCGATTCTGCTATAATATCAAGCGTGGATTTCCAAATAGCCAGTCACCAGTCAGAAACCTACCAGATCAATACTGAAGTCTATTCAGGGCCGCTGGATCTTTTGCTGCAGCTCATTGAACGGGCTGAATTGGATATTACCCGGCTGGCCCTCGCCCAGGTAACCGACCAATATCTTGAATATCTTCACCAACTGGAACAACAAAACGCAGCGGAAGTATCCGCATTTTTGGTGATCGCAGCGCGCTTACTGCAGATCAAATCCTCCGCGTTGCTACCCAGACCCGTTGTGCCCGGTGTTCAACTGGAAGAAGACCCCGGTGAAGCTCTAGCCCGCCAATTGTTGATCTACAAAAGGTTCAAAGAGCTGAGTGGTTTTCTCGACAATCAGGAGATTGAAGGTCGAAAAACCTATTTGCGACTCGACACCTCCCCGCGAACACAGATCGCCGCCAAACTTGATCTCAGCGACCTTACCCTGGAAAATCTGGTTCAGGTGGCAGGTGAGATTTTCAACAATATCAATGAACTCCCCCCACTGAGTGAGGTGGTCACCTTCCCGCGCATTACTATCCGCGAAAAGATCACTACCATTCTGGATACACTGAAGAGAAAAGGCAATCTTTCTTTTACAGAATTGATCACAAAAAAGGAAAACCGCGTCGAAGTCGTGGTTACATTTCTGGCCATGCTGGAATTGATCAAGCGCCACATGGTGGGTGCCACCCAGGAAACGCTGTTTGGTCTGATCTCACTTGTTCCAGAAGGCGAACTCTCCAGCCTGGAGGATCAGGATCTGGAGTTTGTCGAGTAAATTGTTCTGTTTTTAAGTGCTATTCAGTTTTTTCCGTTTCGATAAATAAATCATAAGGCAGTCGATTGCCAACCCATACCGCCATCAGGCTGATGTCGTCATCAGAATCGGTCAGTTCTGGATGTGCTTCGCGAATCTCTTTAATTAATTTCTCAAACGAGTCGGTCTTGGGCCAGTTGGTTTGAAAACCCGGCAGCATGCTGCGATCCACAGCCACCGGGTGTGGATTCCAACCTTTTTCGGATAACAGGTGCGACATTGCGTTCTTTAATTCACTATGAAGGTTGCTCCAACATTCCATGACGGTCGCGGAAAATTCATTTGATCGTTCAAAAAGCGAAGCGCTGTTCTTCACCAGAATAGGCAGAGGGGCTGTGCTGCTGTTTCGAAACCCCGAGATTTGCACACCCTTTGAAAACAGCCGCAATAGCAGTTGTCGTTGAATGCCCGTGCATCTGTCCAGAGACGATAATACTTCGTGCAAAATGGTCAACCGATAATCATCCCGCATGAACTCGTTTACAGCCCGAAAAGGGATGTATTGTTGTTGTTTTTTTTCTTCACTCATAAGTAACCTCTAATTCAAGATCGCTTCGTTAACTGCGTCGCTCGATGCGTTTAGCTTGTCTACTTCTTGCTCAGTTAATTTCCAACCTATTGCACCCACGTTCTGTTCCACCTGGTTCACATTCTTAACCCCCGGAATTGGCAGCGCATTCTTGCAGATCACCCAATTGATTGCCACCTGGGCAGCGGTTTTCCCTTCATGATCCTGTCCAATCCCCTTTAGCAATTTGATGAGCGGCTGGATCTTCTCGAGAACCTGACGATTGTACTGAGCTGCCCTGGTTCCTTTTGGAGGATTCTCAGGCGTGTATTTTCCACTTAAAATTCCCATGGCCATTGGGCTATACGCAATCAGTTTGATTCCATTTGCAGCACAATATTCCATCAAACCGTTCTTCTCGATCCGCCTTTCAAGCAAATTGTACTCGACCTGGTTGGATGCCAAACGAATGCCCCTTTTGTCCAGAGCAGTTTGTGCCATTTTAACTTGATCCAGATCGTAGTTCGATACCCCAACCGCGGAGATCAAGCCGTCGGCATACACGTCAGCCATCTGATCCATCCAGTTTTCCACACTGACAGGTGGAAGCGGCCAATGCATTTGATACAGATCTACCTTTTTGTTTCTTAAACGCTGCAGACTGCCATTTAATGCCTTACGGAGCGCTGATTTCCCCAATCGCCATGGAAACGGCATGATCTTTGACGCGATGCGAATATCCACGCCTGCTGTAGGCAGCAATTGACCAAGGAATTTTTCAGCTTTACCCTGTCCATAAACCTCTGCGGTGTCAAAAAAGCGGATACCATTTGTGACCGCTTCATGAAAGCTTTGCTCAATTTCATTGTCCGAATACTGGTCCCCATAACCCCAAACCAACCGGTCACCCCAAGCCCAGGTGCCGATCCCGATTTCAATCCCCTCGAACACCCCAGATTCCATTTCCCGCTTTTCATCCATAATTAACTCCTGATTCTTTGTTCAAATGATTATACACATAAAATCATGTCCGATAAATTCTCTCGATATCCAATTGAGATATAATTCATTAGGCTCGGAACTGGGTGTACATTTCGCTTCATTCACAGGTTTGGGAATCAAATGGCAGACGACATTACTCCAATCAGACAACAATACCTGGATATTAAGAAAAAGTATCCGGATAGTATTGTTTTCTTTCGCCTTGGCGATTTCTATGAGACCTTTGACGATGATGCTGAGATCGCCTCACGTGAACTGGATATCGTACTCACCGGGAGGAGCGTCGCCAAGGGTAAACGTGTTCCCATGGCCGGCATCCCTTATCACGCTGTGGAAAACTACTTATCACGACTGATCGATAAAGGGTATCACGTTGCCATCTGTGAACAGGTGGGAGTGCAACCCAGCAAGGGTCTTTTTCCTCGCGAGGTGGTAAGAGTCGTCACACCGGGTACCATCTTTGAACCCAGCCTTCTTAAAAGCGACCGCAATAATTTTTTGGCTGCGGTTAACTGCCTGGATGACCGGTTTGGGATCGCATTTGTGGATATTTCGACCGGTGAATTCCAAACCACTGAAATCAGCAGCTTGGACCCTCTGAACGATCTGCGTTCAGAACTTATTCGCCTGAATCCTGCAGAAGTATTATGCCCTGAATCGCTGAATCTCAATGGATCCTATAACGGCCATCTCACTCGCCTGCCAGACTGGCGCTTTGAGACCGGCCGCTGCCGTGAAATGATCCTGCGCATCATGGAAATCTCGACCCTCGATGGTTATGGCATGGAGGGACTGCCGCTTGCCATCCAGGCTTCCGGGGTGATCCTGCAATACCTGAAAGACACCCAACCCTCCTCGCTGCTTTTGCTGCGCGGCATCTCGACCTATTCAACGGCAGAATTCATGACCCTGGATGCTGCCACGCGCCGCAACCTCGAATTGACCGAAACGATCCGCAAAGGGGATGCACACGGTTCATTACTCTCGATCCTGGATCAAACCATCACCCCCATGGGACACCGTCTGATCCGACAATGGGTAAGCAAACCCTTGCTCAATTTGGATTTGATTCGTGAACGCCAGCAGATTGTGGCAAGCTTCTTTTCGAACGCCATGTTCAGGATGGGTTTTCGCAGTCTTCTTGAACACCTGGGTGACCTCGAAAGATTGGCCAACCGAGTGACTTCAGGGAACGCCCTGCCGCGCGACCTGGTTGCGTTGCGCTCGATCATCGCCAGATTACCTGAGATCAAGAATATCCTCCCCCAAAACGAATCTTCCCTGTCAAAGATCCTGCCCGATTTTCACCTTTGCCCTGAAGTGCTGGAATTATTGGAGAAATCCATAGATGAAGAGCCGCCTGCCACACTCCAAAATACGGGCATCATCAAGCGCGGATACTCCGAAGAATTGGATAATGTGATCGAAATGTCACGCCATGCCCGCGAATGGATCTCAAATCTCGAGGGCCTGGAACGTGAACGCACAGGCATCAAGACCCTCAAGGTCGGGTTCAACAAGGTTTTCGGTTATTATCTTGAAATCACCCACAGCAACACCAACCAGGCACCTCCTGAATACATTCGTAAACAGACCCTGGTCAATGCTGAACGCTATATTACACCTGAAATGAAAGAGTACGAAGCGCTAGTGCTGAACGCAGAGGAACGCATTCACGAGATCGAACTTCGACTCTTCAAGGAAATCTGCCAGCAGATTTCGATTTCTGTACCAAGACTGCTCAACACAGCGCGCGTGCTGGCTGAATTGGACGTCCAGGCCGGGTTGGCAGAGATCGCAGCCGTGGAGAATTACGCCTTGCCCGAGATCACAGAGGATACCGCTCTGGAGATCACAGATGGACGCCACCCGGTGGTGGAAACCACCCTGCATGAAGAACGTTTCGTTCCCAATGATATCATTCTGGAACCTGGCGAATTGATCCGCATCATCACCGGCCCTAACATGAGCGGTAAGTCCACCTTTTTGCGGCAAGTGGCGCTGATCATTTTGATGGCGCAGATCGGTTCTTTCGTGCCGGCTGCCAAAGCCAAGATCGGATTGGTGGATCGAATCTTTACCCGGATCGGCGCACAGGACGAGATCCATGCCGGCCAATCCACCTTCATGGTGGAAATGATCGAGACTGCGAATATTCTCAATCACGCGACGCCACGCAGCCTGATCATCCTGGATGAAATTGGCAGGGGCACTTCCACTTATGACGGCTTATCCATCGCCTGGTCGGTCGTGGAATTTCTGCACAATCATCCCCGGTTGAAATCACGCACCTTCTTCGCCACCCATTATCACGAATTGACACAGTTGAGCGAACTGTTGCCCGGCGTTCGCAATTACAACGTGGCTGTCACCGAAACGGGTAATCAGGTGGTTTTCCTGCACAAGATCGTACCTGGTGGTGCGGATCGTTCCTACGGCATTCATGTGGCGCAAATGGCGGGCATTCCTCGGCCCGTCATTTCACGCGCTAGTGAAATTTTGAAGCAACTACAGGAAAGCTCCGGTTCAGCCGTAAAGATCGAAACCCAGCCTTCCACTCAGATGGCACTCTTTCCCGAAACCAACCCGCTGCTGGACGAACTGAAAGGGATCGATCTGAACACGATTCCACCCTTGGAAGCGCTGAATATCCTGTACGAATGGCAAAGAAAATTCACCGGTAAAAAGTAATCCCGGTGAATTTTTACATCTATGTTTGTTCTAGCCAACAGGGAACAGTAACGCACCGGTGGAGGGCAAGAGGGTCATTTCCACTTTGCCGTCACGCATGGTGTATTCATCTGAAGCAAGCACATTACGAAGTTGACCGCAATTTTCAAGCGCGGTTCCAGACAGGTCAACATTGAGCTTAACCGATGCCGTCGAAAAATTGATAGCAATTAACGCACATTCCTCTACAGTGACGCGGCAATAAACCAACACATCTTCATTCGTGGCTGATTCAAGCACTCGATAGTCACCGCGGCACAAGGAAGTCTTGTTCTTGCGCAGCCAGATCAATTTCTTGATCCAATTGCGCAAGGGAGTATTCCAGTTCGATTCATTCCACTCAAATGCCCGCCTGCAATCGGGATCTCCCTCGCCTTCCATGCCAATTTCATCTCCGTAATAGATCGCTGGAGCACCCGGATAAGTGAATAATAGCAGGTAACCAAGTTTGGCTTTAGCCTGGCTGCTTTCGACCTTGGTCATGAAACGTTTAGTATCGTGGCTGCCCAGCAAGTTATACATGGAATATTGATTTTCTTTTGAATATTTCGAATTCCACATCATGCTTTCACGCGCGAAATCCAATGCGTTGCATTTACCAATCAAAAGGTCAATGATCAAATCGCGGATGGGGTAATTCATCAAGCCATCAAAATGTTCATTCCCCACCCAGCGCGGGTCTCCATCCCAGATCTCACCGACCAGGTAGGCATCAGGGTTGGCGCTGCGCACGACCTGGCGAAAACGAAGCCAGAAATCGTCATCGTTGATCTCATTGGGGACATCCAAACGCCATCCATCAATCCCCTGCTCGATCCAGTATCGGGCAACATGCAGGATATATTTTTGGACGTCTACGTTGGAGGTGTTAAACTTGGGCAGGCTCTTGTATTTCCACCAGGCTTCGTAAGTTGTAGATTCACCCGGTGAGTAGGCATCCACCGGAAAAGTATTTACGTGAAACCAGTCCAAATAGGGCGATTCGGCCTGATTTTCAAGAATATCGTTGAAAGCGAAAAATCCTCTGCCGCAGTGATTGAAAACACCATCCAGAATGACTTTCATGTCATTCCGGTGCGCCACATCCAGCAGGGTGAAAAACTCAATTTTTGAACCCAGTTTGCGATCGATCTGGAAATAATCAACACAGTTATAGCGGTGGTTGGAAGGTGAAAGAAAGATCGGATTCAGATAGATGGCGTTGATCCCCAGATCGAGAAGATAATACATGTGATCGAGGATGCCTTTGAGGTCCCCGCCGTGGAATCCGTAGATGGTCGGTTTGGCATTCCAAGGTAGCAGCCTTTTCGGATCATTATCATTACTTCCGCTCGCAAAACGATCCGGAAAGATCTGGTAAAAAATGCTATCCTGCACCCAATTCGGCACACTCATTTTTCGTTCCTAATCCAGGAGTCCAATTTTTCCGGTTGATCCTCGAACTCACTTTTTTGGATGGCTCCTCCAGCGATCCCCTCGAGCAATTCGCATAATCGCTGGTTCACTGGGGTGACAATGCCATATTTCTCGCCAAATCGAGAAACTGCACCGTTCAGATAGGTCACTTCACTGTTTATTTTACCTGAATGCAGGTCAATATGAAGAGAGGGCATTTTATTGCCCCGTCCTTTACTCATGGGTACCCCAGCCAGTTTTTGGCATAAACCGTAAGGTAATAGTTTCATCGCCATCACTAAGGGGACAACAGGCGTACCCGGTAGATTGACGAGATGTGCACGCATGCTTTTCATGACCGAAAGGCATTCGCGAATTTGGTCCACTTCGAGGCGCCAGGTCAGCGGATGGGCATAAACCTGAGCTGGCGTCCAATTCAGGATGGCGGAAGTCGCGTTCGCCAGTAAATTGGTCAACAATTTGGACCACTTCATGTTGTCTTTTGAGGAGTAGCCTCTTGCTCGCAGCCCCGACACATTGAACCAATCGATCAAGTTTAGCGATATTGGATGCCCGCTTTGGATCCCCACCCCGCGCAGCCGTTCCAGTTTGATGTTTCCACTGGATACCCGGCCTACGGCTGTGGTGATGGTGCCAGCGATGACTTTGTCTTGTCCCAGCCTGCGGGCGAGCATGGCCTCATTTTCAACACCATTCTGCAAACAAAGGACCGGGGGGAAGTTGATCTCATACCCGGATAAGGATTCGAGCACGTGAGGGGTGTCGAAAGATTTGACAGCCAACAAGGCAATATCTGCGGGTTGATAAGCCAGCGCTTCAGAAACACTCGAGGTGATATTGAAATCATGAACCGAAATATCTTTCTCACCAAGCCGCAAATGGATCGCGCGATCTTTCAGATTCTTGATCGTCTCTTCTTTTTCAATAAAAACCACTTTCGCACCGTGCGCGGCCAGACTGCCGCCGATGTAGGTGCCGATGGCTCCCATTCCAAAACAGATCACATTCAATGGTTTGAGATTCGTTTTCATCACATCACTGTCCTGAGCTCCAATTCGAAGTACCGCGCAAGAAATCCGCACCGGTCATCCATTTCTTGCCGGCCGGTTGGACTTCGAGGAGCTGCACCCATCCATCCGGCGTGCTGATCATGGGATGTTTCTCAAGAATACTGCGGATTCCGGAAGGATGGTTTTCGGAAGGTATCACGCGTACTTTTCGAATTTTTAGTGGTTGTGAATTGAAAGAATAAAAAGCTCCAGGCCAGTCGTTTAAAGCACGTACCTTGCGATCGATGGTTAGAATGGATTGAGAGAAATCTAACAATCCATCCTGCTTGCTCAACATCGGTGCGTAGGTGGCTCCTTCAGCAGGCTGGTTGGTGGGGAGAAGCTTCCCCGGAATATACGCCTCAAGGGCGCACAGTAATAAATCCGCACCCAGATTGGCAAGTTTGTCATGCAGGGTTGATAAGTTCTCCTCCTGATCGAGGAAGACTTTTTCTTGCATCAGGATCGGACCGGTGTCGATCCCCGCATCCATTTTCATAATGGTGACACCTGTATACTCATCACCGTTGAGAATGGCCGCCTGCATGGGTGCCGCCCCTCTCCACCTGGGTAGATAGGACGCGTGCACGTTGATGCAGCCATATTTAGGTAGGTCGAGCACGTTCTGCCGTAAGATCTGACCAAAAGCAACCACCACGATCA
>CAZRHZ010000010.1:22790-33801 GCA_964599995.1 uncultured Anaerolinea sp. | reverse complement strand
GGCTCCCATTTGGCAACCGCGCCGGTGGGATCGTAGCGCAGCACGGTGTGTTCGCCCAACTCGTCCTTGACGGTCTGGGTGGACTGGTTGCCGAACAAGCTGCCCTCCCAGCCCATGAAGCCGTGTAGCTTGTCGCTGGTGAAGGGCAGGAACGGCGCAAACAGGATCTTCAACGAGTCGATGGCCTTTAGGGCGGTGAAGATGGCGCGCCCTGCGACGGCCTTATCCACTTTAACCTGCTGCCAGGGGGCCGTCTGGTCGAGATATTTGTTGACCTCGCTGGCCAGGCGCATGGCCTCGGCCAGGGCGGCGCGCAGGTGCACCTTGTCGAGTTCATCGCCGACGGTCTTGAAGCCGTCCTCGATCACCTCGAGCAGTTCCTTGTCAAGCGGGGTCAGCTCACCGGGGTCGGGCACGACGCCCTCCCAGTATTTGAAGGTGAACGACAGCACGCGGTTGGCCAGGTTGCCCCAGGTAGCCACCAGCTCGTCGTTGTTGCGGTGGTAGAACTCATCCCAATCCCAGTCGGTATCTTTGGATTCGGGCATGTTGACGGTCAGGTAATAACGCAGGGCATCCGGGTCATAACGGGTCAAGAAGTCGCGCGCCCACACGGCCCAGTTGCGGCTGCCTGAGATCTTCTGCCCCTCGAGGTTCATGAACTCGTTGGCGGGCACGTCGTAGGGCAGCACCAGGTTGGCAGGTTGCGCCGCGCTGGTGGTCTCGTCGAACTGGCTGCCCGCGCCGAGCAGTTCCGCAGGCCAGATGATGGCGTGGAAGGGAATGTTATCCTTGCCGATGAAATAGTAGGCACGCGCGTTGGGGCTTTGCCACCAGGTGCGCCAGGCTTCGGGGTCGCCGGTCAGCTTGCCCCACTCGAACGAGGCTGAAAGGTAGCCAATGACGGCCTCGAACCACACGTACAGGCGCTTGCTCTCCCACTCTTTGCCGCCGGGCAGAGCGGAGGCGGGCAGGGGCACACCCCAGTCCAGATCGCGGGTGATCGCACGGCCGTGCAGGCTTTCAGCGGTGATCTGCCCGAGCGATTGACGCATGACGTTCGGGCGCCAGTACTCGTTGCGGATCTTGAGGAATTCGACCACCAGGTCTTGTAGTTTACCCAGATCAAGGTAGAAATGTTCGGTGGAGCGCAGTTCGGGGGTCGATCCGTCGATCTTGGAGCGCGGATCGATTAGTTTTTCAGCCTCCAGCATGTTACCGCACTTGTCGCACTGGTCGCTGCGCGCGTTCTCGTATCCGCAGATGTAGCAGGTGCCCTCCACGTAGCGGTCGGGCAAAAAGCGCCCCTGGCTGGGGGCGAACCACTGCATCTGGCTCTCGGTGTAGAGGAAGCCGTTCTTCTTGAGCGCCAGGAACATGTTCTGGGCGACCTGCTCGTGGTTTTTGGTGTGCGTGCTGGTGAAGAGGTCGTAATTAAGCCCGAGCTGCTGGAAAAGATCGATGAAGCCGGTGTGGAAGCGCTGGTAGATCTCATAGGGGGTGGTCTTTTCCGAGTCCGCGCGGACGGTGATGGGCGTGCCGTGGCTGTCTGAGCCAGAAACCATCAGCACCTGGTTGCCGCGCATGCGCTGGAAGCGCGCGAAGATATCCGCGGGCAGATAGGAGCCCGTCAGATTGCCGACGTGGATCTCGGCGTTGGCGTAGGGCCAGGCAACGGCCACCAGGATGGGATCAGACATAATACACCTCACAAGATTGAATGACCTATTTTAACACGAATCATTCAGGGTAGAAATTTATCAGGGGCAGTCACTCAGAGAATACCGAACGAGCCTCGATTGATTCGAGGCTCGTTACACGGGTTGAGAGTTGGGGCACCGTAGGTGTATTTTTGATCCGGGGCCATCGCCATTCGCATCCGACAGGTTACCCTCCCAGGTTGGTAGGTATCCAGCAGGTGAAATTCACCCTCCGTTCAGCCGATCATCTCTCAATATCCAATTAGAGTATATCCATGATTTTCAGTGTGGAGGGGGTATATTCGGGGTGATATTTTGACCAATTCGCAGTAGAATGAGAATGACTTCGTTCTGATGCCAACAGTAAAATATCGGAGTCTTCTTGGTGACCATAAAAGAGGGAGAAATCTGATGGATGCAGCCAATGTTGCATTAAAGGAATTAACAGATTCCATTAATCGATTCTGTGCTGAAGAACATTCCGTGGCCAATGGTGCTGCCAGGCAGTACGAGACCGCTGCACAAGCCAAAGAGAGCATACGTGCAAACCTGCCGCATATTGTGGCTGCCGCGCCATCCGCGCCGGACGTGAACTTCGTGAGATATGTGATCAACTATGCAGTAAAAGGGTTGACCGACCGCAGTTCAAGCGTGATCTGGGACTATTATTTCAAGGGTGGCACAACCATGGAAGACATCTCGAACCGGCTGGATGTTTCGATGAGCACGGTGCGACGCAACATCGACGGATTCCCCCAGAAGGTGGCGGTGCAGCTTTGGGATAAGGAATTGGAAATCTCCACCCCGCACATTGAATCCTCCGAAACGCTTGAACACCGGGCGGAAAAGACGCTGGAAAAGGCCTTTGCATTAACCCCCAAACAGGCCGAAGTGCTGCTGGCCTTCTGCAGGTGGCAAGACCTAGGAAGAAGAAAAATTTTGGAATTGTTGTTCATCGAAGACAACACGATCAAAGTGCACATCAAGCACATCAACAAGGCCATGGGCACCGGTTCGGTGAACGAGGCAGTGAAAAAAGCAGAACCCGAGCTGTGCAGGGCATTGGGAGATGACTGGAGGGAGGTGTTGAAGTAAGTATGTCTGGAATACGCATCGCGATTATTGGTTTTGGGGTGCTGGTCATGGCTTTGGCGGTCACGCTGGGGATTATGGGAACGCTGGATCAGGATGACTGCCAACAGGTTGGGGGGGTGCAACCGTTCTTCCGACTGGTTTTCCCGGCCATATATGTGGAAGAGGAGGGATGCGTCAAATATACCGAAAAGTTCAGCGTCTTTCTGGAGGATTACGCGTTCAACCTATCGAGTGAATTGATCGGCATGGCGATCACGATCTTGATCATTGACACGATCTATGAACGGCGCAATGATGAACTCGAGAAGCGTGACCTGGTGCTGCAGGCGGGAAGCCCGAGCAATGCGTTTGCACTTCAGGCAGTGCGCGCCTTACGCTCCAGAAAGTGGCTGGGAAAGAAAAGTGGGGTGCTGCGCAAGGCTGACCTGCAGAATGCTGATCTGAAAGGCGCTGATCTGAGCGGGGCGAACCTGTGCGGAGCCAACCTGCAGGGCGCAGACTTGGATGGGGCGAATCTCATCGGTGCAGACTTGCGCAAGGTTGAGTTCCATTTGGCGGTGTTAAAAGAGGCCGATCTTTCGTGGGCGGACCTGACGGGTGCCAATCTAACCTCAGCGGACTTGCGGGGCGCGAATTTAAGCCACGCGATCTACACGGAGGAACAGTTGAGAAAAACCGATAGTTTTGCAGGAGCGACGCTGCGGGATGGAAGCGGGGCACAACAATGATCTCGACCGGCTTCATACGTGCAGCGGAAGTCAGGCGAGCAAACACTGCAAAAACAACCCTGAAGAAGCGCTTGACATCCCCCCATCCTTTTGATAAACTCATTTCATCTTAATCTTACGAAAGGAGGCCGCACAATATGAAAAAAGTCTATACCGTTCTCGTCCTTGTATTGTTGCGCGCCTCGTGAAGTTGGATTAGGCCATAATCCTTCGCTTTTCTCAACACAGGTGCCCAACACCTGTGTTTTTTTGTTTTTAACTCAGACATAATTAAAAAAGAAAAGAAACGATGAAAAATTTTCCAATGGACGACCTCGACACGCTCGAGGAACTTTCTGAAGACGAACTGCTCGGATTCGCAACCAAGACCAACCAGCAGCGCAAGAAAGGCAAGACCCTCTTCAAGCAGAAGGGCAACCAGCAGATCGCGCGCTCGGTGAACCCGTTCAACGAGAAGGAATATCCCTTCAGCTACCATGCCTCTCTCTACGAGAAGAAGTGGTTGCTGGATTCGGTGGAGGAGTTCTACGAGCAGAACTGGTTCGAAGACATCCTGGCTATGGTAAAGGGCGGCAAGGAGGCCTCGGTCTACCTGTGCAAAGCGCCGCCCAACCTCTCCACGGAGCTGCTGGCGGCCAAGATCTACCGTCCGCGGCGCTTCAGGAACCTGAAGAAAGACCATCTCTACCGCGAAGGGCGTATGAATCTGGATGCCCAGGGTAGGGTAATGCTGGATGAACGCGCCGACCACGCCATGACCAAAAAGACCACGTTTGGTCTTGAAACCATGCACGCCTCATGGGTGGGACACGAGTTTCACACCATGGAGGTCTTGTATGAAGCCGGCGTGGATATCCCGCGCGCCTATGCCAGCAGCAATAATGGCATCATGATGGATTACATCGGCGACCTGGAAGGCGCCGCACCCACGCTGAACACGGTGGAATTGACCCCCAGCGAAGCGCGCCCGCTCTTTCAGCGCGTGGTGCACAACCTTGAGCTGATGCTCAATTGCAATCGTGTGCACGCTGACCTGTCAGCCTATAACATCCTGTACTGGGAGGGCAACATCACCCTGATCGACTTCCCTCAAGCCATCCACCCGGAGGAGAACCAGAACGCCTGGCGCATCTTCCAGCGCGACGTTCAACGGGTGTGCGAGTACTTCGCGTCGCAGGGCGTGACCTGTGACGCGAATGGCCTGGCTTACAAGCTGTGGCGTACACGGGGTAGAGCCACCCAACCGGAGATCGATCCACATTTCCTCGACCCCGAAAAAGAAGAAGATTACGTGGCCTGGAAAAAACAGAAATAAATAAAACCGAACCTGTCAGCAAAGACAGGTTCGGTTGAAATCTCAAAGGTTGTTTGTTGATCAGTTTACGCTGGCTGAGATCTTTTTCTGGATGCAAGCCAACAATTCGTCAGGTTGGAAAGGCTTGCAAATGTATTCACAGGCGCCCATGTCTTTGCCGTCAATGACATCACTGGCTGAATCGCGGGCGGTGAGGAAGATCACGGGAATATTCGTCGTATCTGGGTTGCTTTTTAGATAATACAAAAGTGTGTACCCGTCCATTTCGGGCATCATAACATCCAGGATGATCAGATTCGGGTGGTGTTTGGCTATGTATTCCAACGCTTGAACTCCGTTGCTGGCTACGCTTGATCTGTAGCCGGCACGACTGATCGTCATACCAACAAGTTTCTGAACGATGGGGTCATCATCCACTACCAATATCGTTACCAAACTTGTTTTTTTGTCAGTTTCCATACCCCCTCCTCATCATCAAATCGGTCAAGATCGCAAGCAACATAGAAAGTCCTGAAAATGGAATATACTTCAAGAATTATTATATAACGCTCGTCATACTTTCCAAAATAGTCATGAGACAGTTTAGGGAGGATAATGGGTACATTGTTAAGGAAATTTTCCAGGAGCAATGCTGCATATTCATTAACGGCGTTCGTTTTTTCAAAGATGAATCGATGGCTGCCGGTAAAAAGAGTGGCAGAGAATGACCATTGGCTGGCCTTTTTCCATCCAAAACCTGGTTACCCGATCCATATTGTATTTGTGCCAAAATGCAAGATCAAAAACTGGATGGCATTTCCACTGGATAATTCGTTGCTGCTGATAGATTTTGTTGAACTAACACAGAGCGTAATCCGGGATTGGAATCTGGAGGAAAAAGAGTACAGATTGATCATAAATGGCGGTTTAAACCAAACTTTCCCTCACATGCATGCCCACCTGGTATCAGGAAATATTTATTAATCCTGCATTCTTTCGGCTTGCCGTATAATGCATATAAACCAGGAGGAAGGATGACAGATTTTATAGAATTGCTCTTCAAGCGCCGAAGCATTCGCAAATTCACCGACCAGCCGGTGGAGCGAGAGACGCTGGTCACTTTGATGAAAGCTGCCATGTCAGGGCCGTCGGCATCCAATGCGCGGCCGTGGGAATTCGTCATTATCACCGATCCTGAAACGATCAACAAGCTGCGCAACAACCTGATGTTTGCCAAAATGCATGCGCCGGTGGTGATCTGTGTGCTGGGCAGCCAGCGCAGGCAGGCCAACCGCTCGGGCGATTTATTCTGGCAGCAGGATTGCGCTGCGGCCACCGAGAACATCCTGCTGGCGGCTGTCGCGCTGGGATTGGGAGCGGTGTGGGTTGGCGTCCACCCGGTGAAGATGTTTGAAATGCCGGTCAAACGCATCCTGAATCTGCCTTCCGGGGTGAGACCTTTGAACCTGATCTTTTTGGGCTATCCCGCTGAAGAGAAGGAACCCCGCACCCAGTACGATGAAACCCGCGTGCACTGGGGGGCTTTTCCAAAGACCGGAAAAGAAAAAGACGAGGAAGAACCCAAAGAAGAGGAAGCATGACCTATCAAATCAAAGAGATGACCATCGCTGATTACGATGAAGCATACGCGCTGTGGGGTCGCTGCCCCGGCATCGGCTTGAGCGACGCGGACTCGCGCTGCGCGATCAACGCTTTTCTGGAACGCAACCCCGGTTTGAATTTTGTCGCGCGTCAGGATGGTCAAATGGTGGGCACTTGCATGTGCGGTTCAGATGGCCGGCGCGGCTACCTCTATCACCTGGCAGTGGACCCCACCGTTCGCAGGCAGGGCATCGGGCAGGCGCTGGTTGAAACTTCCCTGACCGGGCTGAAAGCGCTGGATATTCACAAGTGCCACATCATGGTCTTCGGTGGCAACGACCTGGGGCTGTCTTTTTGGCAGGCCTCGGGTTGGAAGCTGCGCCAGGACATTGTGATCATGTCTTATGATTTGGTCACAACCGAGAAAGCCTCTCCCTGTTAGCTGAGAAAGTCGAAAAAATGAAGAAAAGCGCGTTGCTCTTGATCTTCTGTATGTTCTTATCAGCCTGCCAGCGGCCGGCAACTGCTTCTTCGTGGTCGCCCATCAACGATGCCGCCACCCTCCCCGCCGAACTTACTTCCACGGCGGAGGTCGCAACTGCAACCTCCGAAGTTGAAGAACAACCTTCCGCCACGATGCTACCAACGCTGGACCTTACTCAATTTCCCGACCCCCTGCCGGAATCCATGAAAGGCTATGAACTGGTCTCGTGGCAGGTCGGAGAAGACTGGAATTTCACGTTGATCACGGGCACCAACCGAGAAAAAACGTTTGAAGAACTGATGGACCCGAACAGCTCAGTCACCGCTGACGGTTTCGTGAAGATTACCGTAACCGGGGTGGAAGAGATCAAGCAAGCGCTCGCTTTGCTCCCGGAGGGCAGTCAGGTGTTTTGGGGCGGCATGGATCTTTCGGGCATGGTCCCGGAGGGCACGGTCTATTTTTCTTATCCACCGCAAACGGTGGTGGATGACTTGATCCGTTATTGTGCAGAAAACGGTGTGGAACTGGTCAACCTTTCTGAGCCTGAATGAACCCTCAAACCTTCATCGACCCGCAATTTCCCCTGATCGACCTGCATCACCATCTGGATGGCAGCCTGAGGCTCGAGACTATTCTGGATCTAGGCCTGAAGCACAATCTTCCGCTACCGGCGCGTACACTGGAGGGGCTGCGACCTTATGTGCAGGTATCTTCACAGCAGCCGGGGGTGATGGCCTTCATCGAGAAGTTCCAATGGATGACCGGCGTGCTCGTGGATTACGATGCCTGCCGGCGCGTGGCCTATGAGAACGTGGAAGACGCCGCTAGGGAAGGCATCGATTACATCGAACTGCGCTTCAGTCCGTGGTTTATGGCCCAGGCGCACGCGCTTGAGGCGCACGGCGTGGTGGAGGCAGTGGTGGACGGGGTGCGGGCAGGTGAACGGGATTTCAAGACGCGCGCCAACCTGATCGGCATTCTGTCGCGCCATTTCGGGCCGAAAACCGCCTATCAGGAATTAAGCGCTTTAATGAGTCAAAAAGATGAGATCACTGGCCTGGACCTGGCGGGCGACGAAGGTAACTTTCCAGGTGAGTGGTTTGTCAACCACATCGCTGCCGGACGGGACGCCGGCTGGCACATCACCATCCACGCCGGGGAGATCGCAGGGCCGGAGTCGATCTGGCAGGCACTGCGCGAGCTCAAAGCGGAACGCATCGGGCACGCTGTGCGGGCTACCGAAGACCCCGCGCTGCTGGCGTACCTGGCTGAAAACCGCATTGGGGTGGAATGTAACCTGACCAGCAACGTGCAAACCACAACCGTACGTGATTACGCTTCTCACCCGATACACTTGTTCCTCGATAATGGCATCCTGGCCACCCTCAACACGGACGACCCGGGCATCAGCGCCATCGACTTGCATTACGAGTACAACATCGCTGCGCCGGCTGCGAACCTGTCAACAGAGCAGATCTTCCAGGCGCAGAAAAATGCGCTTGCAACGGCCTTCCTGAGTGAAGAAGAAAAGCAAATGTTATTGAAACAAGGGTAAAAGTCGTTTAAAAGGGGCTATTCCAGACTTGCCAGATAATCCAGCGCTTCTTCACGGGTGTCGAAAATCAAGTAATTCCTGCCTGAAGCCCTGGATACTTCCACAGACGCGATTTGCAGTAATCCTGTGATTCCCACCAGTGAAGTCTCTCTGATATAGGGGGTGTTACCTTGGGCAAATTCCTTCAGCTTTTGTAGTGAACTTTCTGTAAAAATACTTTGTGAGAAATCCAGCAATAAGCGCACAGATTTTGGGGGTTCCGCGTAGATTACTTTACTTGCTTTGGCAAGATCCTCAACGAATTCACGGCCTGGCTTGGCGCGCGAGAAATCCTGGATCAAGATCCTTTTCCCGTTGTGCTCAACGAATTCGATTTTCACCATGATAGTTCTCCGTGAAATTTATTCATCCATTCAAGATTGTATAAGTAGCCACTTGTATGGACAATAAATCGGGCATTAATATCCGTTTCTGTAAACGATAAATGAACCAAGTCCCTTTTTGTCTATGCTATAATGTTTTTCACACGACGGTTGGGAGAAAATTCGCTTGAGATATCTGATCACGGGTGCTGCAGGTTTTCTGGGTTCAGCGCTTGCCAATAAACTGGCAGGTGAAGGACACAGCGTGGTCGGTATTGACGATCTTTCGACCGGCAATCCCGCAAAACTCAGCAGTACGGTTCAGTTCACCAAGGGGGATGTCAATGATCGCCCCAAATTGTGGACGTTGCTGCACGAAGTGGACTGCGTTTATCATCTGGCGGCCCGCGTGATCGTTCCTGAGTCTGTTCTATACCCTCGCGAATACAACCAGGTGAATGTGGGTGGCACGGTGACTCTCATGGAAGCCATGCGCGACGTGGGGGTGCGGCGGGTGGTGTTCATTTCATCCGGTGCGGTCTATGGCAACCAGCCCATGCAGCCGGTCAATGAACTGGCCATTCCCAACCCGCGCTCGCCATATGCGGTCTCCAAACTGGCCGCGGAATTCTACGTCAAATCCATCGGTTCGTTGTGGGGCATCGAAACCATCAGCTTGCGCGTGTTCAACGCTTACGGGCCCGGCCAACACTGTCCCCCGGTTCACACGCCTGTCATTCCAAGTTTTCTCAAACAGGCTTACGGCAATGGCACCATTGTGATCCACGGTGATGGCAACCAGACCCGCGACTATGTCTATCTGGATGATGTGGTCTCAGCCATGGTGGCGGCATCAACCGCCCCCGATGTGGACCAGTTGACCATCAACGTGGGTAGCGGCAAGGAACAAACCATCCGCGACCTGGCGAAATTATCAGCAGAAATCACCGGTGGGCAGCCCGAGACCGTGTATAACCCGCGCAACGAAGGCGGCTTGAGCCGGCTGTGTGCAGACATCTCATTGGCGCGCGAAAAACTGGGTTATGAACCCAAGGTGGCCTTGAAGGACGGCTTGAAAATGACCTTCGACCAGGATATCCAATTCAACGCGTAATCCCTAATAAATCTAAAATTATAAAAACTTATCAAAGTAATTGGAATTTACGCAAGAGAATAATGTTGTCAGTTGAAGAATGGCAACACTTTACCCCTAATAAAATCCACGATTATCCATATTCCAAAGTCCCTTCTCCTGCGGGCCAAGACGTGATTGCTGTTCAGTTTCGATCACAGGAGAGCGGACCAGCCCCTTCAGCCGAGAGATTTTTACGAGGCTAAGGGGACAGGGGTTAGGAATAATCAAAAAACCATGCTAAAAACTGGCTGATTTTTATTGGTTAGACTACCGATACCAAGAAACGAATTAATTGAATGCGGACGGGTTTCCTTTACAGCCTTTCCCCTTTACCGTCCCGGGGCTTTCCTTTTGAGTATAATTACTTTATGCCCTGCCTGCCTGAAAGCTTTTACCATGATGAAGTCACTCTGGTGGCGCGCAGGTTGTTGGGCATGCGCTTGATCCGCGTTCTGGATGGGGTGCGGGTGGGTGGCATGATCGTCGAGACCGAGGCCTACCGCGGTGAGGATGATTTGGCCTGTCATGCACACGTGGGCAAAACCCGCCGCAATGCCATGCTGTATGAAAAAGGCGGCACATCGTACGTGTACTTCACCTACGGTATGCACTGGCTGGCCAACGCGGTCACCGGGGAATCCGGTTATCCGGCGGCGGTACTCATCCGCAGCATTTTGCCCGAAGAAGGGCTGGAGTTCATCCAGTCGCGCAGAGCCGGCCGGGATCGCTCCGAGTGGTGTAACGGACCCGCTAAGATCTGCCAGGCGCTGGCGATCGACGGCACGTTAAGTGGTTTTGAGTTATTCAACGAAGCGGCACTACTGCGCATCGAGGAGGGGCAGCCCTTCCCGCCGGAGAAGGTGAAAACCGGTCCGCGTATTGGTTTGGGCGCGACCCCCGAACCATGGAAAAGTATGCCCTGGCGATTCGTGGTTGAAATTTGAGACGAGACAACATGACCCTTGAAGCAGATTATTATCGAGACATGCTGCGCATCCGCCGGTTCGAAGAGACCGTGCTGGATGAATTCCAGCGCGGCGTTTTCTCGGGCACAAC
>CAZRHZ010000010.1:0-22690 GCA_964599995.1 uncultured Anaerolinea sp. | reverse complement strand
GCGACTGGCATGGCGCTGGCTGAAAAGCATAAACACAGCGGAGCGGCCGTGGTGGTTTTCATTGGCGACGGCACCCTGGGGCAGGGCGTGATCTATGAAGCCTTCAACATGGCCAGCCTGTGGCAGGCACCCTTGCTGATCGTGGTGGAAAACAATCACATCGCGCAGACCACCCCCACCAGCCATACCCTGGCCGGCGGCATTATGCAGCGCTTTATGGCGTTTGGCATCCCGGCCATCGAACTGGACACGAGCGACGTGATGGAGATCGCTGCCGCCTCACTGCATCTGATGAAAGAAGTGCATGAAGAGGTTTCTCCGCGCGCCTTGATCTTGAACACGCAGCGCTTCGGGCCGCATTCCAAGGGTGACGACACCCGGCCGGAAGCCGAGGTGCTTTACCTGAAGAAGAACCGCGACCCGCTGAGCTTGATCGAAGCTCGTTTATCCACACAAGAAGTCGAACACATCAAGAAAGCGGTGGAAGATGAAGTGATAGAGGCTTTCACCCAAGCCCTCTCCGACCAACCCGCCCGATCGGAGGCCGTCGCATGAAAACGACTGTTCTTGATTCCCTCAACCACGGTTTGCTCGAAGCACTCAAAACCGATCTAACGGTCTATTTACTGGGTGAAGATATCCTCGACCCATACGGCGGCGCGTTCAAGGTCACGCGCGGTTGTTCCACGGCTTTTCCCGAGCGGGTGATCCCCACGCCCATTTCTGAGGCCGGGCTGGCAGGCGTAGCGGCCGGGATGGCTCTGCGCGGACTGCGCCCGGTGTTGGAGATCATGTTTGGCGATTTCGTGACCCTGCTGGCGGACCAGTTGATCAACCACATCGCCAAATTCCGCTGGATGTACAACGACAGCGTTTCTCTGCCGCTGGTGATTCGCACGCCCATGGGCGGTCGCCGTGGATACGGTCCGACCCACTCGCAATCGCTTGAAAAACTGTATTTGGGCGTTCCGGGGCTGACCGTGCTGGCACCAGCTCATTTCACTTTGAACCCACCGGGTGGTTTACTGCAAAACGCCATCCTGGGTACATCTTCACCGGTCTTGTTCATTGAAAACAAACTGCAGTATCTGCAGCCCTTGCTGGGGGAGGCAGATCTGGCTGATTTCGACCTGCGAATCACTTTTGACCCCAGCGATCTGGATCACGCATACCCGATCTATCTATTGAAGATCAAGGGAGCGCCTGCGCCGACGATTTCTATTGCTGCTTACGGGTACATGGCTGAAATGGCACGCCAGGCGCAGTTGAAGATGGCTTACGAAGAAGAGATCTTTACTGAACTGGTCATCCCCACACGCTTGTCGCCGTTCGCGCTGCAGCCTTTGGCCGATTCCGTTTCAAGCACGGGCAGGCTGCTGACCGTCGAAGAAGGCACCCTGTCTCTGGGTTGGGGTGCGGAAGTGATCGCCAGGCTGGCTGAATCTCTGAATGGCACGCTCAAGAAAGCGCAGCGCGTGACAGCCCGCGAAACGCCTGTCCCTGCGGCGACCTCGCTTGAAAAAGAGACACTGCCCCAACTGGAAGACGTGATGGACGCGATCAGAAGGATGAATGGATAAAATGGCCGATCTACTCGCGATAATGGTTCCACTGGTCAACCCCAACGAAAGCGAATCCGTGCTGGCACAACTGGCGGTGAAGGAAGGCCAGTTGGTGAGAAAAGGCGAACTTCTGGCGGTCTTTGAGACCACCAAATCCACCTTTGACCTGCTGGCAGAAGAGGAAGGCTACGTGCTCGGCATCTCCGCCTCGGAAGGCGACCTGTTGAAAACCAACACCCGTTTCCTTTATCTGGCCGGGCGACCCGATCAGAAACTACCAAAGGAAGAAGCATCAGATAAGAAGAAAATCGATTCAGCCCCTGCCGGCCTGCGCATCACACAGCCCGCGCTCGCTTTGGCCCGTGAAAAAGGCATCGATCTGGATTCGCTGCCGACCGATACATTGATTACCGAAAAAACGATTGAAAATTTGATCCCAGTCCCTACTGTAAAGATCGATCCGACCACTTTGATCATTTACGGCGGGGGAGGGCACGCCAAAGCGCTGATCGAGCTGATCCGCGCGGAAGGCAAATATACCGTACACGGCATCCTGGACGACGGCCTACCGGCCGGCAGCCAGGTGCTCGACATTCCCGTGCTGGGGAACGCTTCACTGCTGCCCGAACTGCGCCGCAAAGGCATCGGGCTGGCGGTCAACGCGGTGGGTGGCATCGGCAACATCGCTCCACGCCTGCGCGTTTATGAGAATTTACGCTCCGGCGGGTTCCAGTGCCCGACTGTTATTCACCCGCGTGCCTATATCGAACCATCTGCCCGGATTGGCGAGGGCGGCCAGATCTTCTTCAATGCTTATATAGGCAGTGAAGTGACAATTGGTTTTGGCTGTATCATCAACACGGGCGCCATCGTTTCGCACGACTGCCAGTTGAGCGATTACGTGAATCTGTCCCCGGGTGCCATTCTGGCTGGCAATGTCTCGGTGGACGAACGCACCTTGATTGGCATGGGGGTCACGGTCAATCTTAATGTGCAGGTTGGTGCAGGCAGCCGCGTGGGCAACAGCGCGGTAGTTAAAGAGGACGTGCCCGAGAATGGCATCGTACGCGCTGGCGCCGTTTGGCCAGAAAAATAATCCATCCATCAAACCCATCTTCGCGTCTAGATGGTAAAATCATCTTTCATATAACCGCAGCCGCATTTCTCAAGAGCGAGCTCTTGATTTTGGAGATAGTTTATGTTCAAAAAAACACCCCCATCCATTCCGTCAGTGACTACTCCAATTGAGCGGGTCACCTCAGTGCTTGGCCCCGGCATCAACTGGACCGGCAACCTGGGCGGCAAGGGCGGCATCCGCATCGAAGGCACCTTTGAGGGCGAGATTGCCATCCGCGGACTGGTCGTGATTGGCGAGACCGGCCGCCTGACCTGCAAGAACCTCAAGGCCAACAACGTGATCGTGGCTGGCGCGGTCAAGGGCAACATCACTGCCGAAAAACTGGAGATCCGCTCCACGGGGCGGGTATGGGGCGACGTGGTCACCACCGCCTTTTCAACCGAGGAGGGAGCTTTCTTGCGCGGACAAGTGCGCATGGAAGAACAAGTTGAACTCCAACTCGATGAACCCAAACCTGTTGAAATGCCCGCAGAGAACCCTGCACTGGAAGAGAACGGTTCTTCTGAGCAATCGATCCCAACCCAGCCGGCGAAAAGCCGAAAGATCGCATAGGAAAAGAAGGAATTTATGGATTTCAAATACTGGCTGGGGCATCTCAGCGAATGGCTTGGCGTGATCGCCATCGTAATGATCGCAGGCGTCAGCCCTGCTCTGAAAAAGATACGCTTGATCGAGTTTCGCTACCCCAAAAGGGAGGCGGTTTATTCGCTTTCGCTGTTCGCGGTAAGCTACCTGATCGCTTTTCAGTACTTTTCCAACTCGTTTCTGGATTTCCTCAAATCCTTAAGCGGCTTTTTCAGCGGCGGAGAACTGGCCGAACGCATGGTGTTGGCGGTCGTCTGCCTGATCTTGTTCCTGCTGGCCATGATCCTGCGTGGACAACCTCTGAAAAGCATTGGCTGGGGCAAGGACAATCTCAAGGCCGGGTTGATCACCGGTTTTCTGCTCGTTTTATTGGTGCTCTTTCTGCGCGGAAAGTTCCTCGCACTCATTGATGGCGTTACCACCGAGCAGACCCAACTGCTGTTGGTTTGGGCCTTATTGGCTTTGGCTGAAGAAACCATCTTCAGGGGTTACATCCAGTTGAGACTCAACAGCTTTTTGGGTTCCACCTGGGGCTACCTGGCGACGGCACTGTTGTACTTTCTCTGGCAGCTGCCCGGGCGCATCTGGACGTTGACCTTTGCCGAGATGTGGCCGACCCTGTTGATCTCACTGTTCCAGGCCTTGTTGTTGGGCTGGATCATGCGCAAGAGCGGGTCTGTAGTAGCTCCCGTCTTGTACCGCATCGCAGCGGGTTGGTTCTTGCTGCTGTAGATCTTTTCTCCCCCTCATCCAGGAGAGTCTTATGCGCATGTCGCGTCTTTTTTCACAAACCCTTCGACAGCCCCCCTCCGACAGCGAGGTGATCAGTCATCAACTTCTGGTCAGGGCGGGATTCATCAGGCAGTTGGGAGCCGGCATTTTTAGCTATTTGCCGCTGGCCCACCGCAGTCTTGGCCGCATCATGAACATCATGCGCGATGAGATCAACGCCATCGGTGGGCAAGAGATCAGCATGCCGGTCGTGCAGCCCGCGGATATCTGGAAAGAAAGCGGCCGCTATTTTCAGATCGGCAGCGAGATGGGGCGCTTTCAGGACAAATCCAATCACGACATGATCCTGGCCATGACCCATGAAGAAGTGGTGGCCGACCTGGCGCGTAATCTGATCCAATCTTACAAACAAATGCCTGCCCTGGTTTACCAGCTGCAGACCAAATGGCGAGACGATCCACGCCCGCGGGCGGGGTTGATTCGAGTGCGTGAGTTCATCATGCTGGATTCCTACAGCCTGGACGCGAATTGGGAGGGATTGGACCAGCAGTATCAGGCGCATTACGAGGCCTATTTTCGCATTTTCAATCGTTGCGGGCTGCCTGTGGTGGCTGTGATGGCCGACACCGGCATGATGGGCGGCAAGCTGGCGCACGAATATATGTATCTCACCCCCATTGGTGAAGACAGCTTGCTGTTCTGCGATGCCTGCGGATATTCTGCCAACCGGCAGGTGGCCAAAGCCAAAAAAACCGCACCCCCCACCGAGGAACCGCGCGCGATCGAAAAGGTCGCCACCCCGGATTGTTCGTCAATCGCTGACCTGGCCGCGCTGCTTAAGATCCCGGCTTCAAAGACCGCCAAAGCCGTCTTTTTCACGGCCGACATTCAGGATGAAACCGGCGCGGTCAAGCACGAACTGATCTTCAGCGTGGTGCGCGGTGACATGGAAGTGAACGAGAACAAGATCACCAATCTGGTAAAGGCCAAAGAACTGCGCCCAGCCACCGACGAAGAGATCGCCCGTTCTGGCGCGGTTCCGGGTTACGCTTCACCCATCGGGCTCAAGAAAGTACGCGTGATCGTGGATGAACTCATCCCGCAATCTCCCAACCTGGTGGCGGGTGCCAACGAGAAGGGCTACCATCTGTTGAACGTCAACTATGGCCGCGACTTTGCAGCCGCTGAAATAGCGGATATCACCTCCGCCTGTGAGGGGGACGGCTGCGAAAAATGTGGGCAGCCCTACCGGCTTTCGCGCGGCGTTGAGGTGGGTAATATATTCAAATTAGGCACGCGCTACACAGACGCGCTGGACTGCACTTTCACTGATGAGAACCGCGAGAATCATTCCATCATTATGGGCTCTTATGGCATCGGTGTGGGCCGCCTGCTGGCTTGTGTGGCCGAGCAACATCACGACGACAAGGGGTTGATCTGGCCAAAGAATATCGCGCCCTATCCGGTGCATATGGTTGTCCTGCCCTCCAAGACGATGGATGTGACGCCGGTGGTGAACGACCTGGAACAGAAATTGGTCCAGGCGGGCCTAGAGCCGTTGGTTGACGACCGCCCGGATTCAGCGGGCATCAAATTCAATGACGCCGACCTGATTGGTCTGCCGTTGCGGGTGACAGTGAGCGAGCGGGGGCTCAAGAACAACGGCTTGGAAATGAAACGCCGCAGTGGCGGAGACGCATGGATCGTGCCGCTCGAGAAAGCCGTGGAAGAGATCCAAAAGGTTTACCTGGACCTTCCATAATTTGAATTCAAGGATAAAATGCCTGTTATGACTGACAATAATGGTTTTGTAGTGCCCATGTCGAACCCAGATCTGACTGACGCCGAACGCGCCGAAGTAATGGCTGTTCTCAACTCGCCCATTCTAAGCATGGGGTCGAAAACAACTGATTTTGAGAACGCCATCGCCAAATTCTCGGGCGCAAAACACGCCATCGCCGTTAGTTCCGGCACGTCCGGCCTGCACCTGTGCGTGCGCGCGGCCGGGATCGAAGAAGGCGACCTTGTGCTCACCACTCCCTTTTCGTTTGTGTCTTCCACCAACGTCATGCTGTTTGAAAAAGCCATCCCGGTTTTCGTGGACGTCGACCCGCTGACGGGCAACATCGACCCGGACCTGCTTGACCAGGCCGCAAACGACCTGACTGCGGGCGGAAAAGCCGCTCAAAAGTGGCTGCCGAGGAACGGTGCCGAGCGCCACGGGAAGTTGAAAGCCGTTTTGGCAGTGGATGTCTTTGGGCAGCCCGCTGACTACGACCGCATCACAAAAACAGCCAAAGCTCACGGGCTGAAACTGATCGAAGATTCGTGTGAATCGCTCGGCGCGGAGTATAAATCGCGCAAGACCGGCTTGTTTGGCGATTATGGCGTGTTCGCGTTCTACCCGAACAAACAGATCACCACCGGTGAAGGCGGCATGATCGTAACCAATGACGACCAGGCCAACGCCTTGATGCGTGCGCTGCGCAACCAGGGTAGGGCACCGGGTGACAGCTGGCTGCAGCACACCGAACTGGGATACAACTATCGTATCGATGAAATGAGCGCTGCGTTGGGTGTGGTGCAGATGAAGCGCATCGAAGAACTCTTGACCCAACGCCAGCGCGTGGCGGATTGGTATGGCGAAAGGCTGGCAGAAATCCCTGGTGTCGAGGCACCGGGCTTATCCCCCGAAACCACACGCGTTTCTTGGTTTGTTTACGTAATCCGCTTCAAACCAGGCATTGACCGCGACAGGCTGGCTGTGAAGTTAACCGAGGCCCGCATTCCGGTCAGGCCATATTTCCTGCCCATCCATTTGCAGCCTTACATGGTCAAACAATTTGGCTACCGGGCTGGCGACTACCCGGTGACCGAAGACCTTGGGAATCGCGGCCTGGCGCTGCCATTTTCGGGTGTCATGACCGAAGGCCAGGTGGACCAGGTCTGTCAGATCCTGCGCCAATGCATCAGTTCGTAAGATAAAGGGCACCCATGGCCGAAACGTTCACCTTTCAGCCGCGCCGCACTTTTGGCATCATTTTTCACGTCTTGATGGTCAGCCTCATCCTGGCGGGATGTGGTGCGTTGATCTGGATGGCATTTCGCGAAACAGGCGGCGCGCTTTTGGTGATCTATCTGTTGGGGGCGATCTTTTTATTCATCCTGCTTCCTTTGGTCGGGTACCGGGGTTACGCGCTTTTTCAGGGCATCTACTCCCTAAAACGAGATGGACTGCGCGTCCGCTGGGGATTGCGGGCAGAAGATGTGCCCTTGTCTGAAGTGGAGTGGGTCCGCCCGGCCACCGATCTTGAAACTCCGCTCAAGTTTCCGGCTTTTGCCATGCCAGGCGCGGTGCTTGGATTTTCAGAACATCCCGATCTTGGACAGGTGGAGTTCATCGCTTCCAGCTTTACCAATCTGGTGATCGTGGCCACCATGGACAAGGTGTATGTGCTTTCTCCTGAACGGATGGAAGAATTCGTGGCGCGCTTTCAACGCGCGCTCGAAATGGGCACGCTGACCCCCATGGAGGCCTACTCAGCCGTACCCGCCGCATTCATACGCCAGATCGCTGTCAATCGCTTTGGCAGGATCTTGATCCCAACGGGGCTCGGACTGACACTGGTACTGCTGGTTTTGGTGGGTCTGTCCATTCCCACACGGCAAACCATCTCGCTCGGCTTTGATGCGGAGGGTCTTCCTCTACCGGCGGTGGCTTCGTCGCAGTTTTTGCTGCTGCCCGTGCTGGGCATTTTGCTGTATATCATCGGCACCGTTTTGGGCGTGTACATGTTTCGCAAGCCCGAATCGCGGCCGGCTGCGATCCTGGTTTGGCTGAGCGGCGTGATGACCCCCGTGATGCTCATCATTGCCTCCATTATCTTGTTAATCTCCTGAAGCGCACATGGGCGTACTATCTGATCCACTGACACGACTTCTGCTTGGCGCAGCTCTGGCCTTTGCAGCAGCCTTTGGAAGCTACTGTTTCAAGCTGCTGACGCGCAGTGGAGCGCTCGCCGCGTTTGTTCTGGGTTTCGTGGTCTTTGGCTTGGGCGGCTGGCAGTGGGCGCTGGTTTTGATCGCCTTCTTTGTCTCTTCCAGTTTCTGGTCGCTGGTCTTTCGCAAAAAGAAGAAAGCGGCCGAGCAAATGTACGCCAAGGGCGGCCGGCGAGATGCGGGGCAGGTGCTGGCTAACGGCGGCTTGGCGGGTTCCTTTGTGCTGCTGCAGTTCTTCCTTCCGGACAGCGCTCTTTGCTGGCTGGGTTTCTGTGCAGCATTGGCTGCGGCCAACGCAGATACCTGGGCCACGGAGTTGGGAGTGCTCAACCGGCGAAAACCGCTGCTGATCACGAACGGAAAAGCGGTTGAGCCGGGTACTTCCGGTGCGATTAGCCTAGTGGGTACCCTGGCATCTGCCGCGGGGGCTGCATTCATTGCCATTTTAGGCTGTTTACTACATCCAACTGGTATTGAGACCGGTTCTGCCCTGGCCTGCCTGCTGATCCTTCTGCTGGCAGGCATGTTCGGAAGCCTGGTGGATTCTGCGCTGGGGGCCACCCTGCAAGCCATTTATTACTGTTCGAATTGCCAGAAAGAAACCGAGAAACATCCGCTGCACGACTGTGGGAGTGAAACTCGGTTGCTCAGAGGCAAGAAATGGATGACCAACGACCTGGTCAACTTCTGCTGCACCTTGAGCGCTTCAGCATTTACGCTGGCATTTCTTTTCTCTTTACAATTGTTTCGACCTTAGATTTTACTCAGTTAACAGTTTTGCAATGCGCTTTATCCTAAAGGTAAAAGGCGTATAATTTATTTGTTGCAAAGTGGGACCATTATCGGTTAACTTTCCTTATTGTTGAACAATTCAATATTTTCTTATTAAGGTATTATGCGCCAGGTGAATCAACGACCCCGGAAGTGTTTTCATACAGGTCAAGCCACGCTTGAGTTGGCTTTAACGCTGCCCATTTTCATCATCCTTCTGGTGGGTGTTTTTGAGGTGGCGCGGTTGATCTTTTTCTACAGTGCAGTTTACACTTCCAGCCGCGAAGCCACGCGTTACGGTGCGGGTTCGGGAATCGTATCTGGAACAAATACTTTTTATCGAGATTGTGCAGGAATACGGGCGCGGGCTATCAGTACGGGCTTTGGGCTCAATTTAACGGATGATGATATTATCATCAGCTATGACCATGGTCCTGACAGCAACGGTGAAGTGACCAGTATTGGCACTTGCACAGGATCATCCAGCGGTATAACACTAGCGCTGGGTGATCGGATTACTGTCACGGTCTCGAAGACCTTCCAGCCAATACTCCCCATGATCAACCTCAATGATATCCCGATCACGTCCACCTCTTCGCGCAGTTTGTTAATGGAATTGGATATCATGAGCACCCCACCTTCGACGAATACGCCAAGAAACACCTTTACGTCCACCAGTTCGCCAACCGCATCAAACACACCCACCATTACCAATACGCCGACTATCACAAATACGCCCACCATTACCAATACGCCAACCATCACGTTGACGCCTACCATCACACCTACACCAACGATTACTCTCACCCCTTCGATCACACCGACTCCGACCAATACACTCACGCCCACGATCACATTTACTCCTTCAGTGACACCCACGGCTTCATTAACCTTCACTCCAACCAACACACGCACGAGTACATTGACTCCAACCAAAACGAACACTCCTACAAACACACCTACGCCAACCAAAACGAACACGCCTACAAACACACCCACGATAACGAGCACTGCCACTTCCACCAGCACACCCACCCAACTACCATCCTGCAGCAATATCACCATTTCTGGAACTTCCACGAGTGGCACTACCTGGTCGATGGTTATTTACAATGGTTATGGATCGACCATCACGATGTCACAGGTGACCGCTGCGTGGTCGGGGACGGCATTGATGACATCCATGAACCTAAGTGGGACAGGTTTCTTCACGAGCACAGGCGGGGTATCCTCACCTTACACGGCCGTGTTAACTAGTAGTCCAACTATTCTGAAAAATAAGTCGAAGACAATGAATGTAATCTTCAGCAGCACAAGTTATTCGGTGACCTGGATGAAGGTCTATTTCACCAATGGCTGTTATGTTCAATGGGGCGCGCCATGATGAAAATGACGTTGAAGCATTCAGAGTCAGGGCAGAGCCTGGTGGAGTTGGCCGTCAGCATCATCATTTTGTTGATCGTCCTGGCTGGGATTGTGGATCTAGGGCGCCTGGTATTTACAAAATTCATCCTGCAGGATGCCGCAGAGGAGGGTCTGGTTTATGGCATTGCCTATCCCACTGACTGCAATCAAATTGTGGAACGGGTGCAGGCCAACATAGCAGACCGGATCGTCCAACAAGATGTCATTATCACTGTCAACATTCAACGAAATGACGGGTCTTATTCCACCTGCTATATGATTCCTTACAGTGAAGTATACGCAGGGAAAGTAATGACCATTTCGGTGACCATGGATTTTACGATCAGCATGCCCTTTATGGGAACTTTTTTTGGCGGTCAGACCGTGCCGATTTCCTCCACTGCAAATGGAATTGTTTTACGCCCACCCCCGCCAGATTAAGCGGATAAGAGAGTTGACATGAAGAAAAGCGAAAAAGGCCAAATACTCGTAATTCTGGGGCTTGCTCTGGTAGCCATCATGGGGGTTACCGCTTTGGCAGTTGATGGCAGCTTGATTCTTAATGAAAGACGACAAGATCAATCGACCGCTGATTCCGCAGCATTGGCAGGTGCAGGTTCAGCAGCTCAGTATCTGAAAGTCAATGACATCAGCAGTTTTGTGTGTGGTACAGCGATCACTACTTCGGCTTCCAACGTGGCAATTTCTGCTGCTCAAAACGCAGCCCTGGCAGATAATGTCAGTCTGGCTTCTGGTGACCTATCCTCTGGTAACGGAGTCACCACTACTTGTGGCACATCGGATGGAAAACCGTACATGGATATCACCGTCCATGTTGCGTCACAGAGAGAATTAACTTTTGGAAAGATCGTGAGCAACCAGCCATTTTATACCGAAGTCGAATCAGTGGCCCGCATTTATGTGAATTCGTCTTTTGCCGGCGGCAACGGATTGATCACGACCGGTACAACCTGCGATTCTAATGGCGGCATCTATGCCCTGGGAAACGGCCGCATCTATATGCATTCGGGAGGGATCTATTCTTCTTCTTGCCTTAAGGTGACGGGCTCGTCTCAAATTCTTTCTGACTCACAACCCATCCTCTACACCGGTCGGGGAGCGATTCAGTTTTACACAGGTTCGCAGATCCAATATACCGGTGCCAACGGATTGATCTTTGATGGGAATGCACCTGTGTATATAAAATTGGAACCTGATCTGGTGGTTAGTGGTCTTTCTTACCAGCTTTGGAGCACTTACGTACCCAATCCGGCCATACCTGCTTCGGAATGGCCGGTTCCTACCACCGCTGCCATTCCTGAAATGGATATCCCGGCCATGGTTACGCAAGCCTGTTCAGGTCCAGCACGCACTCCAACCCTCGATTGGCAGGCCGAGACGCTTAACCCGGGAAATTATGCCAACGGGATCGATCAAGGATCTGGTGCGTTAACCTTAAACCCTGGTGTTTATTGCATCGCTGCAGGGAAAAGCGTTGTTTTTGATCAAGCAACTGTTATGGCTGACAACACGATCTTTTACTTTCAAGGATCAGGCAGTTTTACCACCGGCGGCGCAGTCGGGCTTTCGATGAACAACAGCTCGGTATATCTTACGAATGGGAATTTCACCATCCCCAATGACAGTTATTTTCATGCGAACAACATTACCATTTATATCAAACAGGGTAACTTCACAATCAATAATGGTGCCCAAAATTTGATCATGACCTCACCCGGATGTAGCACCAGCGCATGTGGGGTTGGCCCTTCGATCCCGGGGGTGTTGCTCTACATGGATGAGGCCAACACCGGCATGATCACTGTGGATAACGGTGTCAACGCTCACCAGATCAACGGTACGATGTACGCACCGAATGCCCTGGCAGTATTTTCGGGGGGGACGACTACCAATGCCCTTAATGTTCAATTAATTGTGAAACGCATTGAGGTTTCTAACGGTGCGGTATTAAATATGGACCTGGAAGGTGCCACACTCTTTTCACAAGGGTCCATCACCATCGAATTAAGGAAATAAACCAAATCCCCGCCGCGGTGATTATTTTCTCTCCAAAATCATGCTTACTCCTGTTGTGTGGTGAAGTTCCTGATCCATCCGCATTTTTCTGGATGGCAAGATTTGAAATTTCATTTAATTTATGGCGAATCGGATTGAAATTATTCTCCCTGCATAAACAAAGGGGGATTACGCGGTTTACAAAATTGAAATGATACAGATTCTGCCATTCTAAAAGTCGTATAATATTTTTAGTCACGTTTACTGGTTTGTTCATTTTACTGGTCTTGTTGAGAAATCATTATGGGTGTTTTATTGCGACGGCAAAAAAATCGCACGGTTAATGGTCAATCCACGCTGGAACTAGCATTATCATTGCCCATTTTTGTTTTGTTGCTTTTTGGTCTCTTTGAAGCAGCAAGGTTGATTTTTGTTTACAGTGCAGTTTACAATGCCAGCCGTGAAGCCGCTCGTTACGGGTCTGGCACGGGAGAAAACACCAGCGGCTACATGTATTATCAGGATTGCACCGCGATTCAAAATCGAGCCATCGCGGTGGGTTCCATCGCCAATTTGGCCTCGGAAAACATCACCATCCAATACGATCATGGCCCCGATAGTAATGGCGGTACCACGATCTTTGCAAACTGCCCGATCAGCACGCTATTAAATTTAGGCGACCGTATCATCGTGACGGTATCCGTTGATTACAAACCGATCATCAGTATCAACGGTCTGTTCGAATTTCCGATCACTTCCACTTCTTCCAGGACTATCATCAAGGATCTGGATGTAATGGGTACGCCGCCTTCCACCAATACCCCGCTGCCAACTTACACACCAACCCCTATCCCCACAACTACCAGCACGCCCACGGGCACCTCCACACCGACGGAGACTCCCACACCTACCAATACACCGACCATCACGCCGACTCCGACCATCACGAATACGCCAACGATCACCAACACGCCGACCATCACCTATACCCCGACCATCACGTATACGCCATCCATGACGTATACTCCTTCGATCACGCCCACCCCCACCGATACGCGCACCCCTACCCTGACGCGCACACCAACGAACACCCGCACGCCGACGCCAACCAGAACCCTGACGCCTACGAAAACGGCTTCGTTGACGCCCTCGCTTACCCCCACACTGGAAGCCTTCTGTAACGCCTGGACGGTTCAGGATCCTTTGCGCGTGACTGCAGCCTGGTCTTTTGACATCTATACCACCAACTCAGATGACGATACGTATGTGTTCAGAGTGCAGGCAGAATGGACGGGGACGGCGGAACTGAATATCGTGGCTTTGAACACAAAACCGATCTGGGCGGATGTTGCCACTTCAATTGCCGATCTGACCTTCCCATATACATATCATGAAGACCTGTTGATCCCGCCGTTGATCAGCACACCCAACAAACTGAAACTTACCTTCAGCTCAGACGACTTTACCATCAAACATGTTAAGGTCTTCTTTGATAACGGCTGTTTTGTTCAATATTATTCCGATCCATATCCATAATGGTGGAATATGAAGATTAACCTACGCAAGAATCCGAAACACGAAAGCGGCCAAAGCCTGTTGGAATTAGCATTTGGGATGATCATTCTGTTGATCCTGCTGGCTGGGATCGCGGACCTGGGGCGGGCGATCTTCACGAGATTTGCGATGCAAGATGCTGCTGAAGAAGGCGTGGTTTATGGTACCAGTTTTCCTACAGACTGCAATCAGATCTACTACCGGGTGGAATACAATCTGGCAAATAGGGCTTTCAATGGTGGCATGACGATCTTGGTGACTATTGAGGCAAATGACGGAACATATATAGAGTGTACTGCCATCCCCTTTGACGAGGTTTATGCGGGCAAAGAGATGATGATCGAGGTCACCAAGGATTTTGGGATCAGCATGCCTTTCCTGGGTGCCTTCATCGGGCAAACCATTCCTCTTTCGACCAAGGCGACGGGCATCATCCTGCGACCGCAGCCTCCGCATTAGGAGGAGAAACCTGAGGTAATCATGAAGTGGATCACGAATAACAGTCAAGGACAAATCCTGGTCATTTTGGCCCTCGCCATGGTTGCCATTTTGGGAATCACGGCGCTCGCCATTGATGGAAGCCTGGTTTTAAATGACCGACGCGAAGATCAGAGCATCGCTGATTCGGCGGCATTGGCCGGTGCCAGTGCTGCAGTACAGATCATGAAAGACTATCCTCCCAATGAATTTACCTGCGGTTCGATTCTGGCGACTAATTCGGGAACCGCGGCTATTCTGGCAGCCCAGAATTATGCTCAGAAATATGACGTCACCTTGATCCATAATGACACTTCTAATGGCATATCCGTTTCATGCGGCGTTGAAAGCTACCGGCGTTATCTGGATATCAAGATCACGGTGACGACCTATCGACAAACCACCTTCGCCAGGATCATTGGAAGAGACCAGATGGAAACCAGGGTTCAGGCTACCGTCCGGGTTTTCCCCAAGGAAACCCTGGCTTTCGGGAACGGGATCGCGTCATTGTCGAATTCGTGCGGTAGCATCGGCGGTCTTACCGTGAATGGCACGGGTTCCATCACGGTGTTGGGGGCGGGTATCTTTTCCAATTCTTGTCTGACGGGCGTGGGCAACGTGGATGTGTTTACAGATGGCGCGCAGATCAGTTATTACACCGCCTATTCGCCGCCGTCTTCCGGGACGATTTCTCCGAATCCGGTGCAGGTCACAGAAAGGCTTCCTAATGTGACTGTTCCGATCCCAGATTGCACCAAGGTGCCCAATTATTCCAGCCCGGTCGCGGTGAACAGCAGCGGCACCATTAATCCAGGAAATTACTCCAGCATCAAACTTACCAACACCGAAACGTTGGTCATGAATCCCGGCTTGTACTGCCTGGTGGGGGATATCTCCACCACCGGACAGGCTTTGATTACTGGTCAGGGTGTGACCATTTATCTGAAAAATGGCAGTTTTTCTCTTGGCGGCACCGCAGCCATGAATTTACAAGCACCTAATTGTGAAGATTCTTCCTGTGGAGTTCCCCCTGCCATCCGTGGAATCCTTATCTACATGGACCCAAAGAACAATAAAAACATCTCCTTCACGGGCACTGCTGACTCAGTTTTCATGGGTACAGTTTTTGCCCCGGGCGGGTCGATCTATCTGACAGGCACCAGCGATTCAGCCACGTTGAAAACCCAGTTGGTCGCAAACCTGGTCAGGGTATCGGGGAACGCGAACATCTCTCTCAATTTGAATGGAGCAGAGATCTATCAAACCGCATCCTCGATACAATTGTTAAAATAAACATAATCCCCACCACGGTGGGGATTATTATGTCTTAATTTTCGTGTTTTCTGCGGTTTTGTGGTTGCGTGCCTGAAGCGTCAATATCCAGACGATAGCCAACACCGCGGATGGTCTTGATATACTCAGGGTGACGGGGGTTGTCTTCAAGAGCTTGTCTGAGCCAGCTCATGTGTACGTCGAGGGAACGTGTGTCGCCGGTATAATCGGTTTCCCAGGCTTTGCGGAACATATCTTCGCGGTTGATCACTTCGCCGGGGTGTTCCATCAATATTTTTAGCAGCACCACCAGCCGTGGGGTGAGCTGTATTTGTTTTTCCTTCAGGATGGCGCGGTGTTGTTCCACATCCAGCATGAGGGGGCCAATCCGCAGCCCGCCGTTGTCTTGAATGGGCAGCAGGTGCTTGACCCGGTTGACAAGCTTCTGCATGGTAAAGGGTAGGAAAAGCAGCGAGTTGGCTTCGTAATTGTCGTTGCGGTCGCCGTCTTTATCAAGCACTAAAATGATGGGCAGTTCGGGTTTTTGCTGGTGCAGGCTCTGGCAAATGCGTTTGCCGTTTGAGCGCATTGAAGAAGCGTCGATTACCACCAGATCGGGATTGCTGTTTTCGAGGTGCGACAAGGCCGCGGCCCCGCTGGGGACACTTTCCACCAGGTACCCTTTTTTGGTCAATCCCGCGGTAAACGAGGGATGATCGGTTCTTTTACCTTCAATGAGTAAAATTCTCGGTTTGATCAATGACTTTCCGTTCCAATTCAAATGATGTCGATGCGGCCATTTTCAAGCTACTGGTAAAACCAATCATGGCCCGATTGGGTTATCTGTTCAATTGTCAATTACTTCATGCCAGGCATGAGCGTATTCAAATTTGTTTTCCTGTCCGATTATGATTGATTTCCCCACTGTAAAGCGCTATGTACGTCATACAGACAGTATGGGTTCGTAAATGAAACGTAAATCCATTATACCCCAATCTTAAAAAAAGCAAGTAATAAAACTGTTAAGTCTTGCGAATTGGTTTAATTTGACAAAGTTGCGTCTCGATAACCCGCGTGTTAGAATACTATCAGTTTATTGAATATGAAGTGGTGAGTGGCAATGACTGAAATGGTGGAAGTGATCATCGACAGTGTTAGGGTCAGCCTGACCAATCAGCAGCGTATTGTGCTGCTGCGCGAGCAGGGTGTGGAACGCTATCTTCCGATCTGGATCGGCCCTTACGAAGCTGAAGCCATCACCATTGCGCTGCAAGAGATCGAGATTGCCCGCCCTCAAACGCACGATCTGATGATCCAGACCTTGGAGAAAACGCGCGCCCGCTTGATCCGGGTGGAAGTCATTGCCCTGCGTGGAGATGTCTTTTATGGTAATCTGGTGATCGAATCGGGTGGCAACCCCGTCCTAATCGATGCCCGACCTTCAGATTCCATCGCCCTGGCCGTCCGCGCGCACGTGCCCATTCTGGTGGCGCGCGAGATCTTTGAAACCGCGGGCATCACTCCCGAGCCCGACATCCAGGGGGAAATGGAAGAACCCGAAGTAAAGACGATCGAAGAGGTCGAGGAATCAAAGGAACGACTATCCATTTTTGAGGATTTTCTGCAAAATGTAGACTTGGGAGACCAGGCAGATCAAACGAAACCTGACGATCTGGATGACGATAATCCCCCCAAAAAACCGAATAAAGATTAAAACCAAGTGAATCCCTGATCGGAGAAGCCGGGTAGACCATGAGCAATTTTTCATCTCCAGACGACAGCACCATCACCGAGATACAATCCCAGCCCAATAGCCGCGAGGCGGAAGAAGCCGTGCTGGGTTCCATTTTGATCAACCCGGAATCCTATTATGACGTGGCGGAGATCCTGCACGAGGATGATTTTTATATCATCCGCAATCAGTGGGTGTGGGCTGCCTTCGTACGTTTGAATGAAAAGCGCTCTCCGATCGACATCCTGACCGTTAGCCAGGATTTGGAAGAACATAGTCAACTGACCGACATCGGCGGACAGGCCTACCTGATCTCACTCGTCAATCAAACCCCGACCTCGCTGCACGCGCAAACCTATTCTCACATCGTGGAACAGCACGCCATCCGACGACGCATGCTGGTGGCAGCCAACGAGATGGCCAAACTGGCCTACGACCAGGAAAAGGACGTCGATAGCATCATCGACAAGGCCGAAATGTCAGTCTTTGGCCTCAGCGAGCGGCGCGTCAGGCACGACCTTGAACCCATCGATCATGTGTTGAGCGAATACTACGACCACGTGGACGAACTATCGCAACGGGATGAAGAGATCTTCGGTGTTCCCACGGGTTTGACCGATCTCGACCGGCTGCTGGGCGGGTTGCAAAAATCAGACCTGCTAATCATCGCCGGCCGCCCAGGTTCGGGTAAGACCGGATTCATGCTTTCCATCGCCAAGAACGCCGCTCAGAAACACAAGAAACACGTTGCCTTCTTCTCGCTTGAAATGTCCAATGAGCAACTGGTGCAGCGTTTGATCGCCCAGGAAACCAAGATCGACACCCAGCGCCTGCGCACCGGCAAGCTGGCTGATGACGAGTGGCCGATCTTCACCCACGCCATCGAGGTGTTGGGTGATACGCACATCTGGCTGGATGACACCCCCGCCATCACGCCGCTGCAGTTGCGCACCAAATGCCGCCGCTTGCACATGGAACACAGTCTGGATCTGATCATTATTGACTACCTGCAGTTGATGGGCAGCGATACGCGCTCAGAGAACCGTGTGCAGGAAGTTTCGCATATTTCCCGCAGCCTCAAGGTGCTGGCACGCGAGTTGAATGTGCCGGTTTTGGCTGCCGCCCAGCTTTCGCGTGCGGTGGAACAGCGTGAAGGCAAGAAGCCGGTGCTCTCAGACCTGCGCGAGTCGGGTAGCCTTGAGCAAGACTCTGATATCGTCATGTTCATTCACCGGCCAGACATGCTTGAAAAAGACAACCCGCGCTCCAACATTGCCGAACTGATCGTGGCGAAACATCGTAACGGCCCCACCCATCCGGGCATCGAGCTGGTCTTCTTGAACAACCTGGCAAAATTTGAGAACGCCGCCACATTTACCGGTGATTTCAACAAGGACAAGAAGAAAAATTAGGGGCGGTGCATGTCTCCATTTAGCGGGTTCAACACTTTGAACACGAAGAACACCCCTCTGCCGGCGGCGTTCTTTCAAGAGCTATTGCCCGAGATTACTGATCTCGATGAGCTGAAGCTGATCTTGTGGGCTTTTTACTGTTTGAATCAACAGGAAGGCGATCTGCGCTATTTTTCGCTGAACGATGCCGTCGCAGACAAGGTTATTGCGGCTGCTTTTGGCAAATCCGCCGTGGAACAGCGTGAGCGCATTCAAAAGGCGTCGGAAGCTGCTGTGAGACGCAATGTACTGCTTTCTGCCCACGAAGGCGATGAGGTGTTGTATTTTCTCAATTCTCCGCGTGGCAGGGCAGCCCTCGAAAGCCTGGCGCAGGGTGCCTGGCAAGCCGACGGGCAGAAAAGACCAACTTCCGGTGTTTCGGCAAGCCGTCCGAACATTTTTGCGTTGTATGAACAGAACATCGGTCCGCTGACGCCCCTGTTGGCGGACGAGCTGCGTGAAGCCGAGACGCAATATCCCGCTGACTGGATCAGTGATGCGTTCAAGATCGCAGTCGCGAAAAACGCGCGCAACTGGCGCTATATTGAAGCCATCCTGCGCTCATGGAAAGAGAAAGGCCGTGATGAAAGAGATCAAAGATCCACTCAAGAAGATCGCAAACGCGACAGTGAAGGCGAATATGGCGACTACATCCTCCACTAAGAAAACGGCCGACAAAGCGGACGTCTGTCCGATCTGCGGGGGTATTGGCTTTGTGCGCAAAGACGTACCTATCGATGATCCTGATTTCGGGCGTTTGACCTTGTGTGTGTGCAAGCAAAACGAGCAGAATCGCAGCGCGCAGGAACGTCTGCTGCGCATGAGCAACCTCGAAGCCTTCAAACACATGACTTTTCAATCCTTTTCAGTGCAGGGCCGGCTGGGATTGGGCGATGAGCAGATCCAGTCGCTGCAGTATGGGCTCAACCAGGCGCAGCAGTACGCGGCCTCGCCGCGCGGCTGGCTGGTGCTGATGGGCACCTACGGCTGTGGCAAGACCCACCTGGCGGCCGCCATCGCCAACACCTGCGTGGAATACGGCATGAATACCCTCTTCCTCACCGTGCCCGACCTGCTGGATTGGCTGCGCTATTCCTACGATTCCACCGACACGACCTTTGAGCAGCGTTTTGAAGAGATCCGCAACGTGGCGCTGTTGGTGCTGGATGACTTGGGCGCGCAAAACGCCACCCCCTGGGCAGCCGAAAAGCTCTTCCAGATCATTGATTACCGCTACTCGCGCAAACTGCCCCTGGTGGTAACCACCAACCTGTCATTCGATGACCTCGATGACCGCATCAGATCACGGCTGCAAGACCCAGACCTGGTCACACGTGTGCGCATCACCGCCCCAGATTACCGCTCACCCATCAAAGACAGCCGGGACCCATTGGTGTATCAACTTCAATTGTTGAACGGCCGCTCTTTTGGCAATTTCAGCCTGCGCGAGCCCGAACGCCTGCCAGTCGAGATCCAAAACAACCTGGAGAACGTGTTCAGGGCGGCGCAGCAATATGCCGACTCTCCGCGCGGCTGGTTGGTAATGATGGGCACCTACGGCTGCGGCAAGACCCACCTGGCAGCCGCCATTGGCAACTACCGCATGGGCATGGGCGATGAGCCCATCTTTGTGGTGGTGCCCGATCTGTTGGATCACCTGCGGGCGACTTTCAGCCCATCCAGCAACACTTCTTACGATGAAATGTTCAACCGCGTGAAAGCCGCGCCAATTTTAATCCTTGATGACCTGGGCACACAAAGCGCCACCCCCTGGGCGCGTGAAAAACTCTATCAGATTTTCAACGAGCGGTACAACGCCGCCCTGCCGACCGTGATCACCATGTCGGGCAGCCTGGAAGATCTCGATGCGCGCATTCGCAGCCGCATGCTTGACAGCCGCTTGTGCGCCATCTACGAGATCATGGCCCCGTCGTACCGCGGGGGCGGTCCGCGCCTGGAGCGGGCGCGAAAAACCAGATCCTAGGTCTCAAAACAGGGTTATAAGGGTTTGACCTCCGATGTGCAGTGCGGGCAGCGGGTGGCCTTTTTGGAGATGGTGCTCATGCAGTGCGGGCACTCGCGCGTGGTCACTTCGGCCGGTTTTTCCTCTTTTTTGGCCAATCTGTTCATGCCGCGGATGAGCAAGAAGATTACCAGCGCCACGATCAGAAAATTCACCACGTTGTTCAAGAAGAGACCGTAATTGAGGGTGGGGGCACCGGCAGCTTGCGCTTCCGCCAGGCTGGCGTATTTGGTCGCGCCCATGTTAATGTATAGATTCGAGAAATCAACTTTACCCAGCAGCAGGCCGATGGGCGGCATGAGCACGTCGTTGACGAGAGAGCTGACGATCTTGCCAAATGCCCCGCCGATGATAACCGCCACCGCCAGGTCGATCACATTTCCGCGCATAATGAAATTCTTGAATTCCTTAAGCATGATTCCTCCAAAAAGAATCGAAGATAGTTGCTATTACTCTACACTGCCAGGATTTGATTTGTCAACTGATTTCCTTGCGTTCCGAATGGGAAATCGCAGCTTGTTTGAAAAACATGAAAACTTAATCATTTTTGTGTTAATGAAAAATTACCCAAGGATTTTTTTATGATTTCCCTAGACCCTCTCCCATGCCATATTTTTTTGGGCAATGGATTTTTGCGTGGGAGAGGGCTGATATCAAAAAATCCTAAGGGCTGGTCAATTAGGGTGAGGGCGGAAGATTGAGAATTTTATCCACTTAAAATCGCTTTTTATGAAATTAAGAACAAGATAGTCGATATACTCGTTTACCCTGTGCGTTCCGGCGTTTTTTGGCATGATAGAATTGAAATCCTGATCGAAATCTCACATGCTGAAAGTTTTTCTCTATGATCGAACGCTTAAAAAGGGTAAGGCACGAATATCCCGGGCAGTTCTGGATCCTGTTCGTTGGCATGTTGATCAGCACTATCGGCCAATCCATGATCTGGCCGTTTCTGATGATCTACGTGTCTAAGAAACTGCACCTCCCCTTAATCCAAACTGCCAGCCTGATTGGCATGAACGCCTTGATGGGTTTGATCTTCTCCTTTGTGGCCGGTCCCATCGTCGACCGCCTGGGACGCAAGTGGGTCATGGTGGTGAGCCTGGTGGGCAACGGTATCATGTACTTTTTTATGAGCACGGCCACCTCCTTTGCGAGTTTTGCCATCGCGCAGTGCCTGATTGGTGCACTCAATCCCCTTTATCGTGTCGGCGCGGATGCCATGATGGCTGACCTGATCCCGGCTGAAAAACGCACGGATGCTTACTCGCTGCTGCGCATGAGCAATAACGCGGGCATCGCAATCGGTCCGGCCATTGGCGGTATTGTGGCGTCCTCCTCATATACGCTGGCATTCTACATGGCAGCCATCGGGCTGAGCTTCTACGGGCTGCTGATCTTGTTCAAGGCACGCGAAACCCTGCCGGTGGAAGTGTCGGACACGTTGAAGGGCAAGTCGGTGTTTTCGGGCTACGGCCAGATCTTCAGGGACCGGCGCTTCATGGGCTTTATTGGTGCCTTCACCCTGACCTCCATGTTGGCCTCACTGATCTGGGTGCTGCTGCCGGTTTACACCAACACCAATTTCGGCCTGCCTGAGAGCCAGTATGGTTTCATTCCCACCTCCAATGCCATCATGGTGGTCACCCTGCAGTTTGTTGTCACAAGGATCACCAAGAAACACCGTTCCATGGCCGTGATGACGGTCGGCACGGCTTTCTACGCCGTTTCTGCGTTTTTGATCGCCTTTTTCAGCGGTTTTTGGGGCTTCTGGTTCTGCATGGTGGTGATGACCATCGGAGAATTGATCCTGATACCCACGGCGACGACCTATACTGCCAATACCGCTCCGTTCGATATGCGCGGACGGTACATGAGTGTCTATGGATTGACCAACAACATCGCTTCGGCCGTGGCACCCACGTTAGGTGGTTTCTTGAGCGACACCTACGGCGGGCGCACCATCTGGTACGG
>CAZRHZ010000009.1:3306-34223 GCA_964599995.1 uncultured Anaerolinea sp. | reverse complement strand
GGAACGGCCAATATGATCGGGAACCCTCTGCTTCTCAATACAGCAACTATTTTGGCACGGTAGAGCCTTTCCTTGAGTACCAGTGCGAGAATAATTCAACCAGGAACATCCTGGTGATCGGCAATTCTTATAAAACCGCACTTCAACCATGGATCGCGGCACATTACCAACACGCTTATTTCATTAGTCTGGCGTATTACGATGATTTTTCACTTGGCTCGTTTGTGACCGATCATCCTGTCGATGACGTGCTGTTCATCGGCGACCAGATTATTATCAGTAATAAAGATTGGATGGTGTATCCATAAAAAGTCGGTATATACTTTCTGTAGTGAATTATATAAGGAGTACCAATGACATTTACTCTTGACAGTACGGTGGGTGAGTTGTTGAATGATCCTGTGGCAGTTGAACTCCTTGAGAAATACTCGCCTGGGATTTCCACAAATCCAATGATTGGTTTCGCGAAGGGCATGACACTGCGGGTTTTACTGAATTTCCCACAAGTACAACAAAATGGCATCACTGAAGAAATGGCCTTGAAGCTGCTGGCTGAGATCGAAGCCAGGCACTCGTAAATTGTGCCAAAATTTTTTTACCAAAAATAAACCGAATGGACTCGAATTCATTCGGTTTTTTTATCAAAACGCTTCGATCAAGCTTTATAATTGTTGTAATCAATCTTTAAACCAAGGTTCGCTGACTAATGAACATTTTTCGCTCACAAACTAGTAGTAGATTGTTACTCGTTGTTGTTTTATTCCTGCTTGGAGTCGTGTGCACGGCGTGCGGACAAACCTGCGATCGCGAGGAACTCGTCAGTTATGTCGATAAAATCAATGCCATCCATGACTCCTTCGTCGACTTTACCAATCAATCCGCAAATCATCCGGAGTATAAAGCGGATAACGTCGCGCAGATGAAAGCCGTGCAAGCTGAATTTGAAGCGCTTGAACCTCCCCGTTGTGCAAAAAACCTATATGAGTTATCACTTGAGGCTATGACCACGCACATTACTTTCCTGGCTCCCACTCAGGATGTTTTTTACTTTCCATTCCAATTATATAAATTTACGCTAGACGATTGGCAAGCCGTGGACGATGAAGCCAACCGCCTTCTCGATAAATATTCCTATTAGAACTCTTCGTGAATATGGCCAAAGCCGCTGAAACTCAAGCGGCTTTGACGTGCTGCACATTTTCTTGGAGAAGAAAAAGGAAGTATATTATTGGCAATTGTTTATAAACCAACCATGAGAATATCACTTGTGCCGCGTTCCTTATTACGACCTAGTGGATTATTGACTACCCTACCCATGAAGTACATAGTAGACGAGCCACCGCCATCCAGGTTATAAGCCTGGGTACAGCCAAGATCTTCAAACAATTGCGCGAACTCTTCAAGGGTTACACCATTGCTGTATCCTTCACTGCGGCCGTCCACCACAATGAAAACGAAATGGTTGGCGTCGATCATGCCGATGCCCGTGCGTGGTTGGTTGCCCGAGATGGGATGGTTGCCGATGTTGTTATCGATTTTTACTGTGTCAAAATTGGTGACGGTCACCGAATCCTGGATCAAAGCCGGCCCAAAGGAATAAGTATTCCAGACGCCCGCATCCAATAGTTCCTGCACGCTGGTTTCGGTTTCATCGTAAATCTTCATTGTTCCATCCAGATAAAAAGCCAGTCCGACCCTGGCAGGAACATCACGGTAAATGACACCATTGCGGATGATTATGCCGTCCTCACGAAAACCGTAGTAATCGCCGTTGATGGCAAATACGGCGTTGTTTTCAGAAGCGATCTCAGAAGTATATTCAATGATGTTCGTGCCGAACTGGTTGTCAGCGAAAGCATTGCTCAAGTCAGTCGCGTCTGACAGAACAACGTCTGCAACAAAATAGGTTAGTGCGTTCTTACCACTCCCGGAGGAGTACTCAGCAATCGAGATGGTCACGTTTCCATCGGAATAATTCCAATCGTCGTAGGTGGCTGCCTGGGTGGCTGTTTCAGTGATAGTCTCGATTGTCGTAACAACTTTCGCTGTGGTGGTAGTTTCAGCAACAACTGAAGCTTCAGCGGTCTTTGCGGCTGCTTGGACGTTCGCGATCTCCACATGCCGAATCAGGTAACGGTCTGCGAGAGCATAGGCGATCACAGCAAGGAACGCGAATGTGATTGAAAGAATAATTGGGGTCTTGCTGGGTTTTCTCATTTTTTCTCTCTAATGATTTCGATTTTAGTGTGCATGATGTTTCTTGATGACTTTGAACCAGATCAATCCAATCAATAGCAGCGCTCCGGTGATGCCCCACAAGACGAACTGCACGACACCCTGGGTTTGATCGATGGTCTTTGAAAAGAGGAATCCGGCACCCACCAGTAAAGCAGATTTGATCAACTCGCCGGCAAACCACGCAGCCACCCAACGACGCACCGGCACTTTGCTCAAACCGGTGGCGATCAGGGTCGGAATGGGAAAACCAGTTGTGAATTTGGAAAGGAACAACAAACGCGGCGCATGAACCTGAATATCCGTGGTCAATCGCTGAATCTTTTGGGCTTCTGTGCTGCCTTCAGGGAAAAATCGTTCGAACCACTTGACCTTTCCAAAACGACCTAAAGCGTACCATCCCATGTCAGCGGTCAGATTTCCAAGCACCACAGCGCAAAAAACTGGTACCGCCAGTAAGAAACCATTGGAGCATAATGCCCCACCGATCAAAGTGGCAACCGGTCCTTCCACCATGGTCAGCAGAAACAAGATCCCGTACGGTAAAAGGGATGTGGAGGTCATCATGGAAGATAATAAGCTGTAGACCATATTGTTTTCCTCGAATCGATTGAACTTTCTTCTCACGAATTCGTCGGTATCAATATAGCCTTTTGATTAGTAGAAGTGGTTTATTCCTTGTATATTTTAAAAAAGAAGCCATGAACGTAATGGCTCATGGCGAAAGAATAAAAATATCGGATCCTTACTTTACAAGAAGAATGATCACCAGAATAAGAAGAAGGGTTAAGGTGAGCAATGTGACCCATGCCCAACCTTGCGGATCAGAGGCTCCGTTGCCAATCCCGCGCGGAGAGATCTTGATCAATGGAAGATCCGTGGTTTTGGATGCCAGTTCTTCATCGCTGATCTTCCAGGGATTGTATCCTTCGAAAAAACCCGCGAAACCCGCGTTTCGAAGTACCTTGCGGATCACGATCCGGCGCGTTTCAGGATCCATTTCTTCCGTTACCTTACCAAAAATCGCGCCTCCCGGCAGGATCACCTCGATCTCAGGACTGGCCAATAGATTCTTGTACCAGTCAGAAGTTAGCCGACCGCCAGAAATGCAGTAAACCGAACCCTCATGAATGGCGTAATTTACAGGTGCATAGCGAAGTTTTCCGCTTTTCCGTCCCTTGATCTTCATCACCATGATGTAACCGGAAAAGGGGTTGACCATTAACCCACCAAATCCCGAACGGAAGATTGGAACCATGAAAAACTTATTCAAAAAACGAAAAAACTTGCGTGTTGTCGGATCCATGGTTCTCCCTATTTATTTATCACTACTCTGCCTTATAGTGCGCCAGAACCCCAAGATCCACCAGGGCAGCATGGCGAACAACCCAGCCAGCGCGGGGCCGTTAAGGTTCACCAACAGACAGGTCGCCACAGAAGTCACTCCGGTTATCGTGTAAAGGCAGACCGCCCAGCGATCAGGCATGGGCGTAACCTTTCCTTTCATCTTTCGCGAAAACAACAAATACAAACCCACGGCAGTGAAGGTGGTCAACCACCAGCCCCAGAAATTTTGCAGGGGTACGCCGAAATAACCACCTTCAACCTCCCAGACCCAATTCCCTCCCAATACCATCATAGGGTCCATCGCAACATCCCAGGCGGTCATGATCACACCGCTGATGGCCGCCAGGACGAACCCTCTTTTTAAACCTTTGATTGATGCAGGCATCACAGCGTCAGCGATGACCAGGGAGGGATACATCATCGAAGTCCAGGCCACAGGGATGATCCAGGGTACCAGCCCCAAGAATTTAGGGCCCAGCGCATCCGTGTAGTGATAGGGTCCATAAACCAATCCTGTTGCCACACCCAGGCTCTCAAAGAATAATCCAGACGCAATGATCAAGGCCACGAGCAGCAAGGATTTCGCCCACCCTTCACGCTGTGAGGCATGCAGCAGGGCAAAAATGAATGAGGAGCCAGTAATAACTGGTGCAAATGGGAATTTAAATGGAATGTTGAAACCAAGTACCACTAATCCGGTTATGGAACTTATTAATGAAAAGAGCAGGAAGAACAGCGCGATTCGGGAAAGTTTCATCTGATTTTCCTTTTAATTGATTATTTGATTTTAACTACGACCGACTTCGAAGCCATCAATGAACCATCAGCCATGCTAAGTTCTGCCAGTTCAATCCGAACCCATGAATCTGAAGCCAGGTCAGGAAGTGACACCTGATTCTCAAATGTAGCAGGTCCACCCACGTCTGAGGAGGTGACCATGAATCCAGTCTCATATAGTGTTGTACCCGCCAGGTCGTAAACCGCCAGGCGTAAGTTATTCTCAAAAGGAGCGATAGGCATATTGCCTTTAATCACCAAAGTGCTCGCGACTTCATCGCCATCCACAGGTTCATCGATGGTGATCGAACGTTCCTGGCCGCCTGCTGGAGTGGAATTTAATGAAATTAAAGTAAGCATATTTTCGAGCAAACGGTAATGTTTTTCCACTCCCAAGGTGGGTTCCACCATCGCATCTGTAAAACCATGGATTGTGGCATCGATGAAAATCTCACCATTCAATATTTCCATCGAATGAATAATGGGGCGGTCATCAATATAAATGTTGCCAATCTGGGTATATCCATCCTCCTGACTGACCAACGCGAGCAGATAAACAAAAATACCGGTTCCACCTGAATTTTCTGCCAACAAGACTGCGGCATCTTCGATCTGATCGTCGTTTAAATACCCAAATACGATTGGTTCGAACAATTCGCTGTAGTACATCCCATTTTCATCGGTGTAAGAATATCTACCCTGGGACAACTGAATTTGCTTTTGGAAAGAAGGCGAGTAATACACGGAATTTTTCAGGGTAATAATCGACAATTCCGGTTCTGACGCAGTCGTGGAGGTCTGGGTCAGTTGTTGTTCAGTCGGAGCCTGGGTCGGTTCAACCATTGGAGTCGCTGTGATCAACACAGGTAAACATGCTGAAGACGCCAAACAAAAGATAAAAACGACGAAAAGTTGGATTTTCTTCATTAAATACCTCGCCATCATTAATCTTAATATTTCGTGAAAATACCCAAAAGCACTTGAAGTTCAGCCTGATAGAGCGTATAATGTGTCAATAAGTGGAAAAAAGTGGAGAAAAGTGGAGCGCCGGATATGATTCCGGCGTTCGGCATATATAGGGAAAGTAGAACTAATGTTCATTGGCACGTACGACCACAATATCGATGAAAAAAATCGCATCACCTTTCCGGTTAAGTTCCGTGAAATGGTCAGCGAAGGTGCATACATCGTGAGCTGGTTTGATGATAACCTGGTCGTGCTGCCCGCCGCCCGTTTTGACTCCCTCGCTGAAAAGATCAATGCGCTGAGCTCAGGCGACCCTGAAGCCCGAGAACTGCAGCGTTTCCTGTTCGGTAACGCTGCGCAGATCGAATTTGACAAGAATGGTCGGTTCATCATCCCTCAGAACCTGCGCGATTTCGCCCACCTTGAAGGAGAAGCAAAAGTCATCGGCTCGGGCGAAAAAATCGAGATCTGGTCTCCTGTGCTGCTTGGAGAACGTAACGAACGGTTTAAGAAACCGAACGCTGCCGCCGAGCTTGCCAGGAAGTACGATATCACTTTCTAATGGTTGCTACGATGGACAGCGGAACAAACCCACCGCATGTCTCTGTTCTTTACCAATCGATTATAACTGCTTTACGCCCCAAAAGTTCAGGTTTGTATGTCGACGGGACGGTAGGCGCAGGTGGACATGCCTGGGGAATATTACACTCAAGCTCCCCGGACGGAAAACTCCTGGGGCTGGATGTGGACGAGAAAGCCCTTGAGATTGCCCGCGAGCGCCTTGCTTCTTTTACGGATCGGGTGCGTCTTTCTCACTCCTCCTACAGCGCACTCTCCTCTGAACTGCTGGCGTCTGGCTGGGACCATGTAGACGGCATCCTCGTTGATTTGGGTGTGTCTTCGATGCAGATCGATTCTCCGGAACGTGGATTTTCCTTCCTTAAAGATGGGCCGTTGGATATGCGTTTTGACCCGTCCCAGTCCGTCAGCGCCGCCGATCTGCTCAACCACTCCAGCGAATCTGAACTGGCAGACCTGCTCTGGCGTTACGGAGAGGAACAGCAGTCACGGCGTATTGCGCGGGCCATCGTCAATTCCAGACCGCTTCAAACCACCCTGGAATTGGCCAACTTGATCGCAAAGGTTGCGAGTAGACCCTCCAAAATTCACCCCGCCACCCGCTCGTTTCAGGCACTGCGCATCGCGGTGAACCAGGAGTTGGCCTCCCTCTCCAGTTTTCTTCCTCAAGCCGTGCAAGCCCTGGTTCCCGGTGGAAGATTGGCGGTCATCTCATTCCATTCATTGGAAGACCGCATCGTGAAGCAGTTTTTCAGGCTCGAAAGTCGGGACTGCATTTGTCCGCCTGAACAGCCAGTTTGTACCTGCAACCACAAAGCTTCGATCATCGAAATTACCCGGCGGCCGATCGAAGCGGAAGAAGGAGAGATCAAGCAAAATCCTCGAGCTCGCAGCGCGAAATTACGGGTAGCAGAGAAAAAATTGAGTCAATAGAATGACAATGTCGCATGAAAGACCAATCCTCAGAAGGCAGCGAACAAAAAAGAAGATCAATTTTTCGCAAGCCTTCAAGCAAGCCCCCTGGCGCAGCCAGATTCAATTGGCGGGTTTATTTCTGCTTGGGTTGGTGATCGTAATCTTGATCGCCAGCATTTACCTAAGCATCAGCGGGCGGGCTGCCGCAGCGGGGTTGAGCGCTTATCGTCTGAACCTTGAGCGGCAGACTCTTGAAAGGCAGATCGCCGACCGAAAAGCCCAAATTGCCATCCTGACCTCAGTCACACAAATGGAACAACGCGCAGAGCAGATGGGCTTTGCCAGGATTGATCCCTCACAAGCCGTATACATCACCGTCCCGGGATACACGGGAAAACAGGCCGTAATAATGGCCGCTCCTCCAGGAATCGATGATTCGAACCGCTCGCCAGTTTTGCCCGCCTATCGCCAATCCATCTGGGATTGGCTTTTCCAAGGTATTAACAGGTTGAGCGAAAGCGTCGGAGGAGGCAGCTAATGATGGGCTTCTTCACGAAAATGACCCGCATCAAGGTACTCGGCCTGTTTCTAACGGCCTTTATCCTTGCCATCGCGGTTCAGATGATTCGCATTCAGACCAGTACTCATGCCCAATCCCTCGACAAATGGGCCACCAACTACGGCACTGAAATCCGCACCATTCAATCAGAACGCGGATATATTTATGACCGCTGGGGTCATCTGCTGGCGGGCAACAAAGAAGTGTACGAGATCGGTGCCGAGCTCCAATACGTTCGCAACCCGGTCACCATCGCAACCACCATGGCCACTTTGTTTGGCGCAGATTACAACACCGTGCTGACCAGCGTCAGCACCGCCTATGATCCGAATGGCAGCGTTTACGTGACACTCACCGATTTCATCTCCACCGAAGAGATCGATAAACTCTCTGAACTGAAACAGCAGTATGAAGACGCCAATCCATACGGTGAGAATCCAGAATTGCCATCTCTGCGCGGATTAACCTGGACGGCTCATCTGCAGCGTATATATCCTGAACATACCCTCGCTTCGAACGTGCTGGGTTTTTACACCTACTATGACCGCGATGAAGGCAAAGGTTACTTCGGGATCGAAGAAAAATATGACGACCTGCTAGCGGGGGTCAAACAGAGAGTGGTCATTCCACTTGATCCCTACGAAATGCAAGAAATTCCCACCGCTCCTGCAGGTGCGAGCCTGATTCTGACCATTGATCGTGAGATCCAACGTTCAGTTGAGATCATCCTCGATAAGGCAGTCAAGAAGAATGGCGCTAAGAACGGAACGATCGTCGTCATGGACCCCAAGACAGGTGAGATTCTAGCCATGGCTAGCACTCCCCGCCTGGATCCCAATACTTATTGGGATTATGACAAAGTTTTCACAGATGGTGTTTCATTCAATATGGCAGTCAGCCAGATCTACGAACCGGGTTCAGTTTTCAAGATCCTCACCATGGCCAGCGCCTTGGATTACGGTGCGGTGAAATGGGATACCGAGTTCACTGATACGGGTGTGATCGAGGTTGGCGGATGGCCGATCTATAACTGGGATCGAGGCGCTTGGGGTGCCCAAAATATGATCGGCTGTATGCAGCACTCTCTTAACGTCTGCCTTTCTTGGGTAGCGGTGAAGTTGGGGGCCGAGAATTTCTATGAATACCTCAACGCCTTCGGCATCGGTCATCGCACCAATATTGATCTGGCCAACGAAGAAGTGTATCCCTTGAGCGAACCCGGTGACCCTATGTGGTACACGGTCAACCTGGCCACCAATTCATTTGGTCAGGGCGTGGCAGTCACCCCGGTTCAAATGATCATGGCCGCTTCTGCCATCGCTAACGATGGAAAAATGGTCGCTCCGCATCTATTGAAATCCTACATCCAGAATGGGCAGCAGTACGATACCAACACTCAGATCGTGGGTACACCCATCACCGCAGAGACCGCTGCTATTCTGAGCGAAATGCTTGCCATTTCTCTCGAGCAGGAAGCCTCAGATGCGCTGGTCGAAGGGTATCGCGTGGCTGGAAAAACAGGCACAGCCGAGATTGCGGTAAATGGCTCTTACTCAAGCGGCCAGACCAACGCCTCATTTGTAGGCTGGGGTCCGGTGGACGATCCCCAGTTCCTGGTCTATGTCTGGCTTGAAAAGCCGAAGAGCTCCATATGGGGTTCTGTCGTTGCTGCCCCCGTTTTCAGTGATGTGGTGAAGCAGCTGGTTGTTTTATTGAACATCCCTCCGGATGACCTTCGCAAGAGTCTTCAAGGGAATTAGAGGTAAAAATGCTCACTTTGGCCGATCTGATCGAATCAGAACAAGGCATCCGCCCCGAACGCGCTTCCATTGGCATCAGTGAAGCCGTGGTGGATTCGCGCCAGGCCATTCAGGCATCACTTTTCGTCGCCATTGAAGCCGGACACAATTACGTGAAAGCGGCCTTTGAGAACGGTGCCCATATGGCGTTGATCCAAAATGACATTGATCCTGAAATCGCGGTGCTCGACCTGACCAAACCTTTTACGGCTGACACCCGCATCCCTGAGACCCCATTCGCGATCCAGGTGGAAGATACCACCACAAGCCTGCAAAAATTGGCAGCGTTCTGGCGAGCAAAATTCGATCTGCGCGTCTTGGGTATCACGGGCAGCGTGGGCAAATCGACCACCAAAGAACTGGTTTCAGACGTGCTCTCTTCAAAATACCGTACTTTGAAGAATATTGGCAATTACAACAACGAAGTCGGTCTGCCGCTCACCCTCATGCGTCTTGGGCCTGGATACGAGTGTGCTGTTCTCGAAATGGGTTTTTACAAACCCGGAGAGATCAAGCTGCTCTGCGACCTGGCGCATCCCCAGGTTGGCATCCTCACCAATATTGGCACGGTGCACGCTGAACGCGCTGGTTCTCAGGCTGAGATCGCACGCGGCAAGAGCGAGTTGGTTGAAGCATTGCCACCGGCCCCCACTGGAACCGCCATCCTGAACCTGGACGATCCTTGGGTGGTTCCAATGGCAAAACAAACCACGGCCAGGGTGTTCTTTTACGGTCTGGATCAGCACGCAGACTTGTGGGCGGATGAGATTGTCAGTCAGGGTTTGAACGGCATTCGCTGCCGCCTGCATTATCTCGGAGAATCCTACCCCATCCAAGCGCCCGTGATCGGCCAGCATTCCATCCACACGGTCTTGCGCGCAGTTTCTGCGGGTTTGGTCGAAGATATGGAAATGCCCGAGATCCTGCATGGCTTGATGCAGGCTGCCAGTCAGTTACGTCTGGTCACCGTTCACACACCGCAGGGCGCTTTGCTTCTCGACGATACCTACAACGCCTCACCTGAATCCACCCTTGCGGCGTTGAATTTGCTCAGTGAACTACCAGGCAGGAAGATCGCTGTTCTTGGCGGTATGTTCGAACTTGGGATTTATGAAAAGAGCGGCCACGAAATGATCGGTTTTCGAGCCGCGGAAGTAGCGGATGTGCTGTATACCTATGGTGAACTTGCCCGCATGATCGCTGATGCTGCGATACAGGCTGGTTTGCCCTCCTCTGCAGTGTTTACTTTTGAAAAACCCGAAGAATTGATCACAGCCCTTCGATCCGTGTTGAAAATGGATGATGTGGTGCTGGTTAAAGGCTCGCACAGCCTGCGAATGGATCAGATTGTGCAAGCTTTGGAGGTGGAAGCATGAAAGAGACTTCGCTGGCATTAGCGCTTAGCGGTTTGGGATTCATTCTGGCTGTGATCTGGGGTTCACCCCTGCTGCGCATTCTGCGCCACTATAAACTGGGAAAAATGATCCGCCTGGAAGGTCCTGATTCGCACATCACGAAAATGGGCACCCCCACAATGGGTGGCATCATCATCATCGTCCCTGTGGCATTGGTTTCGATCTTGCTGAATGCTGTTTCGTTGCTGGGATTGAACGTTTTGGGCAGCAGCATCCTTCTCCCTCTGTTGGTGATGATCGCCTTCAGCATTCTGGGCGCTATTGACGACTGGGAAGGCATTCGGGGCCCCCGCCGTGGATTGGGCATGCGTGCTCGTACCAAATTCCTGTTGCAGATCATTCTGGCGGTTGTCACCGCTTTTATCCTTAAAAATTACGTGAATGTGCCACAGATGTACTGGCCCGGTTCGCATGCCACCTTTGATCTTGGCATTTGGTACATTCCCCTTGCGACATTCATTATTGTAGCCATGTCCAACGCGGTAAACCTGACCGATGGTCTTGACGGTCTGGCTGGTCTAATCTCTGCCACAGCGTTTGCAGCCTACGGTGCCATTGCTCTCACGCAGGGCAACCTCTTCATCGGGCGTTTCTGCTTCACCGTGGTCGGATCTTTGTTCGGTTTTCTCTGGTTCAACGTACACCCCGCCCAGCTCTTCATGGGGGATACCGGTTCACTCTCACTAGGCGCTTTGCTGGGCGTGATCTCACTGATGACCGGCCAATGGCTGCTCTTGCCATTGATCGCCATTATCCCCATCAGCAATATTGCCAGTGATATTTTACAGGTCGCGTATTTCAAGATCACACATGGCAAGCGATTGTTCAAAATGGCTCCGCTTCACCACCATTTTGAATTGTTAGGCTGGAGCGAAACCCAGGTTGTGCAGCGGTTCTGGCTGATCAGCCTGTTGGGCGCAATGTTCGGCATCGCAGTGGCGATGGCTTAAGGATGAAAATGGAAGATTGGAAAGGTAAACGTATTTTGATTATCGGAGCAGCCCGTCAGGGTCAGGCTCTGGCACGCCATCTTGCTTCAAAGGGTGCCAGTGTCATCCTGAACGACATGCGCGCGCCTGATCAAATGCAGCATGAGATGGACGAGTTCTTGAAACTGGGAGTGGAAATGGTGCTTGGTGAACACCCGCTTTCTCTGTTGGACCGGGTAGACATGGTCTGCCCTTCCGGCGGCGTTCCGCTCAGCCTTCCGATCATCATCGAAGCCAAAAGACGCGGCCTGCCCATCAGCAATGACTCTCAGATCTTCATGGAAGCCGTTCAGGCACCCGTGATCGCTATTACCGGTTCAGCCGGCAAGACCACCACCACCACCCTGGTTGGACGTATGGCCTCCGCAGCTGCTGGCACCAGTCGCAAAGTATGGGTTGGCGGCAACATCGGCCTTCCCCTGGTGGAATACCTGGATGAGATCAAACCTGAAGACATCGTTGTCCTCGAGCTTTCAAGTTTTCAACTGGAGCAAATGACACACAGCCCACATATCGCGGCGGTCTTAAACATCACCCCCAACCACCTTGACCGACACGGTACCATGGAAGCCTATACTGCAGCCAAGACCCGCATTTTGGAGTTCCAAAAGTCAAACGATATTGCAGTTTTGGATCGCGAAGACGCCGGATCATGGGCGCTGCGTGACAAGGTCCACGGTAGAATGGTTAGTTTTGGTCTGAAACAGCCGCCGAACGGTGAAACCGGCGTTTACATGGAGGATGGCTACGTGAAATTACAAGAAAATGACCAGATCTACATGGTCTTACCTGAAACCAGCATTCAACTGCGCGGAGAGCACAATTTGCTCAACGTGTTGGCAGCTTGCGCCATTTCAAATGCAGCCGGATTTTCGTTTGAGGCCATGGCCAAAGGTGTGGAAGAATTCCTGGGCGTAGAGCACCGTCTCGAAGTCGTGCGCAGCCTGCACGGCGTGACCTGGATCAACGACTCGATCGCCACAGCTCCTGAACGAACCATGGCAGCCCTGCGCTCATTCTCTGAACCGTTGGTGCTGCTGCTGGGCGGCCGCGACAAACACTTGCCCTGGGATGACCTGGCCAATATGATCCATGAGCGGGTCGATCATGTGGTCCTGTTCGGCGAAGCCGCCGAGAAGATCGCCAATGCCATTGGTTCACCCAAAAACGATGACCGTCTTGTCGATGTGCAGTGCGCCGCTGATTTTGAGGGTGCACTGAAGATCGCCGCTGGAACAGCCAAAGAGAACTACACCGTCCTGCTATCACCAGGCTGCACCAGCTACGACGCTTTCCGCGATTTCGAAGAACGCGGCAACTTTTTCAAGAATTGGGTGAATGCACTGTCATGAACGCTAACGTAAGAACTCCGTCAGCACGACCAACCACTCCCAGAAGGTTTTCCTTCCGCGATAACTTTGATATGCCACTGTTGGTGATCGTGTTGACCCTGTTCGCTGTCGGTCTTTTAATGGTCTACTCTGCGAGTTGGCAGCTTTCAGCCAACCAGGGTTATTCAGAATATAGCACCGTCTTGCGCCAGTTCGGTATCGGATTGATTGGGATCATCGCCATGATCGTGATCACACAAATCGATTACCACATCTATCGCAATTGGGTGGTGCTGGGTATGCTCGCTGTCATTTTTCTGCTGGTGGCGGTGCTGGCCTTTGGTCAGTCAGATGGTGTGAACCCAAAACGCGGTCTCTTTTCCGGTTCAGTTCAACCCTCCGAGTTTGCCAAGTTGATGCTCATCATCTACCTGTCCTTCTGGCTGAACAGCAAAAAAGAATCGATGAACAAACTCAGTTTCGGATTGATCCCCCTGATGGCGATTGTTGGAGCCACGGCTGGTTTAATCCTCACTCAACCTGATATTTCGGCAGCAGCCACCGTGGTGCTGCTTGGCGGCATTATGTTCTTCATTGCCGGTGGCAAACTTCGCCAGATCCTGCTGGTTCTCGCAATGGGTGGCCTGCTCGGTTTCCTGATCGTCAAAATCAGTACGACCGCTTCCACCCGTCTGTCAGATTATTGGAGCGGTCTGCAGAACCCTGAACAGGCCTCCGATCACGTGAAATGGTCTCTTGAAGCCATCATCAATGGTGGTGTTTTTGGTGTGGGCATCGGACGTTCCACAACCAAGTTCATCGGTCTTCCGGTGGCCTCCACTGATTCAATTTTCGCGGTCATCGCTGAAGAAACAGGTCTGTTGGGTGCTTTCGTCACTCTGGGTCTATACGCGGCTTTTCTTTGGCGCGGGTTGACCATCGCTTCACGCGCCAAAGATGACCTTGGAAAATGGCTGGCCGCTGGCATTACGATCTGGATCGGGTTCGAGACCATTATCAATATCGGCGTTCTGGTCAACTTGTTCCCCTTCGCCGGAAACGCACTTCCATTAATTAGTTCAGGTGGATCCAGCCTGGTAACAATTTTCGCCGCGGTTGGATTGCTACTTTCGATCGCACGACAATCGAAACTGGAACCTGCAGTTTCAGAAAGGAGCGTACCTCATGCGGTGGTTGATTTGCGCAGGGGGGACCGGCGGGGGAGTGTATCCCGCCCTGTCCGTCCTTCAAGCGGTCGGTGATCGAGCCGACTCAGTGTTGTGGGTAGGTGGCCAAGGCGGCATGGAAGCCGATCTCGTGGCTCATTACCACATTCCCTATCAATCCATCCCGGCTGCAGGAGTGCACGGTGTGGGGCTGAGAGCCTTACCCGGAAACCTGATCAAACTCGCCAAGGGATTGCTCCAGTCGCGTCGAATTCTGAAGGAATTCAAACCGGATGTACTGCTCTTCACTGGTGGTTATGTGGCCGTGCCCATGGCGATTGCCGCCACCCGCTTGAAAAGCGTCCTCTATGTTCCTGATATCGAACCAGGTCTGGCGTTGAAATCTCTAGCCAGATTCTCAGATGTGGTCGCCTTGACCGCTGAAGAATCACGCAAATTCTTCAATCCAAAGAAACGGATGGTGGTCACCGGATACCCAACCCGCACAGATTTGAAACAGTGGAATAGGGCGTCTGCCTTCAAAGAACTGAACCTCTCCACCGCCCTGCCCGTCATCCTGGTGGTAGGTGGAAGCAAAGGCGCACATTTGATCAATCAGGCTGTCTTGCCGCAGCTGCCTGCACTGCTGAAAAAGGCACAGGTAGTCCACCTGACCGGCCAGGGCGATTATCAGGAAGCATTGAATGTGAAGGGTATGCTACCTTCCACCATGGCAAATCGTTATCACCCATATCCTTACCTGCATTCCGAGATTGGCGCGGCCTTTGCTTGTGCCGATTTGGCAATTTCGCGGGCGGGTGCTTCCATTTTAGGTGAATTACCGTTGTTCGAACTTCCGGCCATCCTAGTGCCTTACCCCTTTGCCTGGCGCTACCAACATGTAAACGCCGAGTACCTCGCTTCACACGGCGCGGCGCAGATCATCGAAAACAACGTTCTGGAAGAAAACTTGGTCCCGGTTGTCGATCGCCTGATTTCAGATCCCAATGCGCTGTTGTCAATGCGTATGGCATTGAAAGCACTCCGGGTTCCACAGGCGGCTCAAAACATCGCGGATCTGGTCATCGAGCTAGGCACAGCGCAAGAAAACCAGGTGAAGCGATGATCTCAATTCACGTGATGCTTTGGATCTTCATTATCTTGTTCTCCATTGCTGGTGCGATGCGCGGCTGGGCCAAGGAACTGCTGGTCACTTTCAGCGTGATCCTGGCCTTATTCAGCCTGAACGTCTTTGAGACCTTCATACCTTTCTATAAATCCATCATGACGTCCTCCAGCGCTTCTTCGGTGTTTTGGATCCGCACAGCCATCATCGGTGGGTTGGTATTCTTCGGTTACCAGACTCCCAAACTCCAACGCCTTGCTGAAAGCGGACGTTTCGTGCGCAGTTTTCTGCAGGATTCGTTGTTAGGTGGTTTTTTGGGAGCCGTGAACGGCTATTTGATCTTTGGCACGATTTGGTACTTTCTGAGCGCGGCTGGATATCCCTTTTCCTTTGTTACCGCACCAGATCCAGCCACTGCCAACGGAATCGCGGCGCTGCGGTGGATCAATTTTCTTCCGCCCGCCTGGTTATTGGGAAATCCCGCGATCTACTTCGCGGTTGCCATTTGTTTCATCTTTGTTCTGGTGGTGTTTATCTGATGACACACGTACACCTTATCGGTATCGGCGGAACAGGAATTTCATCGATCGCCAGGGTCCTTCTTGAACGAGGATACAAGGTGAGCGGCTCTGATCGATCGTTATCCTCTTTGGCTCTGGAACTGCAAAAAGCCGGAGTCACTGTCTATGAAGGCCATGCGCCGGAGAACATTAAAGGAGCAGATATGGTTGTACGCTCTTCAGCAATACTCGATGACAACGTCGAAGTGATCGAAGCCAACAGGTTGAACATTCCGGTGCTCAAACGCTCCGATTTTTTGGGCACTTTGATGCAAAGCAACATTGGCGTTGCCATCGCAGGGTCTCACGGAAAAACCACCACCTCCGCCCTGATGGCCTGGTCATTGTATCGCCTGGGCATGGATCCCAGCTATATTCTGGGTGGAGTTTCAAAGAATTTGGGCATTAACGCCCATGCCGGTAACGGGGATTACTTTGTGATCGAAGCTGATGAATATGATCGCATGTTCCTGGGCTTGAATCCCGAAGCCATCCTCATCACCAACGTTGAATATGATCATCCCGATTGCTACCCCACCCCTGCTCTTTATGTGGAAGCCTTTAAGAATTTCATAAAGCGATTGAAACCCGGTGGTTTTGTCATCGCTGATTATGCAAGTGTAATAGTGAACAAGCTCTTCGAAGACAAATCCATTTCCACTTCTGCCTTCACCTACGGTCTGGAACCTCAGGCCGATTATCGCGCAGTGAACCTCAAACAGAATCAAATTGGCGGGTTTACGTTTGATGTGGTCTTTTCTTCAGATTCGCTGCCCATCACGACTGTAAGCTTGCAAATTCCCGGTGAACACAACGTGCGCAACGCCCTGGGGGTGATCGCGGTTCATCATCAGTTGGGCACTAACGTGCACGTGGCTGCTCAATCGATGTCGGAGTTCATGGGTACCGGTCGTCGCTTCGACGTGGTGGGTGAAGTGAATGGCATCACGATCATCGATGACTACGCGCATCATCCCACCAAGATCAAGGCTACCCTGGCCGCCGCCCGCTCCCGTTATCCAGGACGCAGACTTGTGGCAGTCTGGCAGCCTCACACATACTCGCGCACCCGCGCCCTCGCCGCTGATTTCGTTCGTACCCTTGAAAACAGTGACCTGGCGATCGTCTCAGAGATCTATGCTTCCCGTGAAAAAGAGGAAGCTTACTCTTCAAAGGAATTGGTTCAGCAGATGGATCTGCGCAAATCGCTTTATATCGCGACAATCCCCGAGATCACACGCTATCTGACCCGCCACCTGCTGCCCGGTGATGTGCTGATCGTTCTCTCAGCAGGTGACGCCGACCAGATCTGCAGATCGGTTTTATCCGTGTTGAATGAAAGGAAAGGTTGAAATGGAAAAGACTCACACAACCATATTGAATCCTGTTGACCTCATCGAACGCCCATCGTTCAAGGCTTTTAACTTTGACCGCATTCAGGTCGCTCCCCAAGGCGCTACCGAGGTTGAGGAATTCCATTCCCTCAGTCTGCCCGAACGGCAGGCTATCGTCCATAGATTGATCGAGCGCGTGAAATCGCTATAAAGGATCGCATGTTGGAAAAGATAGACCTCTTGCAGCAACACTTCGGCACCCGCCTGAAACAAAATGTCAGGTTAGCCAACCATACCACTTCACGAGTGGGCGGCCCTGCAGCTTATCTGGCAGACGCTGAGAGTGCTGAAGTTCTCGCTGCAGATGCACTATTTTTATGGGAACATGATATTTCAATGCAAGTATTTGGTAGTGGAGCCAACATGTTGATCAGCGATGCAGGAACTGACTCGTTTATCCTGCTCAACAAAGCCAAACACATTGAACTCCATCCCGAGTGCGAACCGCAATTCATCGTCGCAGAATCCGGCGCGGCACTCGCAGCGGTTGCCCGTGAAGCGGTGCAAAATGGTTATGACGGTCTGGTGTGGGCTTCTACCATCCCCGGCACGTTAGGTGGTGCAGTTTATGGAAATGCTGGTGCACATGGCGGAGACATGAGCCACAGTCTGGTAATGGCAGAAATCTTGCACCGTGAAAAAGGCAGGATATCGCTTTCCGCTGAGCAAATGGAATATTCCTACCGCTCCAGCGTTCTAAAGCGATCTCCTGGAACAGCAGTCATCCTCTCGGCGAAGCTGGCTCTTCGCCGTGGCAACCCGGATGAGCTCAAGGCAGCCGTGCAGGCCAACATGGAAAAACGCCGCCTTACTCAGCCTTCCGGAGCATGCTTTGGTTCCACCTTCAAGAATCCGGTCGGAGGATCCGCTGGGCGCTTGATTGAGGAAGCTGGTTTAAAAGGGTTTAAAATTGGCGGGGTTCAGATCAGCCCCGTGCACGCCAATTTTTTGGTCAACGACGGCACTGGGACTGCTGAAGACTATCGCCGTCTCATCAAATTGGCCCAAGAGACCGTTTATGAGAAATCAGGCATTAAACTGGAGCTCGAGATCGAAATGATTGGAAAGTGGCAACAATGAACAGAAAATTGAGCATCGCAGTGCTTTTCGGTGGGCGTTCTGGCGAACATGAGGTTTCTCTCATGAGCGCTCGTTCCGTTTTAAACGCCTTAAACCCTGAAAAATATGACATTCTCCAGATCGGCATCACCCACTCAGGTGCCTGGCTGACTGGAAAGAACGTGATCGAAGCTTTTGAGTCGAAGGCACTGGACCATTTGATGCCTGTCGTCTTCCCCGCTGAACCGCGTCAGGGTTCGCTCTTCATTCTCAAGGGCAACACTTTGGAAGCTTTATCGAAGATCGACGTTGTTTTCCCTGTGCTGCATGGCACGTTTGGTGAAGATGGAACCATGCAGGGTCTGTTGGAACTGGCTGATGTGGCTTACGTGGGTTGTGGCGTGCTAGCCTCCTCCGTTGGTATGGACAAGGACCTCTTTAAGAACGTAATGCGTGCCAATCACATCCCGGTCTTGGAATCTGTGTTAACCAGCCGTACCTCCATCTCCTCCTCGATTGAAGAAGTCATTAATACAATCGAGAGCACCTGCCCCTACCCCGTTTTTGTAAAACCCGCCAATCTTGGGTCTTCGGTGGGCATCAGCAAATGCAGGAACCGGTCCGATCTTTTGGAAGGTCTTTTGGATGCCGCTCGGTACGATCGCCGCGTATTGATCGAACGCGGTGTCAATGCCCGTGAAATTGAAGTTTCCGTTCTAGGAAACGAAGATCCTCAGGCTAGCATAGCCGGTGAGATCCGTCCCATGGACGATTTCTATTCTTACGAGGCCAAATACATCCACGGTACTTCTGAATTAACCATCCCCGCCAATATTGACGAGGTTTGCATGGCAAAAGTCCGCGAACTCGCCATCAAGGCCTTCAAAGCCATCGATGGCGCTGGCATGGCCAGAGTTGACTTTCTGTTGGATCGTGAAACGAATGAAATCTACCTTAGTGAGATCAACACCATTCCTGGCTTTACGAGCATCAGCATGTATGCCAAGTTATGGGCTGCTTCAGGAATTCAATATTCTGCGCTGGTGGACCGCTTGATCGAACTGGCTCTTCAACGCAAAACTGAACGCGACAACACAGAACGCACTTTTAGGAGTAATGAGTGAGAGATAGAACCGACCGTCAACCGCTGTCACGCGCAGAACAGCTCCGTCAAAAACGGCAGCAGACTTCGCGTGTTCCAGTGATGCCGGCCAAGAAAACCACTCCAGAAGTGAAGCGGCAGCCGGTCACCAATCCCTTTGGCAGGTCAACCGCTCAGCCTTCTACTCAGCCCACAAGACAGGCTGCGGTGGTTACCACGCGCACTTATCCTTACTCCACCCCCCTGCGCCAATCAGTTTCTGCGCCGGTTCGACGCAAGGTGTATCACGTCGACGCCCAGGGCGTAGAAACCAGATTCCCTGCCATGCCTGCTCTGCGCTTTAGCTGGCAGTGGGTTTCAGGATTCATCGCGTTCGCTCTCATCATCTTCGTAACCATGATGGTTTACATGCCTGCATTTGCAGTAAAAAACATCCAGGTAACCGGACTACAGCGGGTGCCGGTTGAAGAAATTCAGAATATTGTGTTGAGCAATTCAACCTCAATTTTCACCCTCGATACTGATAAGCTCAAAAATATCATCGGGGTCAAATACTCCGAATTGATGAATATCCAACTAAGCATGGATCTATCCGGCACTATACAGTTCACTGCCGTCGAACGGCAACCCATTCTGGTATGGAACCACCCCTCACTTACATATTGGTTCGACGCTGAGGGAGTTCGTATGAAACCACGTGGTGATGCAGGCGCTGTGCTTAATCTCAATTCTGAGAGCACTATTCCATTGATCAATCGTAGGCCCCACATCAGCAGCGCCTTAAAATATTTCAACCTGCTTCTGGAGCGCAAAGAGACTCCTCTTACCCCTGAGTCCGCACTGTTATATCTCGATCCGACCGTTTTAAAAGCTGCGATCGACCTGAGCGCTCAGATGCCATCCGGTGCCTTGCTGGTATATGATTCGATCTCCGGAATTGGATGGCAGGATCCCCGCGGATGGAAAGTGTATTTTGGATTATCCCTGGAGGACATTGCCTTTAAACTGGTTGAATACGAAGCTATCGTTGAACGCTTAAACGCCCTCGGCATCTCGCCCTCAACGATCAGCGTTGAACATGTTGATTCACCATATTATCGGACGGAGTAAGAAAAGGGTATGGAAGAGCCAATTGTCGTAGGAATCGATATCGGAACCACCAAGGTATGCACTCTGGTCGCCCGGCTGGAAGGCGAGACCGATATGCGCATTCTGGGTGTGGGCATTGAACCTTCCCAGGGGATCAAGGGTGGCTCGGTTGTGGATATTGCCGCTGCCTCTACTTCCATTGCCCGTTCTATTGAAAAAGCTGAGCGCACCTCAGGTCTTGAGATCACCTCTGCGTTGGTCAGCCTGGCAGGGTCGCATGTCTCCGCAGTCAATTCACGTGGAGTGGCGGGTATCTCGGGTGGTGTGATCAACCAGGATGATGTGTGGCGCGCATTGGATGCTGCCCAGGCAGTCGCCATCCCTCACAACCGTGAGATTATCCATGTCATCCAACGCGGGTTTACGGTCGACGGACAGGAAGGCATTCAGACCCCGATCGGTTTTTCAGGCTATCGCCTCGAAGTGGAAGCCCACATCATTACCGCAGCTTCAGCTACTGTTGAGAATTTACGCCAGTGCGTTCAGGCCTCAGGAGTAAAAGTTTCGCAATTTGTACTCAACCCACTCGCGTCTGCAGAAGTGGTGCTCAGCAAATCAGAACGTGAAATGGGCGTGTGCGTCTGCGATATTGGTGGAGGAACCAGCGACCTGGCGATCTATGTCAATGGCGATGTGTGGCATACCATGGTGTTGCCGATTGGCGGAGCGCACATTACCCAGGATGTGGCCGTTGGCCTACGGGTGAATCCTGAACAGGCTGAAATGATCAAGAAACAATACGGCCACGCCATCAAGAATGAAGTGGAAGAAGATGAGTTCTTTACCCTTCGCGCTTTTGGAGAAGAACAACCCATCCAGGTCAGCCGCCGCGATCTGGCTCACATCATCGAAGCGCGCGTGGAAGAGATTTTCTCTCTGCTACTGCAGGAACTCAGGCGTTCAGGGTACGATGCCCTCTTGCCCGCTGGCATGGTTCTCACTGGTGGTACCAGTCTGCTGGCAGGCATTCGACCACTTGCTTCACGTGTGCTCGGTTTGCCCGTGCGCATTGCCCGACCTGAGAACCTGGTGGGGCTGGTCGATCAACTTCAATCACCCTCCTACGCTACCAGCGTCGGTTTGTTGAAATGGGCTGAGCTGATGAATGAGACCATGAGCCCAACTGCCCGCCAAAAGCCAAAAGGACGCCCCCGCCAGAGCGTCAATTGGAAAGAAGTAAAGAGCTGGCTGAACCGTTTGTTACCGTAAGGAACCAGATGCACGAGTGTCTGGATACATTATTGAAGTAAAAAAATGGAGGAAAAACGATGGAGACCAACAACAGATCACTACCCAACATGCCTGTTAGCCGCGGACGTTCAGCGGAGAACGAGTACAGGCCCCAGCCCGAACCGTTCGCCCGTATCAAAGTAGTTGGCGTTGGCGGCGGCGGGTGCAACGCTGTCAATCGCATGATTGACGAAGGCGTTCAGGGCATCGAGTTCATTGCCGTGAATACCGATGCTCAAGCGCTGGTCATGTCCAAAGCCACCACCAAGGTCCGCATTGGTGATAAGACCACCAGCGGCCTCGGCGCAGGCGGCAACCCAGAAATCGGTAAAAAATCTGCCGAGGAATCTTCTGAAGAACTTTACGAAGCGCTTAAAGGCAGCGATATGGTCTTTGTCACCGCTGGTATGGGTGGCGGAACCGGTACCGGCGCCGCAGCTGTGATCGCCCAGATCGCCAAGGAAGTCGAAGCTTTGACCATTGGTGTTGTCACCCGCCCGTTCGCTTTTGAAGGTTCCAAACGTCTGCAGGCCGCTGAGCAGGGCATTGCCCGTCTCAAAGAACATGCCGATACCCTGATCGTCATCCCCAACGATCGCCTCTTGCAGATCGTGGATCGCAAGGCCAGCCTTCAGGAATCCCTCAAGACGGCAGATGATGTCTTGCGCCAGGGCATCCAGGGCATTTCAGAATTGATCACCATCCCTGGTTTGATCAACCTGGATTTCGCCGACGTACGCACAATCATGTCAGAAGGCGGAGCCGCATTGATGGCTGTTGGAAACGCCACCGGCGACGATCGCGCCCAAAAAGCCGCTGAGCAGGCCATCTCCAGCCAGTTGCTTGATATCACCATTGACGGCGCTCGCGGTATCCTCTTCAACATTACCGGCGGACCCAGCCTGACCTTGATGGAAGTCAACCAGGCAGCCGCTATTATCAAGGAAACCGCACACCCTGATGTCAATCTCATCTTCGGTGCAGTGATTGATCCCAACATGGGCGACGATCTGCGCATCACAGTGATTGCCACAGGGTTTGACCAAACTGGCATGCGCTCAAGCCAGCACAACCAGGTGGGTCGCTTTGATCCCACACGTGTTGTGCAACGCCCCACCCTTAACGACGGTGTGGATTTAGGCAAAGACAAAAACGGAGAAATGGTTTTTGAGCCGCGCGTTATTGATCCTCGCGATCTGAACGTTCCCGCGTTCATTCGCAACCGCTTAAGCGATAACAAATAGAACAGAGAAGGTCTTTTTAATGTTTCTGTTGTACCTCCATATGCTCGAAAAGCATACGCCAAAGGCGTAAGGCTTAATCCATCGTGTATCACAGCTGGCGGCTGGTCCCCGCCAGCTGCTGTTATTAAATGGATAACTTCTGATTAACGTTAATCGGAAGTTATCCAATCAACAATTGTCTGCACCTCTTACTTATGCTATAGTATTGAAGGTAGCACATTCCTGCACTCATTACATTCCCATTATTCACATTTGATCATTTTCCAGGGAGGTCGTATGAAGATTGATTCTTCACGCCGCGGATTTCAACGGTTATGTTCACTTTGTACCGTGATATTGCTTTTATTGAGCTGCAAAATAACTGATTCTATTGGAGACGAAGTCGATATACTTTTTGGCCGCATCCGCGATTCTGCGGAGGATTTCAAAGTAACTGAAGAATCAGCTCCATTGACTGCCAGTGGATCAACAGAAGAGTCAGAATCTGAAGATGACACCTTACAAATGGATCCCATTGAAGAATTGGTTATCAACATGCAGGATCTCTGGCAGCCTGAGACGGAACCGGTTTTCTCAAAAGCGGTGACAGCTGATTCCACGCAAATATTCGAGATCGATCCATTCGCCACCATCATGATCCCACCCAGCGATTTAACCAACGACCCGCTTCAGCTAGAGATCAACAAGGTGATCAACAAGATCCCAACGCCGATGGATGGAATGGAATTCTTGAGTGCGTATGAAGTCAATCTGGAAGACATCCACCAATTTCAATATCCGATCATGTTTAGCTTAAAATATGATCCTTCCGTTCTCAACCCGGATCTACCGGTTGCCAGCCAGATCGGTGTAGCTTTATATGATGAAACCGTTGGTAGTTGGACAACCCTGCCCTCCGAAATTAATGAGCTTAACAACGTCATCTTTTCCAGTAGCGATCATCTCTCTGTGATCGCGCTATATCTGCACACACAGAATGATGATGTATGTGAAACCCAGCATTTTGATATCGCGTATAATCGTTCCAACATTCAGGCAGCCACAGGTAATATGTCGTATACAACCACTTCAGACCAGTGTAAAAACCACCCGCTCTTCATACAGGCTGTCGCAGATTATCTTGAGACTGCTTACGCAGGCTATTTCTCAGCCGGATTCGAACTTCCATCTGTAAAGATCGCGGTGAACGCCGCGGATCTATCTGGCAGTTACCTGTTTGGCGAGGAATCACAATACGACACGCTCACCGGTGCATTGGTGATCAACACCTTGAGCTGGGGGGACCCCGATGACCTGCGCCAGGATTGTGCGCATGAACTCTTCCATTACTGGCAGCAAAGCAGCATCGGAACCTACCGTTATCTCTCAAATCCATGGTGGATGGACGCCACCGCAGATTATGCCGCCGATCAAGTGGCCTACAGCACCTCCGCCCTTGGACCCACCAACGCCATGGGTCAGAATATCAAGGCGGACTACCTGAACGACAGTTTCACCTCGCTCACCAACATGCACGCTTACTCCACTTCGCATTTCGTGGATTACCTGATGAATAATTCAGGCGGCTACACCACCTTCCATGACCTTTGGGTTGCATCCGTCACCTCCTCCTCATCCATTGATGACCTGAAATCCTCCTTCACCACCAGCCTTTATTCCTCCTTCCCCGAGGTATACCGGGATTTTGCCAGTTACTTGCTCTTCGATGCCAACAGCGCCCTTCCGCTTGGCGACACCGTGTGGAATACGGCAGCCATCAAAGACAAGATCGTCTACTCCATAGGAGATGGCGAGAATAATGCCGTGGCCTACGTCAAACCCTATGCTTCGATCGTTTACGGTCTGCGTGTGGATGATACGCAGTTCATGTATCTCGAATGGACCAACACGAACGAGGGCGAAGTGTATGTCTTCTTCGACGATTTTGGTGATGAACGCACCGGTCAGCGCTTTTGGAAGGAGTTGTATTCTGCCAAACGCGCTCTCTTTGCCATGGATCCTGAAGATACCGTGTTCATCATGATGATCAACCCCAGCTCCAATAACCTTGAATTCGATCTAACCTACGGCCACAGTGAGGTCGAGATGTACACGGTGGGATTCCAGTTTGAAGGCTCAGAAACGTGTGTCGAGGATTCAGCCTGGGGCTCACCTCAAATGTTCATGGAATTGGCCGGCGGCCAGGCGACTCTGCATTATGACAGCACAACGGATGACTATTACTGGCACGAAGGTGCAGAACACACCATCGTCGCTTCGGGCGAGGGCACATATGACACCCACACGCTGACTGCCAGCGCCAGTTCGATCGATACCGTCGATAATGGTCCTACCCCGGGCAGCATCAGCATAACCGCTCAATTCACGCTCGAAGCCAGCCCCGACTTTGCCTTTGTGTGGAACACGACCTCGGTGACGGGTTCTTCGAGTGTGAACCTTCCCGCGACCCAAACTTTTGATGGTTACTCTTGCAGCGGCACTGTTAAAGGTGTCTCGGTCAATCCAGCTCTCTACTTTCCGATCTCAAGATAACTGACAAGTTACTCCTCTAATCGCAGGGCATGACTCGATCGTGCCCTGTTTTTTTTCTCCACTTGCTTTAGCCCAGCATCCATGTTATTATGATGCCAATAATGATATGATGCCCCCATATATGGGGGTCTTTTCATGGAAGAAACATGTCTACGGGTCCAAGGAGGAAAACATGCGCTGCCCCTATTGTCAGGATGATGATTCAAAGGTGCTCGACACCACACACGACAGCCGCGGAGGTGTGCGCCGCAGGCGCGAATGTGAGCATTGTGGACAGCGTTTCAGCACTTACGAGCGTCCCATCCTTGCCACGCCCCTCATCATCAAACGCAATGGCACCCGCGAGGAATTTAACCGAGAGAAATTATTGGAGGGCATTCGCCTCTCTTGCACCAAACGACCGGTCTCAGCCTCAGATATTAACCGATTGGTCAGCGAAATTGAAACCAACCTGCAAAAAATGGGTCGCGAGGAAGTCTCTTCTCGCATTGTGGGTGATATGGTCATTAATGGGTTAAAAGAACTCGACCACATCGCCTACATACGCTATGCCATCGTTTACCTTCAGCTTTCTGACCTGCACTCCATCCGCACGGAGATCGATCACCTTTTGGAAGGATAAGCTGGTCTACCTTTATTTCTTTAATACTTGTTTGTCTGTTGAAAAAAACCTGAATTCACTTTTCAAGGTTTTTTTAATTTTGTAATTCAGGTGTAAGCTCTGAAAATGCCGATAATCTTTATAATGATGATAGGTGTTTCTTATCGGTTTGTAGTCTGATATTTTGAATTCATAGGTTGCCATTATGAAAGAAAAAATAAAATTTCCGAAACAAACAATTGGATATATTGCTCTTCTTCTCATTCTATTCCTCATTGTGATCGTCGGGTTATCTGAGCTTGGAACACACAAGGCTCAACCCGTTGAAGTGACCAAGCTGCCTACTTTTAATCCTTCGCTGACACTTCTGGCACCCGTCACCGGAGATGAGATTACCCCAGAGCCTGGCACCACATCTGAAGAGGGAGCAACCGACACTCCTGAAATCACAGCCACAGCAACCGTCACGGAAACTCCTGTGCCACCTTCTGCGTTGACGGAGAGCGCAACACCAACCGATACCCTCACTCCTGAAATTTCTGAAACTCCCACCTTTGATGGCACTCAAACGATCACTTCAACTATGACGGAAACCGGCACACCAACCATGACAGCCACGCCAACTATCACCGGAACCGTAACTGAAACTCCCACTCAAGGGCCGGATGAGATCGTGTGGAACATTGAATCCATCGTACAGGTTCCCAATCAAGAAGTCAGTCAGGCAGGCGGCATTGCACCTGCAGCCAATGAGATCGAAACTGAGATCAACAATGAGATCAGTGACAACCAGGTTGAGGCTGACGTGAAATATGAGTCCGTAGCGTCAACCACGACCAAGTTTAGCATCACGGTTTCGGGTGAAGATGGCTTGGACCAATTCCGCGAGACAATTTTTGGGGATCTGTCAGATCAAATCGATCTGATGGGCGGTGCAGTCACACTCGATGTGAGCGGCGACGTAATAGCCGGTCAGGCCTTTCCGCTGTTGCTCGAAACCAATCCTTCCACTGGATTCATCTGGAAAGTGATTTCCTACGATTCAAACCTTCTGCGAATCGTGGATGATTCCGCATTTGATCAAAAGTATACGCTGGTGGGTTCATCCAGCGTTCAAACTATCCGCTTCTCTGGAATCAGCGACGGTACGACCACCATTTCACTCTTTTACGGCCGCCCATGGCTGTCACAGGAACCTACCAGTCGGATCACCGTGGATGCGGGTAACAACCTGACCAGCGATTCACTTGATCTGAGCGCACCGGTGGATCCCGAACTGGCATCCGAATCCCTTTCCACAGGCCTTGAAGTGGTGGATCCCACCACCCTGACCGAGGGTACATTGACTACCACCTTCGACTGGCGCAGCAAAGACGGATTGAATTTATTGACCCCCGTCAGGAATCAGGGCGCATGCGGAAGTTGCTGGGCATTCGCTACAGTTGGGGTGTTTGAATCAGCCATCAAGATCCAAAGTGGCAGCAATGTGGACCTATCTGAACAATACCTGGTGAGCTGCAACAATAGTGGTTATTCCTGCAACGGTGGTTGGTTCGCGCACAACTACCATCTGAATCAATACGTAAGTCCGCAAACCCAGGCTGGTGCCGTGCTTGAAAGTTCCTTCCCTTACACAGCCTCCAACAGTTCGTGTTCACAATCCTTCAGCCATCCCTACAAATTGACCAGTTGGTACTCCATCGCGGGAGATTGGACGGTGCCAACAGTGGCACAGATTAAGAGTGCCATTTCCACTTATGGTCCGGTAGCTGCTGCGGTTTGCGTGGGCTCAGGTTTCTCCCAATATTCTGGCGGTGTATTCACCACAGATGAAAAAGCTTCATGCGGTGGCAGCGTCAATCACGCCATTCTGTTAGTAGGTTGGGATGATTCCACCAGTTCATGGATCCTGCGCAACTCGTGGGGCACCGGTTGGGGTGAATCAGGCTACATGCGCATACGCTGGGGCATCTCCAATGTCGGTTACGCAGCCAATTACGTGGTCTATCAATCCAGCTCACCAAGCACTCCCGAACCGACGGCAACACCCACCGCCACTGCTGAGCCAGCCACAAATGATAATTTTGAAAACGCTCAGACCATTACTTTATCGAACAACACATTTTCTGCACGAGAGGATATTAGTGGGGCTACAGTGGCCTACGATGACCCAACTTTGACTTGCGCCAACCGGGTTGGCTACAAAACTGTCTGGTTCAACTACACGCCAACGATCGATGAGAGTATTTCGCTCAGTACCAGCGGCAGTAATTACGACACCATCCTTGGGATTTGGCAGGGCAGCCGCGGAAGCCTGACCTCAGTTGGCTGTAATGATGATGAAAATTATCCTACCATTGCAACTTCAAAACTGAGCGGAATTGCAGTTAACGCCGGTGAAAGCTATTTCATTGAGGCAGCCTCGTACCTTTCAATTACTAATGGAACGCTAAATCTTGCATTATCCACCAAACCCCAGGCCCCTTCAGGTCTGACGGCCTCGGATGGAATTTCTGCTGCCCAGGTAGAATTGTCGTGGGAACCAATTACAGGTGTTTCAAGTTATAAGATCTACCGGTCCTCCAGTGAAACGGGTACGAAGTCTGAAATTGCGACCATCACTGATGGCACAGCTTATGTTGATACTGGAAGTACCGCTGGACAAATTACTTACTACTGGGTATCGGCGTGTCTTGAAAACAGCTGTAGCGATTTCAGCACAACAGATACCGGTTATCGCCTCTTCCCTGCTCTAAGTTTGACTGCCAGCTCTGGTACTGACACAAACCAGGTGGTCCTGAAATGGAGCTCAATTAGTGGAGCCGTTGAATATCAGATTTATCGAACTGATAGCCCCACGGATGATCCGCTAAGTTCAGAGCCATTGGCAGTGATCACAAAATCAGACACTTCCATTGCCACAAGTTACAATGACACTAGTGCAGCGGTTGCTCAAACCTATTCATATTGGATTAGCGGTTGCACCGATTCGGTCTGTAGCGTAATGAGTGATCAGGTAAGTGGATGGCGGGGATTCGCTGCTCCAATGAGTTTTTCAGCAACGAACAACACGAATTCAGAAATGATCCAACTGACCTGGGCTGAATCATCTGGAGTTGACAGTTATACGATCTGGCGATCGACCAGTTCAACCGGATCAAAATCACTAATCGCTGAAAACATCACTGCGTTATCGTACGATGATACAACTGCCCTTCCTGGCACAAGTTACTTCTATTGGATTACTGCCTCAATTGGCGACTATTCGTCATTGTTGAGTACTCCTGTCAGCGGTTTACGCGCCCTGGCAGCACCTCAAAATTTCAACGCCACGGACGGGACGATAACCAGTAGTGTATCTGTAAGTTGGAGCGCTGTGCCTTACGCCACAAGTTACCGAATCTATCGTTCCTCTTCGCCAACAGGCAGCACAACCTATTTAGGAGCCACCTCAGGTACCAGCTACACAGACAAGAAAGCCGTCACAGGCCTCACCTATTACTATTTTGTCAAAAGTTGCAACAGCATCACCTGTGGCTTGCAGGCAGGTCCTGAGACAGGTTATCGTGGTCTCGTTCCGCCAACCATCAAATCAGCCTCCAAAGGTACCGTCTTAACCGGGGTTCAAATCACATGGAAACGAGTTGCTGGCGCAACCAGTTACAACGTTTTTCGCACAGATTCGCCAGTCATTGATTTTTCAGGGAACACGCTTTCAGCAACCCCATCCCAGGTGGGTACCAACGTGACAGGTTTATCGTTCATTGACACTACCGCAGTCATCGGGCAAACCTATTATTACTGGGTGCAATCCTGCGTCAATACCAATTGTGGCTTGGTGAGAAACCAGGTGGTTCCAGGTTGGCGGGGTATCACTCCTCCAAGCGGAGTTACCGCCACATACAACACCAGTACGACCGGAATAACTGTCAATTGGTATGCCTCTGAAGCGGCCACCAGTTATACGCTTTGGCGCGCAACCAGTTCCAGAGGAAAGAAAGGCGTGGTTGCCACCAATCTAACTTCTCTCTCTTTTACTGACACAACTGTTATACCCGGAAAAACTTACTACTACTGGGTAACCGCCAATATTGGTGGACTTGCCTCCAAACACAGCAGTTATGCAGTCGGACTTCGTTCCCTTTCTGCGCCTTTGGGAGTGCTCGCCACCGATAGTGCTTCTCTGGGGACTGTGACCGTCACCTGGCAATCTTCAAATGGAGCAAGTTTGTACAAAATTTATCGTGCATCAAGTGATGCCGCTACGCCAGTGTATATCGGATCCTCCAAGAAACTCTCATATATCAACAAGAAAATGCCTTCGGGTGTTACTTATTACTATTATGTCCAGGCTTGCGCCGGGAAAATATGTTCTGCCCTTAGTCTGGTAGACGTCGGCTCAGCCCAATAAAGTCCTTTTTTCCTTCCTTTCCAAACGCAGCGGATCCACACCCGCTGCGTTTGGTTTTGGTTAAGGGTTCGGGCTTGACAGGTGGCTTATAATTAAGCATGAAACGCCCAGCAGCATGATAAGTTTCATGCTGGTGTGCCGTTTTTCATTTCAGTCTTGATCATCACCGGTATTCTCAGCAAGGGTCTTTGACCCGGGGGCAAAGAAAGGAGAACCCGTTTGAAAAAGTTCACCCACGCCCTGATCGCCTGCAAAGCCGTGGAGCGCCTGCAGAAGGTGGATTTGTCCGATGAGAACAAGCCTTTCGCAGATTTTCTGCTCCAGTGGTTCAACGATCACAAGCAGCAGGTCATCCAGGGTACCTGGTACCCCGATAAGATCATTTGCGACATGAGCACCAGTCATGTCTACAAGCACACACCAGTGGGGGC
>CAZRHZ010000009.1:0-3206 GCA_964599995.1 uncultured Anaerolinea sp. | reverse complement strand
GTGGTGTGCTTCTACGATGTGGGGCACGATACCTTCAATTTCGACCCGCAAACGGGTTTCCCGAAGCTGCGCGTCAATCCCTCCAAACCGTACGCTGAATCCATCCTCAAACAGGTGGATGACAAGCTCGACAAACGCCCCTTCCGCGTTGGCTACGGCGGTGGTAACGACAACGTGCGCGAGTACGTGCTGGCCATCAGCCAATACTCCTATCTCACTTCATATGCCTGGCTGCCCTACGGCATGACCAGCGCAGACCTCGACCGCGAAAAACTCGAGGTGCCCGGTGCGCTGCCCTTCAGAGAGATGAGCGTGGCCGCCCTGGCCGACGCCATGGACGCGGTGGCGCGCGTCTGGCTGCACGACCTGCGCCGCTTCTGTTGGTGGAAAAAGAACGCTCTCCAATTTGATAGGCCATAACGTTCAGTCTAACGAAAAAACCTCGATTTTCCCCATCCTAAACGTTTTTTTTCGTTTTTTGATGATTCGATCGTTTTTTTAAAGGACGTCATGGTTGAAATGAGTGATAAGAAAATGTTATGATGAATTGATCGAAACATAAACCAGTCCTTTGCTATGTATAACCTTGATGCTCATGCTTGAATTGCAGATTCCACGAGTTCCGATGAGGCAATGATGACAAAGTCCTTGATCAAACCTCCAAAAATAACACCACATCCGTCTCAACCATCAAAAAACGAACTTTTTTCGCTCCTCGTCAAACGCGCCCCCATCATCACCTGGTCCATTGACACCGATATGCGCTTCACCACCAGCTATGGTCTTGGGGCTTCGGTGCTAAATGTCGAATCGGAAGAGGTTATTGGCATTTCGTTATATGATTTCTTTTCGGATCAGCCGAATAAATCAGCCATTGACGCTCATCTTCGGGCGCTTTTTGGTGATGCGTCTCATTATCAATATGCATATAACGACCGTATTTTTGATTGCTATGTCGAACCTCTGCGAGATCACAAGATGAATATTGTGGGTGCCATGGGATGGGCCATTGATGTTACAGAACAGAAAATGGCTGAAGATGCCCTGCAAAAAAGGATCATTGCTCTCACCCAGCCGGTTAAAACAGATGCACCTCCAAAATTTGAAGATTTATTTGATGTCAATGATATTCAGACAATCCAAGACGCTTTTGCTGAAGCCACCGGTGTGGCATCGATCATCACCGAGGTGGACGGCACACCGATCACAAAACCCAGCAAATTTTGCCACCTCTGTCTGGATATCATCCGCCAGACTGAAAAGGGGCTGGCGAATTGCATGCATTCCGACGCAGAATTGGGAAAAAAGAACCCCTTTGGCCCCATCCTGCAGCCTTGTTTGAGCGGTGGACTTTGGGACGGCGGTGCCGGCATTACTGCCGGAGAGTATCATATCGCTAACTGGCTCATCGGCCAGGTAATGGATGATTCGCAAGACGAAGAGCAGATGTTGAAATACGGGCGCTCCATCGGCGCTAACATGGATGAGTACAAGGCGGCACTAAAAACTGTGACCCGCATGCCACGCGAGCAATTTGAGAAAATATCGAATGCCTTGTTTATCATCGCCCGCCAGTTATCCATACTGGCATTGCAAAATGTCCAGCAAGCCCGCTTCATCTCTGAGCGGCAGAAAGCGGAAGAGGAATTGGCTGCCGAGCGCAGCCTGCTGCGCACCTTGATCTATACGCTACCCGATGCCGTTTACGTCAAAGATAATCAGGGCCGAAAGACCCTTTCCAATCAGGCGGATTATCAGGCCATTGGCATGTCCTCTGAAGAAGAAGTAAAGGGAAAAACGGATGCCGAATTTTATCCTCCTGAGATCGCTGCCCATATCAAGGCAGACGAAAAGCAGGTACTCGAAGAAGGTGTCCCGCTCCTCAATCACGAAGAATTAACCTACAGCGCAGATGGTACACCTCGCTGGGTGCTCACCTCCAAAGTACCGCTGCATGATCGGGACGGCAAGATCACAGGTCTGGTTGGCATTGAGCACGATATCACTGAGATGAAGAAAGCCAATGATGAGATCGAGCGCCTCAACCAGGAGTTGGAGCAGCGTGTGATTGAACGGACAGCCGACCTTGAATCTGCCCTGCACGAAATTGAGGCGTTTTCATATTCAGTGTCACACGATCTACGCACCCCTTTGCGAGGCATCAATGCATATGGTCAGTTTCTCCTTGAAGAATACGGCACCGTATTGGACGAAAAAGGAGTGAACTACATCCACCGCATCCGTGAATCAAGTCTGCGCTTGTCTCAGCTAATTGAGGATGTGCTGCGTTTGTCGCATCTCTCGCGCAGTGAAATGAAGAAAACGACCGTTAATTTGAGCAAGCTGGCAGAAAACATCATCAGTGATTTTCAGAGCGCTGCTCCTAAACGTAAGGTGGAGGTAATCATCACCCCAGATTTGATCGTCAGAGGTGATTCCAATCTATTGAGTATCATGCTGGAAAACCTGCTCAGCAATTCCTGGAAATTCACTTCCAAACACGCAACCGCCCGGATTGAAGTAGGGCAGACCAAAATTAACGACGAGATCACCTATTTTGTTCGTGATGACGGTGCCGGGTTTAAGATGGCGCATGCTGCCAAGCTCTTCAGCGCTTTCCAACGCTTGCATTCTCCTGGCGAATATGAAGGTTCAGGCATCGGCCTGGCATTTGTGCAACGGATAGTCCACCGCCACGGTGGCAAGGTGTGGGCACAGAGCGCTCCTGAACAAGGGGCTACTTTTTACTTCACCCTTCCTTGATCCTCTCCTACAACTTTAAACCTCAACCACCTGCCCCAGATCGGGGTAATCCACCTGCTTGATGTTCTTTCAGCCAGTCACGCTAAAGACAGCGGCAATGTGCGTCACGGCGTGGATCAGCAAGAGTTTTTTCAGGCTGCCGCTGAGAATGGTGGAAGGACGATTGATGCCTGGATAGTGGATTTGTGGAAAGGCAAACCACGAAATTTTCGAAACACACGATAATGATTGATCGATATTGTTTTGGTAATAAAAAGGCGATCCAATTGATATCTGATCGCCTTTCCTTATCACATCAGATCAATCGATCAGGGGTAGATGAAGCCTTGCAGCGAACTTGCGCCGCCGGTTCGGGCGGTCGCCCACACATTGGCAGGCGTGGCCGGCATTGGCCGGGAACTGACGCTGTCAAGCCGATAGAGGTTGGTGATCTTCCAGTAGTA
>CAZRHZ010000008.1:0-37433 GCA_964599995.1 uncultured Anaerolinea sp. | reverse complement strand
GTATTCTGGTGGTGGATATCACGACCACGGATTGATTGGAGATAAATATGGAAAACAGACCAGTTTTGGGTGTGATTGGCGGATCAGGCCTCTACGACTTTCCGGCTTTGAAGGACGTCGAAAAAGTGACCCCCGAGACACCCTTTGGCAAACCCAGCGCGCCCATCACCATTGGCCAGCTGGAAGGAAAGCGCGTTGCCTTTTTGGCAAGGCATGGCATCGGCCACACCATCACCCCTTCTGAGGTCAATTACCACGCCAATATCTACGCGTTAAAATCCATTGGGGTGGAAAAGATCGTCAGCATCAGCGCCTGCGGCTCACTGCGCGAAGACTACGCGCCGGGGCATATTGTGGTGCCCAACCAGCTTTTTGACTACACCCACCTGCGCAAACGCTCCTTCTTTGGTGAAGGCATGGTCGTGCACGTGGGGGTCGCCGATCCGTTCTGCGAGGACCTCTCGACCGCCCTGTACCAGGTGGTCACCTCAACAGGCGCCACTGCCCACATGGGCGGCTCGATGATCACCATCGAAGGCCCGCGTTTCTCCACCAAGGCGGAATCCAATTGTTACCGCGCCTGGGGCATGTCGCTAATCGGCATGACGACCTCACCTGAGGCCTTTTTGGCCAGGGAAGCGGAGATGTGCTACGCGGTGATGGCTCACGTTACTGATTACGACGTCTGGCATCAGAGCGAAGCCGAGGTCAGTGTTGATCTGGTGATCCAAACTCTTCATAAAAATACCGAGATCGCTCAGAAGACGATCCTCGAACTGGTTTCTCAAATGGGAACCCAAAAGCCATGCCGCTGCCAAAGCGCGCTTGAGAATGCCATCATCACCAATCGGGCAGCCATCCCTGAAGAGACCAAAAAGAAATATCATCTTCTGGTTGGAAAATACCTGGCGTGAAATTCTCCGCTCTAAGGGATCGTATTCCGAAAGAAATGGTGCAAAAGCGCCTGATGATACTGGCAGCGCTCTTCGTTTTTCTTGCCTGCCTCATCCTCACTTTTGCCCCGGCTGTCAGAATGCATTCCCTGGGCGTGGATCTGCGCTGGCAGCAGTGGATCGGGTTCGCTGTCTGGCTGATCGGTTTCTCCATCCTGTATGTCGAAGCGGATCGCATCCTGCCGGAACGTGATCCTTATCTGTTGCCGATCATCGGATTAATGACAGGCTGGGGGTTGATCACCCTCTTCAGGCTTGATCCCGTCTACGGCTTCAAGCAAACCCTCTGGCTGGCCGTCTGTCTGGTCGGAGCGTTTATCGGCCTGCGCATCCGCGGATTACTGGCCATCCTGCGCCGCTATAAATACATTTGGTTGACCTTCGCTCTCGTGCTGACCATCCTGACCTTCTTCTTTGGCACCAATCCAAGCGGCTCAGGCTTGAACCTGTGGTTGGGGCTGGGCGGTGTGTACCTTCAGCCTTCCGAGATCCTCAAATTGATCCTGGTGATCTACCTGGCGGCCTATCTGGCTGACAGCGTTCCGGCCCGCTTCAAGTTCCTGCAGTTGATCACCCCCACCCTGTTGGTGGCCGGAGCCTCGCTGGTGATCCTGGTGGTTCAACGTGATCTTGGAACCGCCTCACTTTTCATTGCCTTGTACACCGTGATCATTTATCTGGCTTCGGGTAAACGCCGCTTTCTGCTGTTCAGTTTTCTGGTCATCGTTTCTGCCCTGGTAGCTGGATTTTTCATTTTTGATGTCATTCAATTACGGGTCGAAGCCTGGTTAAATCCGTGGCTGGACTCAAATGGGCGTTCCTATCAAATTGTCCAATCCATCATCGCCATCGCCAATGGCGGCCTGTTTGGCACAGGCTTGGGCTTGGGAAGCCCAGGCGTTGTGCCGGTGGCCCAGTCAGACTTCATTTATCCCTCCCTGGTTGAAGAAACCGGTTTTCTGGGCTCTGTTGCAGTGGTGCTTTGTTACATGGTGATCACGCTGAGGGGATTCACCATCTCGCTGCGCGCGCCGAACCAATTCCAGAGGTTGCTGGCTGCCGGGATCACGGCTTACCTTGTTTCACAGGCTTTGCTCATCATGGGCGGGACGATCCGGTTGCTGCCGCTGACCGGCGTGACGCTGCCCTTCTTTTCGTATGGTGGTTCTTCTTTAATGATCTCTTTTTTCGCGGTTCTGCTCTTATTGATCATCAGCAATCAAACCGGCGAACAGCCCATCATCCCCTCTCAATCCAGGGCCTATTTTCTGATCGGCTCAGTGCTGCTGGTTGCGCTGCTCGCCGTGGCCGTGGTTAGCTCATGGTGGAGCCTCTTCCGAGCCAGTGACCTGCTGGCGCGCAATGATAATCCCCGCCGTTTCATATCGGACTTTTACGTGCAGCGCGGCAAGATCCTTGACCGCAATAACACAGTCATTGCAGAAACCATGGGTGAATCGGGCGATCTGGTGCGCGTTCTACACTACCCCAACTTGAGCGCTTTGGTGGGCTATACCAATTCGAATTACGGTCAAGGGGGCATTGAGGCCACCTATGATGCCGTTTTACGCGGGGTTGAAGGAAATTCATTCGATCAGGTGTTCTTTACCCGCCTGCTGTCAGCGCAATACCCGCAAGGTGCTGACGTTCGCCTGAGTTTGGATGTGAACCTTCAACAAATCGCTGACGGATTGATGGCCGGAAAAACCGGCGGGTTGGTCATGCTCAATGCCACCACCGGTGAAATCCTGGCCATGGCCACTTCTCCCACCTTCGACGCCAACACGCTGGATGAGAATTGGGAAACCTGGAAATCTGATGCCAGTTCGCCCTTGGTGAACCGGGCGACTCAAGGTCAATATCCGATCGGTACAGCTACCGGCGGGCTGCTTTTGGCTCAAACGCTCGCTTCGCGCAGTCTGCCAGCCGTTCCGGTCATGGGACCCTGGTCTTCAGACCCGGCCGATCCTGTCTTTTGCGCCAAAGACCCTGAGAATGATCCCTCCTGGGGAAGCCTGGTCTCCGCCGGTTGTAGCACGGCGTTTTCCATGTTGAATTATTACCAGGGAACAGAAGGCACGGACGCCCTCTACCGGCAATTGGGATTTTACGATGAGACTGAGTTCTCAGCCACCCCAGAGGCTTCTCAGTCAACCTCAGCTAGTAGCGATGATTCTCAATTGCTGGTCAGCCCGCTTCAAATGGCGGTGGCGTATGCGGTGCTCTCCAACAATGGAACAGTCGTAAATTCGCAGATCGCCATGTCTTACCGCTATCCTGATCATGATTGGCTGCTCTTCGAAGCCGATGCAGGCACCCAATTGTCAACCTCCATGGACAATGAAGGAGCCGCCACATTATTGATCGGTTCAGACCTACCCGGTTGGCAAGTTTCCTCTTCAGCCCTGACGGAAACCGGGCGTGTGGACTGGTTCATCGCGGGGACTCAGCTGGATTGGAAAGGAACGCCGATCGTACTGGTCGTCGCGCTCGAAAAAGCCACTCCTGAGATCGCGGAACGGATCGGCACAGAAATGTTCAACGCGACAGTCAAAACCCTTAATTCAATACTTAAATAATCAAGAGCATTCAAACAAATCGATCCGACTTTATTCATTTCCGAAGTGATACAAAATTAATAATTGCAATCTAGAGCTGTTGATCACCAGATTTGGTATATTGTTGCCATTTTGGTAACTCATGCTATAATGAATCAATGAGGATCATAGCCCGCCATATCATTGATGAATTTGAGGTCAAACATCCAGATGCCACAACTGCATTAGAGACCTGGTATAAGATCTGTAAAAACCAAAAATGGGCTCAACCTGTTGATATTAAAAATGACCAGGCAAATACGAGCATCATTGCGAATAATCGAGTCGTCTTTAATATCAAAGGAAATGATTATCGCTTGGTAGTAGCGGTAGACTATAAACGTCAGATATTTTTCATAAAATTTTTGGATACACATGAAGAATATAACAAAATTGACGCTTCCTCCATACAATATAAGGATTAGGCCATGGAAATCAAACCCATTCGTAGCGAAGAAGATTATCGAAATACTCTAAAAGAGATCGAATTATTATGGGATTCGCCTATCAGTTCACCTGATGGGGATCGAATGGAAGTGCTGGTCACATTAGTGGAAGCATATGAGGCCGAACATTATCCAATTCCAGTAATTGATGACCCTGTTGGTGTACTTGAATATTATATGGAGAGCAAGGGATTATCACGTTCTGACTTAATCCCGTATGTAGGACATAAAGAACGGGTGTCAGATATTTTTAGACATAAACGCCAACTCTCATTAGAAATGATCCGGCGGTTACATGAAGGTTTAAATATCCCCGCAGAACTCCTGATTGGAAAATCACGCCAGAGAAAAACCACTGATAAACGGATTAGCGTTGGACGTGCAAATCAATAACAAAATGGTTTCCATAACACATTCAATAAAAGGCATCCCATCTATGAAGTAACCCCTTTACTTAAAAATCATGGTTTTCTGCATTTGAGCCTGATAAAAAAAGACTGCGCCAAAGTGACGCAGTCTTTTTGATTTATTTTTCGAGTTTGAAAAAGTGGCGTTTACCCACTTGCAGAACTCCGCTGGTTTCGATCACCACGTTGCTGTCAGTGATCACCGTCCCTTCAAACTTGACCCCTTTTTGATCAATGAGTCTTCTGGCCTCTCCCTTGCTTTTGGCCAGATCAGTGGCCAGCATAATGTCCAACACGCTTTGACCGGCGGTCAGACGAAAAGTCGGGATATCCTCTGGAACCGCACCCTTTTGGAAAGTATCCACGAAAACACCTTGCGCTTCTTCGGCTTGTTGATCGCCGTAGAAAGCCCCGACAATCTCACGCGCCAGACGCATCTTGGCGTCTCTTGGATGCATGCTGCCGTTCTTGACGCCTGCTTCAATGGCAGAAATCTCAGGTGGGGTTAACCGGGTGGTGAGCCTGAAGAACTGCCCCATCGCCATATCGGGGATGCTCATCACTTTGCCGTACATATCGTTGGCATCCGTGTTGATGGGAATGTGATTGCCCAAAGATTTACTCATCTTCACCACACCGTCGGTACCGGGCAAGATGCCCAGGATCAGGGCGATATTAGGTTGAGCGCCTAAATTGGTCATGATCTTGCGCGCGGCAGTCATGATGTTGAACAACTGGTCCGTGCCGCCCACTTGCACATCGGCTTTCAACGCGTAAGCGTCGTACCCCTGCATGATCGAGTAAAACGTTTCGTGCAGATAGATCGCATCGCCTTTATCCCAGCGCAGCTTAAAATTCTCGCGCGTCAAGAACTGCTGGATGGTGAAATTGGAAGCCAACTTGATCAACTGCTCAAAACTGAGTCCAGACAGCCATTCAGCGTTGTAGCGGATCTTGGTCAGTTTGGGATCCAGGATGCGAAACGCCTGGTCAGCGTAGGTTTGCGCGTTGGCGGCAACTTCTTCGGTCGTCAATTGCGGGCGCAGAATATCTTTGTCTGAAGGATCTCCAATTAATGAAGTGTAATTGCCAATCAGAAACGTAACCTCATGCCCCATTTCCTGGAATTGGCGCAGTTTGCGCATGGGCACGGTGTGTCCCAGGTGAAGATCAGCCTTGCGGGGATCGAAACCGCAATAAACACGCAGGGGTCTTCCTTCCTTTTGGCAGAGTAACAAACGAGCGCGCAGCTCATCCGCCATATTTTGTTTTAATTTGTCGTCGCCGTATTCCGTACCCTGCATGAAATACTCGACTTGTTCATTGATGTTCATTGCGGCCTCCTTTTTAGATTTTTGGTATAAGGCATGATTATACCAGTGCTCATGCGTCTGTGCGCGATCAAGTCGATTGGCAAAGGTCGATCAACGTTTCCTCAAGGTCGGGATGCATAAATGCGTAACCTTCTTCTTCAAGACGCTTGGGGACTACCCTTTGTCCATCCAAAACGAGTGTGCTCATTTCTCCTAAGAGCATATTAAGGACAAAACCAGGAATGGGCAACCAGTAAGGGCGTCGGATGACTTTTGCCAGGATCTTACCAAACTCGCTGTTACTAAAAGGATACGGAGCGGTGAGATTATACACACCCTTGCAAGTCGCTTTTTCAAGAAGATACAAGATCGCACCTGCTTCATCCTCAATATGGATCCACGAAAGGATTTGCCTGCCCGATCCCACTTTTCCTCCTGCCATTAACTTGAATGGCAGCATTAATTGCGGCAAAACACCTTGTTTTTTATCGAGCACGATCCCTGTTCGGATCACAACCCTTCTGATGCCCATCTCTTCAACCGCACTGGTGGAAGCTTCCCATTCTAGGGCGAACCTTGCCAGATAATCACTACCGGCCGTAGAATCTTCTGTCTTTGTGTCTTCACCAATGCCGTAAATACCGATCGCGCTGGCTTGGACCAAGGTCCGCGGGGGTTGTTTGCAGTCCTGAAGCGCTTTCACGAGCGCTCTGGCAGGCACCAGGCGGCTTTCCAGCAGGACCCTTTTCCGCTTCTCCGTCCACCGCCCTTTGCCGATGCTCTCTCCAGCCAGATTAATGATTGCATCCGTTTGATCGATCAGGCTGCATAGGGCTTGAGAGTCGGCACCATCCCAGTGTTTGATCTCAATGTTCGCGTGATTAATCCCAACCAGTTCTCTTCTGCGTGTGAGCAGAGTGACCTCATGTCCTTTTTTCTTCGCGGCTCGTGAGACCGCCCTTCCGATCAACCCCAGACCACCAATTATCACGATGCGCATATCTCCTCCAGTTTTTCGCTTCACCAGTCTTGCGCTATAATTTGATCATATTATATGGAAAAACCGGTCCTGGTGTTGAATGCGAATTATGAACCCATCAACGTGTGCGGTTTTCAGCGCGCGATCGGATTAATGTTAACCGAAAAAGCCACTCTCATCCTGAACGGCCGTGGGGTCATTAAAACCGCCAGAGCTGATTACCCCATCCCTTCCGTAATCCGTTTGCAGCGCATGGTGCAGCGCCCGCGTCCCAAAGTGAGTTTAAGCCGCCGCGAGGTTTTCCGCCGCGATCAATACACCTGCCAGTACTGCGGAAAGAATACCATTTTTCTCACCGTGGATCACGTGCTGCCCAAACACCTGGGCGGAAAACACGCCTGGACCAACCTGGTGGCTGCCTGCCCGTCCTGCAACCATCGCAAAGGCGGCCGCACTTTGTCAGAGTCTGGCATGGATCTGCTGCACCTCCCCAAGGAACCTCCCCAGGCCGCTACCTACGTCTTCGCCAAATTCCTCAATGAAAATGAGGAATGGAAGAATTTTCTCGAAGGCTGGTAAGTCTTAAAGCACCATCCCATCCACAGACAGATCAACCAACCCTGAAAACGTAGAGCGGGCTTCAGCCTTCAGCGTTTCTGCTCCGCGCCTATGCTCATAGTGGATCATGACCAAACGCTTCGCGCCGCTGCGCGCTGCGCTCTCCCCTGCCTGCGCCGGAGAGGTGTGCCCCTTGCCTGGCCCCGCTGACTCATGGATTAACACGTCCACACCCGCTGCCAGTTGCAGCACCGCGTCGCAAGGCTCAGTATCGGATGTGTAGGCATATGTACTTCCACCGGCACGCTCAAAACGCAGCCCAATGGTCGGGATTAAGTGCTGCACCGGGCGGCTGATCACTTGGATCTCTCCATCCGAGATCACGCTTGATTCGCCGGATTCTGAGACTGGCGTGAAAACGACCGGGAACATGTCTTTCCATAGTTTCCAATCGTACAAATCCAACAACTGCCCGACCTTTTCAAGGGTGACCGGCAGGCCATAGACATTTAACGGTTCACTTCGCTTTTCAAGCCACATGTCCATGATCAAGAGCGGCAAACTGCCAAGATGGTCCGCGTGAAAATGCGTCAGGATCAGATCGGTCACCTGATTGAGGGTCACGCCGGCTCTACCCAGGCTGGCCGCGGGATGGTTGCCGCAATCCACCATGATCTTGCGTGAGCGGGTTTCAACCAAAAGGTGAGCGTTTTGCTGATCTGCTTTTGCAACAGCGTTTGATGAGCCTAATATCGTGATCTTTTCCATGGGTTCCTCCTGATAAAAAAGGTTACCCTCTTCAGGTAACCTTTTATGGTTTTACTTTGTTTCTACTGCCGGATCGTCCGAGCCAGTCGATGAGCCCTTTTTCTTTACATGATGCAGGATCAACAAGACGATCGACGCCACGGCCAGGATGGCCATGATGATCTGGTTGATGTTTTGACCCAGGATGGGTGAATATTCAAAGCGGATGAACTCCAGCAAGAATCTGCCAATCGAATAGAAGAGCACGTAGACCAAAAAGTTATCGCCCGGTTTCATTTTGTCGCCCAGTTTTCTGGGTAACCACAGTAGCAGGCACATGTTCAACAGGTTCCACACGAATTCATAGAAGAAGGTCGCCAGATAGTAACTGCCGCCAATATTCACCGCCAGCGGAAAGACGGTCATGGTGGTGGGCAGGCCGTAAATTTCCTGATTGAAAAAATTGCCCCACCTGCCAATACCTTGCGCGAGCGCCACACCCGGTGCGACAATATCAAGCCAGGTGGCGAACACCAGTTTCTTCTTGCGCGCGTAAAGCCACATTGCCAGCGCACCGGCCATAATACCACCCGGAATGCCCAACCCGCCCTGGCGCACATTGAAGATCTGGATGGGGTTGATGAAGTACGGATTCTTGCCATCCACAAGGATCGAAGAGGACGGCGTCAACACATGCCACAATCGCGCGCCAATGATCCCGCCGATCAACAGCCAGGGCAGCATGTCCCAGATGAAATCAGGATTCAACCCACGCCGTTTGGCTTCCAAAGTTGAAAGCACCGCGGCCAGGATCGCCCCAGATATGATGACCAGCGCGTAAAAATAGATCTTGACCGAAAAACCATTCAGGGGTGCGGTGACTTGCGGAAAGAACAATAAGGCAATATGAACAAGTACCAATCCAATGAATAGGATTAAGGGTAATGAATGCATCCATTTGCTTAACGGTGTGCTGCGTTGTTTTTCGATGGCATCCACAGCGATGGTCGCGACGATCAACAACGCAATGATGATCAATTCATAGTAATAAAAAGTAATGTTTACTCCGTTGACCATTGTTTATACCTCTTGGTTGCAAGATGGCTCCGGCATTTCTGCCAGAGTCTGTTTTCGAACGAACAGGATCCTTTGTACTGCGGTGAAATTGGCGAGCACAGCAATGATCCATAAAGCCACGATCGGAAAATTGATGATAAGGCAAACGATCATTACGATCATGCGTTCGACCCTGGTCAAGATGCCGATCTTGGCTGAATAACCGAGGCCTTCTGCGCGGGCTTTTACATACGACACCATGACCGATCCTATGGCTGCAGCAAACACCAGAATGCAGGCCATCAAATTGTCTTGCTTGATATACAGGATCAGCAGCCCAAGTAGCAGCACCAATTCTGCGTAGCGGTCAGAAACTGAATCGATGAACGCCCCGTATTTCGATGAATGACCCAGCAGTCGTGCCATGGTGCCATCCACCACATCCAGGGGCGCGCCGACCAGCAGGATGATGCCTGCCAGGGTGACCTTGTCCAATACGATCATGGCGGCTGCGACAGTGGTTAATATCAAACCCAGATAGGTGATCATGTTGGGCCGCAACCCAATCTTCAGCAGGAACTTGGCCACCGGATCGATCACGACTTTGAAAAATTTACGCAGGAACATTTCCAGCGACCAACGTTCTTTTTCTGATTTCGGTGTTTCAGCTTCGCCCATATCCATCACCAATCCTGATTAGAGTAGACCTCATCCTAACTTGCGAAAAGAAAAATGTCAAGTTCTTCCATGATCTCTAGTTCTCTTCGTACTCAGCGTCTTCTTCATCATCGTTATCATTCCCGCTGATCAATACCTCGCGGTCTTTGCCGCTGCCGACAGACGGACCCACCACTCCCATCTCCTCGAGTTCGTCCATCAAACGCGCTGCCCGCGGATATCCCACCCGTAATCTGCGTTGGATGAGAGAGACGCTGGCCCTTCCAGCTCCTTTGACCACCCGGATCGCCTGTTCAATCAAAGCATCAGAATCTTCGCCAACAGTAACCTCTGCGGCCATTTCCTCCCAGGGGGCTTCTGCCGGTGGGACGGCCTGGCTGATCCTTTGCCAGTGGTTGACCACTTTTTCGATCTCATTGTCGCCAACCAGAATGCCCTGCAAACGCTGCAGACCCGATTTGGCCGGATCGAGATAGAGCATATCGCCCTTTCCCAAAAGGGTCTCAGCCCCATTCGTATCGAGTACAACTCTGGAATCGATCGAAGAAGCCACAGCAAAACAAATACGAGCCGGAAAATTGGCCTTGATGAGGCCCGTTACCACATCTGCGCTTGGACGCTGCGTGGCCACCACCAGATGGATTCCGGTGGCTCTCGCCATTTGCGCCAAACGGATGAGACTGTGTTCTGTTTGATCCGGCGCAGACATCATCAGGTCAGCCAGTTCATCGATCAGGATGACAATGCGTGGCATGGTGGGCTGTCGTTTCTGCTGCATCTTGTGGTTATAGGTTTCGATATTCCGGGCTTTGGCCTCTGCCAGTAGGCGATAACGCGAATCCATTTCAGCCAACGCCCAGCGCAGTACCGCCAGCATCCGTTCCAATTCAGTCTCAACTTTACCCAACAAATGAGGCAGTCCGTTGAACCTCACCAATTCCACCATTTTTGGGTCAAGCATGACCAATTTGAGATCATGCGGAGAGTTGTTCATCACCAGGCTGGTGGTCAGGGCAGTGATACACACCGATTTACCTGAGTTCGTGGTACCGGCAATCAATAAATGAGGCATTTTCTCAAGATCAGCCACCACCGCTTCACCTGAAACGTTGCGCCCAAGACCCAATGCCAGTGGGGATTTCAACCCCTGAAATTCGCTTGAAGCCAGGATCGGCCGCAGGCGAACCACGTTGTTTTCATTGTTGGGTACTTCAATCCCCACAAACGGTCTGCCGGGGACCGGTGTTTCAATACGCAGCCTGGACGCAGATAGTGCCAGGGTCAGATCACGCGAGAGCGTTGAGATCTGTGAAACCCTCACCTTTTGTTTAACAATACTCCCGTCAGAAGATGGTTTGCTGATGAAACCGGGTTCAAGCGCAAATTGGGTCACAGTTGGGCCTACCCGGTACCCGATCACCTTCGCCGGCAAGCCAAATTCAGCCAGGGTCTGTTCAATGGTTTGCGCCCGCTGCCGAATTTTCTCCGGATCCGGAGGCACATTGTGTTCGCTCATCAAGAGATTCAAGGGGGGCAGCCGGTTGTCGCGGGACTGATCCACAACGGGTTCAAATGCGTCCTCTTGAACAGAAATCGGGCGATGCGCCGTTTTTGCCCTGACCGGCGTTTTCTGAAGAGAGCTTTCTTTTTCCAGATGTTGCTCGGGTTGCTCGCCCCAGGTCATGACCTTTGCGATCAGTTTAGAGAAAACGCCAATTGCGATGGTGATAAATAATAACAACAAGATCGAATAGAAAATCACTCCCAAGAAGCCCGGAACGATCTTCGCCAAACCCCACCCGATCACACCCCCATCCTTGCCTGATTCTGCTCGTTCCAGATTGAAACCACCCATTATGGAAAAGAGAGCCAATAAACTGAAGAATGCCCCTTCAATGGCCAGAACCTTTCCCAGCGACAGTGGGAACTTTTTACCTGCGCTGTAACCCAGCGCGGCTACGCCGCATGATCCAACCATCAGGATCGCGAGAATACTTCCCCAGCCAAAACATCGATTCAGGAATTCAATCCAGGGTGTGATCAACACACCGTGTGAAATGCCAAACAAGCCGAGTAAACTCAAAATCGCGATCAAGAGAAGAAACAGCCCCGCAATGTCCCACCCAAAACGTCTGAATTGTGTAAAAAAGTTGGCGATCCTGTGAAGAAGTGTCTCTTGTTGAGAGGGCCTATCTGAAACCAAACTTTTTTCTTGTTTTGAGCGTTTTTGCTTTTCTGTCATTCTTCAGGGACCAATCCCAATCCCAAACGACGGCGTTCTGCGTCGATGTGCAAAATCTTTACCGTTAGAGGTTGTCCGATCACAAACAACTTGGATAGATCACAATGTCCACATACATCAGAAATGGATGAAACGTGGATCAGTCCTTCGATCCCTTCGTTCAGCCGGGCAAAAACACCAAACCGCATGATCGAAGTCACTTCTGCAGGAACAACATCCCCTGTCTTGTGACTCATTTGCAGGCTGTCCCATGGGTTCTCAGATAAACGTTTAATGCTTAACGCGATCCTGGCGGTCGATTCATTGACCTGCAACACGATCACATCAACCGGCTGGCCGATCTTAAATAAATAGGCTGGCTGCTCCACCCGTCCCCATGACAACTCAGAGACGTGCACCAGTCCCTCCACACCGCCCAGGTCGACAAACACCCCAAAATCGGTGACATTCGTGACCAGGCCGCTGGCTCGTGCCCCGGCCTTTAAGGACTCAAAAAGCTGTTTGCGCTTCCCTTCGCCGGCTTGCGCGGCCCGCTCAGAGAGAACAATCCTTTCATTGGAGGGTTCACATTCAATCACTTTTAGATAAAGCGATCTCCCCTCATATTTTGCCAGCAAATCCTGTTTGACATCCTCACAGGCATCGACCGGAAGGTCAACCAGATGAGAGACTGGTACAAAACCCTGGATTCCCTGGCCTTTCACCAGCAATCCACCGCGGTTAAATCCATAGACTTCCAACAGGATGACTTCATCCTGAAGAAAAATATTCTTGACGCTTTCCCAATCAGTGTTGACGTTGGCTTGACCAGAGGTTGTTGTCCGCGCGCCTGCCTCCGATTTATCGAAAACTACAGCGTCTTCATCTGCCAGGACTGATGCCCACCAACTCTCATCAGGTTCTGGGATTAAATTGGAGTCCCTTTGTTTCCCGTCCTTGTCCCTCATGTTGTCACTCCCTCTTGCAGGTTCACAATAATTGCTCTATTCTTCTCTCAAACCAGCATCTTTTAATTCCATCTGCACAATGGTATTGGCAATGGCATCGATCGCCACACGTTGTTTTCGATAAAGATCCGCTTCAGAAAGTGCCAGTTTTATGGCAATCTCTTTTACTTTCTTGCCTTCGAGGAATTTTAATTCAAGAATATTATACAATAGCCACTCACTTGTGTATCTGCGTTCACCCTCTGGTTTAATTTGGTCAATCGCGTTCTTTAATACGCTGCGAAGGGCATTGGCCGGGTTTTGATCTGAAATTGAGAGTTCTTTCTTGACGATCTCAAGCGTAAGCAGCGGATTGTCAGTCAGTTTCGGCCCACCCCAATAATGGGTCAGCGCGTCTTTGACGGCCTGGGTGAGTTCGGTCTGTTTGAGAGATGTATCAGCCTGAAGAATGCCACGGCTGTCAAAACGACCTGCTGCGCGCAATTTTTGGATCAATTCTTCCTGCGGGTTAAGCCGCTCAATGGTTCTGAACAGGTTCTCCTGGGTTAACCGGTCTCGCAGAACAAGCGTGGCTCGCTCTTTGAGGGTATTCAATGCATCAAAGTCATCACCCGCCAATGGTAACTTACCCGCAAAATCGTTAACGCCCAAAAATCCCAGAACCACCTTGGGGTCACCGTTGCTGCCTTTTCGCAGCGGGATCAAAACATCCTGATTCCACACCACAGATTCACAGTCGTCAGCAATAGAAGCACAAACTTCTTCGATCTCAGTCAGGTTTTCAGACAAAACGTGGTTCTTGCCGGTGTGCGTGACAATGGACAGCCCCTCATCCGTGATCTCGAGAAGGTAAGCTCCCGATGTCTGCAAACGATCGCACACAGCTGCCAGAACCATTTCAAGAAATTGCTTCAGGTCACTGCGCGTGATGATGCGGTCTTCCAGGCTTCGGATCATCAGGTAATCATCTTCATCTTTTGAGAAGAAGAACCATTTTTCGATGTACGGGTAGAACATGGTGACGGCGTATTCAGAAATCAAGATCACCACTACCATGACGATGGGAACAAACGCGTTATAAGGGTTTCCAAAAACCTGCCCCGCCCTTCGCACAATGGTGACCACAGCCAGGGTGATGCTGGCGGTGATCGCTCCGCGCAGCAACCATTTGAACAGACGACTCTTCACCACTCGATCCGGCCAGGGGACTCCGAAAAAAGCCACCGAATAAGCCATCACAACCACAAATCCACTCAGCAGCAGGTTGGTAATGGTCGCGATACTCCAGAAAACCAAGGGTTGGCTGGCAGCAAAACTTGATCCGTATAGCAAGAACGGAAACGAACCGATCGCGGGAGCCAGGCCGCTCACCGTCAAATACAACATGCGCCGTTTGCTCGTCTGCGTGACCGTGCGCCGGTAGGCGCGGATAAAATTGATCCAAGCCAGGATCATGATCAATACATAGTAAACAACGAAAAGGTTGGTCAAGAGAACCGGTTCGTTGTGCGGCGCGGGGGGTTGGTCAAGAACCACGGGACCAAGGAACCAGGGGGTTGTTAAAAGGAAGATCAACCCGAATGAGATGAAATTGGTGACCCTGATGGCCCATTTTCTGCGCCAGCGCGAAGGCAATCCGGTGGTGGCCAGCAGCGCGTCAGAGAAATTAAGGTAGGTCGCGGGCAGCAAGATAATACCCACCCACTGGATGCGCAGCCACATGTCGATAAAACTGGCTGAATCTGAAGTGCCGCTGAAAGATTCAGTGGAAAAAATGATGACCAGACAGAACATGATCCAGGCAAAAGATCTGGCCACCCGGTCGCGTAAATTAAAAGACAAACCGTAGAGCAACAGCGAAAACGCCGTGATCGCCACCCCAGCCGTCAGGATCTGGCTGATCGTGCGCACGATCGAAACGATACCGCTCATCCAATTGATCAATGATCGCCTCTGGCTACCGCAGGAACAGAGAGTAGAACACCGCAATTTCTCTGTTCTTGAAGTAGCGGTCCATGTAACCTGAGAACTCGTATCCCAACTTTTCAGCCAGCGCGATGGAAGCCTGGTTTTTGATCTGCATTTCTAAAACGATCTGATTGATCCCGTTGTTTCGCAGCCAATCCTGAGCGGCCACCAGCAATGAAGATGCCACTCCCTGCCGGCGATAAGGCTCATCGACCACCAGATCGATCACCCTGCCGCATGAATCCTCTTCTAGGCGGAGTGTCAGGTAACCGCACAAGCGCGCTTCGATGCGGCTGACCAAAAACAGATCGAATTTCTTCCACCTGTCTGGAACCGTGGCGGGGTCTCGGGGATAGTCAAGTTTGACGATCCTCGGCAGACGTATCTTGCGAAAACTGACATCCATCTGACCGATATCGAGCGTATTATCCATTTGCCAGGTATGGCTGGTTTCAATGGAATGTGAAAACTGCTTGATCACCTGAATGTCACTGGAGACTGCTGGACGAATATCGATGGATGCCATGGGTTCCTACTTTGAAGCCTTGATCAAAACATCAATGGAACATTCGGGAAGAACTTCTTCATTATTGGTATAAACCACCAGACGCAGTTTGTAATCTCCCGGGGTTAAGTCGCCGGTGCTCCACAAACCACCCAGGGGCGCGTCAACCACCACCGCATCTCCGGCGTAGATCGGGATCCAGTTCTCTTCGTCCTTGGGGGAATATTCGATCTTGTAATAGCCCAGATTCAAAATGTTGACCGTGCCTTGCAGTTCCACCTGCCCGGCGATCCCATCACCGTTCAATGGATAAGTCCACTCCACCTGCCCCGGCACACATCCCTGATCCAGAAAAGCGCTCAAAGTCGGGATCAAGCCCTGCGCAGTGGCTTCGGGGGTTGGGGTTTCGATCGCCTCGGTGGGTTCAACCGTAAAGTTCAACGTGGGTGTAGCCACGCTGAACACACCAGGGACGGAAGGTGTAACGAAGGTGTTCACCACAAAAAGGCCGATTGCCAACAGTACGCTGAAAAACACAATGGAAAGGCCGGCGTTGATCTTGCGCTGCGATAGCTCTTTTTCCAAACCGAACAGTGCCACTGACCAATCCCGCCATGCAAGATAGACCTTCCTTATATAGACCAGGATGACCCCACCCAGAAGGATATAAAAAAGGTATTCGTATTGTGTGAGGAAACGCAAAATGGCATTCATTACAAGCAATCGCTGTTCATACCGGGCAACTGGTCTTTTATGACTTCATCGAAGCGAGCACCCCGGTGATGATCGTCAACAATTTGGGTGCAATAATTGAACCAGCCGCCAGTACTTCTTCATGCGTGGTTTCGGTGTTCCCGTCCAGGTTGGCCTTGTTACTGATGCCCGAAAAAGCCAACACTCTGGTCCGCCCATGTCGCGCGACAATCGCCTCAGGCACGGTGGACATTCCCACGGCATCCGCGCCAATCCCGCGCAAGAATCGCAGGTCAGCCGGCGTCTCGAAGGATGGCCCTGAAAGGCACACATACACTCCGTGATGCAGCTTGATCTTGTTTTCCTTGGCCACCTGGTCAGCTTTTTTGATCCATTCGCGGTCGTAGGTCTGGCTCATATCTGGGAATCGCTCGCCAAACTCATCCAGGTTGGGCCCGCGCAGCGGGTTCAAGCCGGCCATGCCAATCAATCCAATATGATCGGTCAGCGCCATCACGTCTCCGGGTTGGTAATTGGGGTTGATCGCTCCGGCCGCGTTGGTCAGAATGATCGTCTCAACTCCCATGCGCTGCATCACACGGATCGGCAGGGTGATCTGATCCATCCTGTAGCCTTCATAATAATGCGTCCTGCCCTGCATCACCATCGCCGGAACGCCGGCCAGCATTCCAATCACCAGCCTGCCTGCGTGTCCGTGGATGGTCGATAGCGGCCAGTTGGGGATCTCAGCGTAAGGCAAGATCACGGGATCGCTCACCTGGTTTGCCAGTTCTCCCAACCCAGATCCGAGCACAAGTGCCACCTTGGGTGTGATTTTAATTTTCTTTGAAACATACTGCGAGGTTTTTTCAATATCCTTTAGGGTAATAAATGGATCCATTTTTCCTCGATTAAGGGGTCAATCTAAATATGAAAAATAAATTATACACGATAACCTTTACGACTCTTTTAAAATTCAGTCGTCGAAATATCGAGAAATTCAATCAAGAATTTCACGAAATGCTGAGATCGTCCTTTGGATTCCATCGTCATCGATCATGGCGTGGGTGACCAGCCGCATGGTTCGTTCTCCGAACACGCTGACTTTGATCTCCCTGGCTGATAGAAGTTTGGCGATTTCTCCAGCGGTTTTTCCAACTTCAGCATCCACGCTGGGAAATACCATGTTTGTCTGCGGAAGACCTTTTTCAAAACGGATCCCCCGGATCGAGGCCAATCCATCCGCCAGCTGCATGGCCCGTTTGTGATCTTCCACCAGGCGCTCAACCATGCCATCCAATGCCACCAGACCCGCGGCTGCCAGGATGCCAGCCTGGCGCAATCCTCCACCTAACATCTTCCGCACCCGTCTGGCCCCTTTGATGAACTCCTGCGAGCCGCACAGAACTGAACCCACGGGTGCGCACAACCCCTTGCTCAGGCAAAAGGTCACGCTGTCTGCGGCGTGCACCAGTTTTTTAACATCGATTTTCAAGGCCACGGCTGCGTTGAAGATGCGTGCCCCATCCAGATGCAACTTCATTCCTCTTTGGTGGGCAAAATCACCCACCTGCGAAGTGTACGCTTCCGACAGGATCACACCCCCGCAGCGATTTTGCGTGTTTTCCAGGATGATCAGCCGGGTGGGTGGTTGATGAATATCGTCCGGCCGGACGGCGTTTTTAATGTCTTCAAGCAGCAGCGTGCCATCGCTTTGATTGTGCAGCGTATGCGGGAACACTCCACCCAGGGCTGAGACACCGCCACCTTCATAAACAAAGGTATGCCCGTTGTCGCCCATCAGGGCTTCCTCGCCGCGTTTGCAGTGAGTCAGAACGGCGATCAGATTGCCCATCGTCCCGGAGGGGACGAACAACCCGGCTTCCTTGCCCATTTTTTCAGCGGATCTCTGTTCAAGGAGATTTACGGTTGGATCCTCTCCATACACATCATCGCCTACCTCGGCTTTTGCCATGGCCTCGCGCATCGCGGGGGTGGGTTTGGTAACAGTGTCAGAACGCATATCCACGATTTTCATAGATGTCTCCAGAGTTATCGAATGGTGTTTAAGGCGTCAACCAATTCCTTGGGTAAAGGTGCTTCAAAAAGGCGCGGTTCAGATTCTCCCGGCAGCGTGATCTTCAATCTGGCAGCGTGTAGAAAATGGCGATCCAACTCGATGGAAGGGTGGCTGCGGCCATAGACGGTATCCCCGGTGACCGGGCATTTCAAGAAAGCCATATGCAGGCGTATCTGATGGGTCCGGCCGGTCAAAATATGAACTTCCAGCAGGGTGTGATCCCTGAAGGTCTCCAGGGTTCGATATTCTGTGGTTGAGGCCCTTCCCTTCGCGTCAGAGACCACGGCCATTTTTTTACGGTGAGAAGGGTCGCGTGCGATGGCCGCCTCAACCCTGCCGGTGGGAGTGGGTGGTTTTCCATCCACCAGGGCGAGATAGATCTTCTCCACACTGCGTGTTTTAAATTGCTCCTGAAGCCATTGAAGAGCTTTATCATTTTTGGCGATCACGATGATCCCGGAGGTGTCTTTATCGAGCCGGTGAACAATGCCCGGCCGAATTTCACCGCCGATCCCGCTAAGGTCGTCAAACTGACCCAGCGCTGCATGGACCAGGGTTCCGCTGTCATGGCCGGCCGCTGGATGAACCACCATGCCGGCCGGTTTGTTGATCACTGCAAGATCGCTGTTTTCAAAAAGGATGTCCAAATCAATCGACTCAGGGATCAACTCACTGCTTTGAGCTTCCGGAAGCTCGATCTCAATGGTGAAACCCTCTTCAACCTGAAAACCCGCCTTTGTGACGGGTTCCTGGTTCACTCTGACAGCATTCTCCTTGATGAGAGCCTGCAGTCGTGAGCGCGACAATTCCGATATGTGCTTTGACAGGAATTTATCGATCCTGCCATCCTCCCCCGCGGCTACCGTAAAAACTTTAAATGAAGAGGTCAATTCTCGCTTCCGGTTTGATTCACTTGCTCTTGTGAAGCCGCAGACGCGGCCTCTTTTTTCTCTTTTCGATCCTGACACCACACAGCAATGAGCAAGATCGCCACGCCAACGGTGATCGAGGAATCAGCGATGTTAAAAATGGCGAAATTACCCACTGAGATGAAATCTGTGACCTGACCAAAAATGATCCGGTCGATCAGGTTTCCGACGGCACCCGCCAGTTGCATCGAGAGCGCCAATCGCACCCATGTTTCTTTTTCAGGGATGCGCGAATAATAATAGATGATCGCAATCGAAACGATCACGGCCAAGGCCATGAAAATGGGATTGCCATTCTTGAACATGCCAAAAGCCGCCCCGGAATTGTTGATGTGCAGCAGGCGCAAATATGGCAGCATCCAATCCCAGGGTGCCCATGATTCACCAAACGCCAGATACCTTCGAATGAGTATTTTGGTGGCTTGATCGACCAGAACGATGATCGTTGCGATGATGAGTAACCAGCGAATGGACTTAAAAAACTTCTTCAAATGGGCCTCCGTGTAAGATCCCTAGAATTTTACCTTACTTTTCACCTGACCGAAAAGAAAAGGCTCCTCGCGGAGCCCTTTCTTCTTATGCTTTGCGAATTCCGATCGTTACCTTTTCATGGTCGAACTCATCTTCGAAAACCACAGCATCCGACGGGATTTCTCCGACCTTCATGCTCAGGCTCAAGGTTTCAGCCATGATGTAATCGCTAAATGCGGCGACCGCTTCCAGCAAACCAGGTGTGGCCGCATAGTAGAGATGGATGCGGTCAGCGATGTCAAAATCAGCGGTCTTGCGAAGGTCTTGCACCCGTCTGACAAATTCGCGCGCCAGACCTTCGCGGATCAACTCAGGAGTGAGATCAGTGACCAGGGCCGCGAGATAAGCGCCTTCAGAACTGACGGCGTAACCTTCTTTAGCCTGAATGCGCACCTCGATCTCCTCGGGTAGAAGCGACAGCTCCTCGCCGTTCACGTTGACCGTGATCGACTGGCCAGACAGCAGCTGGATGGAGGTTTTCTCCGCATCCAGACCCAGCACCACCTTGCGGATCTCAGGGAAGCGGCTGCCGTATTTCTGACCCAACTGCTTTGGCAGCGGATTCAGCGCATAACTGACTGCCTCAGAAGCCGAGTTCAACGAACGCACTTTCTTCACGTTAAGTTCATCTTCAAGCAGGTCGCTGTATTCAGCCAGCACTTCAGCCTCTTCACGGTTGCTCACCGCGAACGCGGCCTCAGACAAGGGCTGGCGTACTTTTCGATTGGCTTTGTTGCGCGCGGCATGTCCCAGAGAGGTCAAGCGCATTACCAGATTCATATCGCGGTTCAATTTCTCGTTGATTCTGGACGGGGCATACTTGGGCCAGGAAGTCAGGTGCACTGAATCGGGTGTCTCCTCCACGGAACCTACCAGATTGAGATACATCTCGTCCGCGATGAATGGCATGGTGGGAGCCAGCAGTTTGCTGACCGTCACCAACGCTTCATATAAAGTAGCGTAAGCAGCCTGTTTGTCGGTGTCTGAGCCGCTCTTCCAGAAACGACGCCGCGATCGGCGCAGGTACCAGTTGGAGAGTTGATCGACAAACTGCTCGATCGGCCGGGTGGCTCCGATCACGTCGTAATTTTCAAGGGCATTGGTCACGTCCCTGACCAACGTGTGCAGAGATGAAAGCAGCCACTGATCCAGCGAACTGTACTCGATCTTGGCGCCTTTCTCGGGTTTCCAGCCGTCCAGGTTGGCGTACGTGACGAAGAAGGAATAGGTATTCCAGAGCGTCAAGGTGAAGTTGCGCAGTACCTCACCCACCAGATCACTCGAGAAGCGTCTTTCCTGACCCGGAGGGCTGGCGGTATACAGGTACCAGCGCATCGCGTCTGCGCCATTTTTATCCAATACTTCCCACGGCGAGACCACGTTCCCGCGCGTCTTCGACATTTTTTGTCCCTGCCCGTCCAGGATCAACCCCAGGCAGATGACGTTCTTATAGCACACTGAATCGAAAAGCAGCGTGCTGATGGCGTGCAGCGAATAGAACCATCCGCGCGTTTGATCCACGGCCTCACAGATGTAATCCGCCGGGAACTGCTGTTTAAAAGTCTCGACGTTCTCGAACGGATAATGCCACTGGGCGTACGGCATCGCGCCAGAATCGAACCACACATCGATCAACTCGGGAACCCTGCGCATGCGCGCGCCGCAGTCCGCACATTTCATGGTGATCTCATCCACGTACGGGCGGTGCAGGTCTGAATTGGTCAGATCCCGCCCAGCCTTTTCAGAGAGCTCAGCCAATGAGCCAATGCAAGTCTGAGAATGGCATTCTTCGCACTCCCATACCGGAAGCGGCGTACCCCAATATCTCTCGCGGCCCAAAGCCCAGTCAATGTTATTGGCCAGCCAGTTACCAAAACGGCCTTTTTTGATGTGTTCTGGATACCAGTTGATCTGTTCGTTGATCTCCACCAGCCGGTCCTTGAACTTGCTGGTGCGGATGTACCAAGTCGGTCTGGCATAGTATAAAAGCGGCGTGGAGCAACGCCAGCAGAACGGATAGGTGTGCGTGTACTGCATGGCTTTGAACAGCAGTCCGCGTTCCTCTAGCGTTTTTGTGATCAGAGGATCGGCGTCCTTCACGAACAAACCTGCCCACGGCTTCACCTCTGAAATGAAGGTGCCGTCTTCCGCCACCGTGCATAGCACAGGCAGGTCAGATTCGAGCGCCACCTGCATATCGTCCGCACCGAAGGCGGGGGCAATGTGCACCAGTCCCGATCCGTCCTCGGTGGTCACGAATTCGCCCAACACCACATAATGGGCGGGTTTTTCACTGGGCAGGAACGTGAACAACGGATAGTATCGCTTGTTCTTAAGCTGTTTACCCTTGTAACGGTCGAGGATCTTGACCTGCTCGTCGCCGAACACTTTCTCAACCAACGCTTCCGCCAGAATGAGCCGTTCAGTCCCTCCTTCGGGGAGGTTGCGCTCGACGGTAACGTAATCCACCTTCTCACCCGCCGCCACGGCCACGTTGGCTGGCAGCGTCCAGGGTGTGGTCGTCCAGACCAGCAGCGAGGTACCCTTTTCATCCACCAGGGGCATGCGCACAAACAGAGATGGATCGCTGACTTCCTTGTATCCCTGGGCCACTTCATGATCAGAAAGAGGCGTACCGCAGCGCGGACAGTAGGGAACCACTTTGTAACCCTGGTACAGCAGATCTCTGTCCCAGAAATTCTTGAGGATCGACCAGATGGATTCGATGTACTCGTTCTTAAAAGTGATATAAGCTGTTTCGAGGTCCACCCAGTATCCAATGCGGTCGGTTAATTTCTCCCAATCCTGGATATAGGTAAAGGCGGATTCACGGCACAGTTCGTTGAATTTTCCGATGCCGAATTCTTCGATCTGGCGTTTATTGGTGAACCCGAGCTTCTTCTCGACTTCGATCTCAACCGGCAGGCCGTGCGTGTCCCACCCACCCCGCCGTGAAACATGGTATCCCTGCATGGTCTTGTAGCGTGGGAAAATATCTTTGAAAGCACGCGCCAGAACATGGTGAACCCCTGGTTTGCCATTGGCAGTTGGCGGACCCTCAAAGAAGATGTATTCTTTTCCACCCTTGCGCAGGTCCATACTCTGATGGAACACATCAAGGCGCTTCCAATTCTTCAAGACCTTTTCTTCCATTTGAGTAACGTTCAATTTTGGTGAAACTGGTTTGAACATACAACTCCTCCAAAATAAAAAAAATCCCATCCCAAATCAGGGACGGGAATCACTCCGCGGTACCACCCTGCTTCTCAAAAACCACTTGAGCGCTCGGTCAGGTGCGTCTGTTAGACAAACCTGCTTCAGGATAACGGTCGAAGGTACCGGTTTCCTTACTAATGGAAAACCATGTTCAGGTCACAATTCCGGAAGGATTTTCGATCTCGTTTTTCTGTCCGGCTTCCACCTTCTCCGGATTCGCTGTAGAAAAGCCACGAGATTTACTCGTTTCCATCTTCACTTTCGCCTATTATCCCACAAAAAAACCAAAATCACAATCGCAAACCCCGCTGCGTTTTTTTACATAAAAATTACGGCTTTTTTTCTCGAAACCTGTTATCTTTTATTCTGATGTGTACAAAAGGATTTTTGTCATCGAAAGCCTTATTTCAAGATAAAAGGTAGGGCATGCTTTTCTAATGTTCATTGATGTTGACACCAGGGTGACAGAAGACATTATCTTTCACAGTCAGGACGGTATTTGGGCGATCGATGACCATTACCGCATTACGACTATTAATCCTGCTGCGATCGAAGTGTTAAACAAGGCCTTTGAAGTGAAATTATCAGTAGGCCTTGACCTGTTGGAATTCCGCAAAAACACAAAACTGAAACCCATTTTCGCTGAATTGGATAAAGCCCTTCAGGGATTAAAATTTACCGAGCAGGAATCCCTTTTTATCCCCGAAGGAGAGCGGGTTTTTGAAACCTCTTATTCGCCAATCCTCAGGGACGGAATCATTACCGGCGTTTCGATTATTTCACGCGAGATCACAGAATTAAGCTATTACACCCGCCTCGGAAAATCAAAATTCCGCGAGCTGCAGGTTTTGAATACGCTCTCCGCCAAGATCGCCCGCGCCAACACCGTGGATGCGATGTTTGAAGAATGTACGCGCATTGTCGGCGAGTCTTTAGCCCCTGCCCGCTGCTGGTTCATGTTCCTTGATAAAAAAGCCGGGGTTCTTTACCGCCATCGCTCCAGATACCTAGATTCGGGAGATTCGACACAGATCATCCTGCGTCTCGATAAAGGCATCACCAGTTGGGTCGCGAAGAACGGTATCTCAAAATTCGTGCCCGATACCAGCCAGGACCCTGATTATATTGAGGTTGACCCGAACACAAAATCCGAGTTGTGTGTGCCCATTATTGTCGACAACGAGGTATACGGGGTCATCAATCTTGAAGCAGGTTACATCAATGCGTTTGCCAGCGAAGACGAGCAGCTTTTAAAGACCATCGCGAACCATATCGCGTCTTCGATTGAGAGGATCAACCTGTTTGAAAAGACCGAGCGCACCTCACTCGAGATGAGCGCGCTCTATAAAACCGCCCTGGTAACCAGCAACGAGCTTGATTCCAACGTGCTGGTCAAACGTCTTTATGAACAGGTGCTCGAATTCTTCAAGCCCGATACCTTTTTGCTCGCCCTTTACGATCATAAGAGCCATGAGATGGAATTGCTCATGGCAGATTCCACCGGCAACAAACTGCCTGAGCTCACCAACAAGCAGCTCACGGTAAAAGAAACCGGTTTGATGAACTGGGTCATGAAAACGCGCAAAACCCTTGTCACCCAGGAATTGCGGGTAGAAAAACTTCCTGAAGTGGCAGTTTGGGATGAGCAAAATACCTCGGGCTCGTGGTTGGGAACCTGGCTGATAGGCCGCGATCACCTGTTGGGTGCCATCTCGATGCAATCCAGAAAATTTAACGCCTTCGATGAAGAACACCAAAGGCTGCTTGTTTCAATGGCCGGTCAGGTGGCAGTCGCGCTCGAAAATGCGCGCTTATTTGAAGCTGAAAATCAACGCATCAAAGAGCTGGCGGCCATTTCATCACTTTCTCTTGCCATGCGTGAAGCACGCGACCGCAAAGAATTGCTCAGCATCTTGATGGATGAACTCTCAAAAGTGGTGAAAGCCACAGCCGTTGCTTTGTTGACCAAAGATCCTTCAACCAACCAGCAGACTCTAGAGATCACATCTGGCAAATGGTCTGCACTGACTGGCAATGTTCTGTCTCCTGATCTCTCAGTGCCTGAACATGTCTGGCAAAGCTCTTCACCAGTTGTGGTAAATTCTGTCAGCCCTGATAATCCTCTTTTTACAGCGCTGTGGATCAAAGAGATTTACGCTGTGATCGGCTTGCCTCTCTCTTTACAAGGCGAAACCATCGGCATTTTATGCATCGGGCGTGAAGAAAGCTTCTCAGAAGAAGAAGTGCGCATTCTGGCAGCGCTGGCCGATATTGCCGCTTCGGCCATTCGCAGGACGACCTTGAACGATCAAACGACTCGCCAGCTTCAACAGCTCGCTTCATTGCACGATATTGACCTGGCCATTACGGGCAGTTCAGATATCAAAGTGACCCTTGATTTTCTACTGGGTAGTGCCCTCACCCAACTTGAAATGGACGGCGCGATCATCCAATCGCTGAATCCGTTCTCGCAAACTTTGAATTGCATCACCAGCCGCGGGATCTATGACACACGCATTTTGCGCAGTTTCAGCCGCATGGGAGATGATCTGGCAGGTATCTGCGCGCTTGAGCGCAGATTGATCCAGGAGCCCGTTCTTGAAAAAGCAGCGGCGTACTCTCAACGCGCCAGGTTGTTCAAAGACGCGGGATTCAATTCATATTACGCCATCCCCTTGATCGCCAAAGGCCAGGTCAAAGGTGTTCTCGAGGTCTTCAGTCAGATGCCCTTCAAAGTGACCGGCGACTGGATCAATTTCTTCACCATGCTTTCCACACAGGCAGCCATTGCCATTGACAACGGCGAATTGTTTGACAATCTGCAGCGCTCCAACATGGATCTGATGGTGGCCTACGACAGCACCCTTGAAGGCTGGGCGAGCGCGCTTGAATTACGCGACGAAGAAACCGAAGGCCACGCCCGTAGGGTGACCGAAATGACCGAACGGTTGGCTCTGGCAGTCGGCGTGCAGGGACAGGAATTGAACAATATCCGCCGCGGCGCTCTCCTTCACGACATCGGAAAAATGGGCATCCCCGACCAGATCCTGCTCAAACCAGGACCTCTGAGCGAAGATGAGTGGAAGGTGATGCGCACACATCCTGAACTGGCCTATAAACTGATCGCCCCCATTTCCTTCCTGCGATCTGCGATTGACATTCCCTACTGCCACCATGAAAAATGGGATGGCACGGGTTATCCGCGAAAACTGAAAGGTGAAGAGATCCCCTTGAGCGCCAGGCTTTTTGCCATCATCGACGTGTGGGACGCGCTCTCTTCAGACCGTCCCTACCGCAAAGCCTGGGAGGAAAAACGGGTTTATGAGCACCTGCTTTCGCAATCGGGATCGCATTTTGATCCCAGCCTGTTGAATGTGTTCCTGACCCAGGTCATGGGAAAATAACAAAGTAAAGAGAATCCCGGTTCATCGCCGGGATTCCTTTTTAATCTCAATGGTAAAACAATGGCAGCGGTGGACAGGCCTTGGCACTCCATTCATGCGCCTTTAGAATACGAGCCCTGGCAGTCTCAAAACTGCCTGCATCCCTCGCGTGCAGGGTGAATAACGGGTCGCCCGCCTTCACCTGATCGCCAACCTTATGATGAATGACCACCCCCACGGACAAGTCGATGGTGTCTTCCTTTCGTTTGCGGCCAGCTCCCATGTCCACGCTGGTTTCTCCGATCTCCTTCGCGTCGATCCATTTCAAAGCTCCCGTTTGGGGCGCTGTGATCGTTTCAATGAGCGGTGCCTTAACCAGCTTTTCTGGATGATCCACAAAATCGACGTCCCCGCCCTGGTTCTTGACAAGAGATCGGAACTTTTCCCATCCCGATCCATCCAGCAGGGCTTTTTCAACAATTTCACGTGCTTCTTTGAGGTCTTTAGCCTTTTCACCAACTACCAGCATGTGTGAGGCCACGGTTAAGCAGTGTTCCCTGAAATCCTCTGGCCCGTCGCCATGCAGCGTTTCAATGGCTTCTTTGACTTCCAGGGCATTCCCGACCGCGCAGCCCAAAGGCTGATTCATATCAGAGAGCAGCGCGACCACCTTGCGATCGCTCAGTGTGCCGATCGAGACCATCAAGTCTGCCAGTTTTCGCGCCTCCTCCAGATTTTTCATGAAGGCTCCCACACCAACCTTGACGTCCAAAACGATGGCCTTCGCTCCTCCCGCGATCTTCTTGCTCATGATCGAAGAGGCGATCAGTGGGATGGATTGGACTGTTCCGGTCACGTCGCGCAGCTTATATAAGATGCCGTCCGCGGGAGCCAGATTGCTGCTCTGTCCTGCCAGCACCAGACCGGTTTCTTTCAATAGTTTCTTGAACTGTTCAGGTGCGAATGAGGTGTTGAAGCCCGGAATGGAATCCACCTTGTCAAGCGTTCCACCGCTGAACCCCAATCCCCTGCCAGACATTTTGCCAACCGGCAGTCCGCAAGCTGCCACCAGCGGTTCAACCACCAGCGTGGTCTTGTCTCCCACACCACCGGTGGAGTGCTTGTCCACTTCGATGGGCACAACTTCAGAAAGATCCATGATCTCACCGGAATGAGCCATGGCCAGCGTCAAATCGGTGGTCTCACGTTCGTTCATGCCATTGAGCATTACGGCCATCAGCCAGGCCGCCGCCTGATAATCTGGGATCGATTTATCGACCAAACCATTAATAAAAAACTTGATCTCTTCCTGCGTGAGCTCAAGTCCATCCCTTTTTTTGATGATAAGTTCCACTGCGTTCATGTCTCACTCCTTATAAAAGGCAACCATCGTTACCGGAATTTTACTATATTCAGGGGCTAAAAAAAGGATCCGGTTTTTTTCCGGATCCTTCTCGGTTAGTTCTTGGGTGAGATGGTCACCTTGCGGTAGGGCTCTTCGCCCATGCTTTCGGTGATCACCTGCGGATGGTTTCGCAGTTCCAGGTGGATCACACGCCGTTCGTTGGCCGGCATGGGCTCTAATACCTGGCGTCTGCCGGTCTGGATGGCCTGATCAGCCATTCTGCGGCCCAACTGCCTGAGCTGGCGATCGCGGCGTTTGCGATATCCCTGCACATCGATCATCATGGGAACCCACTTGCCCAGTTCCTTGCTGACGATCAAGCTGGAAATGTACTGCAGCGCATTCAACGTCTCTGATTTTCTGCCGATGAGAATGCTCAGATCATCGCCCTGGATGTCGATCAGGATGATGCGTTCATCTTTGTCGTCTTCAGGGGCGACATAACAGGGTTCTACCACTGCCTTGACACGCATGCGCTCTAACAGTTCAATCACCACTGTTTTGGCAATCTTCAGGTTCTGCCGTTCTTCATCGGAGAGCGATTCAGAATCGATGCTTTTCGTTTCATGGTATTCCACCAGTTCGCCAGCGTGCGGTTCTGCATTCGGTTTCGATGTGGCTTTTTTGGTTTCAACCGGAAGCTTAACGGTCAGGCGTACACGTGATTGCCTTCCGCCAATGCCCAACAACCCGCGGGATCCCGCATCCAGAATTTCCACATCAACCATATCTGCGCTGACTCCCAATTGGTTCAGACCGTTGGCAACAGCTTCATCAGTGGTGGGAGCGATTATTTCAAGAGTGGTTTTTTCCTGGGCCATAATAGTCTCGATTCTCTGTTTTTAGGCTTTTTTGATCGCTTTATTCTTTTTCCAAGGGATGACGTTATCCCAATAGATCTTGCCGGTAAGTGCATATTGCAGAATTTGGATCAAGTTGGTGATGACAAAATAGAGGGCCAAACCAGAAGACAACGTATAGGCCAGCCATCCCATCAAGATCGGCATGTACAGGTTCATCATCTTGGTCATCATTGCGCCTTGATCATTAGCGCCCGGTTGCTGCGGCGGAGAGATCAGCTTTGAAGACAGGTAGGTCGTAATGACCACAATGATGGTCAGAATGGGAATGCCAAAATTAATGCCGGGGATGTACAGGCGTTCCGGTTGACCGAGTTCCATCCACAAGAAATGCGTTTTTAGCGGGATCAGCTCAGCCACCTTGATGAAATTCGGATAAAGGTGCTCGGTGAGTTTGAGCAGATCAAGCGGTGCCGAGGCAATGCTTTGGATCAGCGCCTGGTAAAGGCCAATGATGATCGGGAATTGCAGCAGGGTCGGCAAACAGGAAGACAAGGGGTTGATCTTCAACTCCTGATACAGCTTCATCTGTTCTTGTGCCAGTTTCTCTTTATCGCCCTTGTATTTTTCCTGGATATCAAGGTATTTCTTGTTCTTCTGAAGTTCCTGCATGGCCTGCGAACTTTTGATCTGTTTCGCGGTCAGAGGATACAGAATGAGCCTCGTGAGGATCGTGAACAAAATGATCGCGACGCCAAAATTACCTACCAGCATGTAGATCCACAACAGTAGGTTAATAAACGGTTGAATGATAATGGTATCCCACATGGTTTATGCCATCCTTATTACTTGGTTGTGAAATACCAAATCTCGTTGCCTTCAATATCGAAAGCTACAAGCGGTTTTTCACCTTTATTGGCGATCACGGCAAGGGTATCGCCGTAGATCGCAAGGTTTGAATAGATCGATCCACCCACAGAGCGGGTCCATTTTTTGGCGCCATCAAATCCGATCAGCACCAGTTCACCCTTTTCATCGCCGTAGATGATGCCATCTTCGAGCACTGCACCTGCGCCTAAAACCGGGGATTCGATGCTGACTGTTTGAGCAATGGAGCCATCGTCAACGTTCAGAATGTTGATGTTACCAGCCTGATCTCCGAAGAATAATTGTCCATCCACCAGCGTGGGCGCGGACCAAACGCCGCCGCTCACTTTTTGTTCCCACAGGATGCTGCCATCAGTGCTGTCAACAGCAAAGACATTTCCATCCAGGTTTCCCAGATAGATGATCCCATCAGCCAGGGTTGCCCGACCGACTAGAGAAGCTTTCAGATCGGTTTTCCATACCTGTTCGCCAGTGCCAAGATCAACAGCGTACAGATAGTGATCCAGGTTGGGGGCAAAAACCACTTCCCCGTCGCTGACCGGTGTCGCCCAGAACGAATGCTCGCCGGCGAACGTCCAGAGCAGATTGCCGCTCAGATCCAACGCGTATAGGTTGTGATCCGCATTCGGGGCGACCAACATATCACCCACCACGAGCGGCGAATCGATATATTTGCTGGTCGCTTCTGCGAACTGCCAGTTCTCAGCCCCATCCCGGGTGCTCAGGCTGGTGAGAAGATTCGCGTAATCCCCGAAGATCACCTGCTCATCCACCACCACCGGGGCTGCCAGGAAGATTCGGGTTGCTGAAGCTTTTTCGGGGTACGACCAGATGGTATTGCCATTTTCTACCTTCAGCGCATAAACCATTGCCCCATCCGCGTAAAACATGGCTGTATCGGTGATCGTAACACCTCCCCAGCTGGTTGCGGTGGCAGTCTGGCTTGAGCACGAGGTAAGCAGCAGTGCGAGCACCAAAACTACAACAAAAATCGATGTTATTTTATTTTTCATTCTTCAAGTTCCCTTTGTGTCTGGGGTTTTCCCATTATATCTTGAATCTCTACGCTCATGGAACGGGATCGAATCCACCATCGTTGTAGGGATTGCAGCGTAACACTCGCCAGATCGCCATTCCGGTCCCCTTGAACGCCCCGTATTTGTAAATGGCTTGATACGCGTAATGCGAACAAGACGGATAAAACCTGCAGGTATCAGGTGGTAATGCAGGTGAGATCACTTTTTGATACCCTCTGATCAGACCCAACAAAATGAACTTGGGAATATTGATCAGTTTGAACGGTAGATCACGTAAACGAGGTTCAATTACCTCAACTTGCTGGTCTTCCTGTGTCATAATCATCCGGATGAATCAATTCCGCTTTTGTCAGTAGCTGCTTGACGGCGTTTCGAATATCAGTGTAGTCAGCGCTCTGAATAGCCACTCGGGCAATCACCAGTACGTCTGCGTTTTTCAAGAAGGACGGGAGGAATTCATCAAAAATGGCTCTGAGCTGACGCTTCGTGCGATTGCGTTTGACCGCGTTACCAACTGCTTTTCCAGTGATGAATCCGACCCGCGAATGTTCGTTTTGCAAGCTTACCAACACAATAAGCGGATGCGTATAAGTCTTTCCTAAACGACGCACCCGCTTGAAGTCAATCGATCGGGTAATACGAAACTTGCGTTTCACCCATTAACCTGCCCACTCTTTTCTTATTGCCTCTTGATCAGAAATGTGCACCAGGTTAGCCATTTGGCCGGTTATTACCAATGGATCTTTTTGACGTGATTGTTGGCTGAAACCGTTAATTTGTAACGTCCACGCGCGCGGCGGCGTTTCAGAACTTCGCGGCCATCAGCGGTCGCCATGCGGGATCGAAAACCATGAACACGCAAGCGACGGCGAAATCTCGGTTGGTAAGTCCTTTTGGTCATGCTACTTCCTCTCAAATACGATCTTTTTTGAAATGTAAAACCAGATTATACCTTAACGTTCGAACAAGGTCAAAGGTTTTCTGAGCTTCTGAAAATGCTCGCCAGCTGTCTGGCGCCTTCAGGGTCGGTGATCGCCAGGATCTCATCTTCATGGTCAAAGGTGGTAACTCCACGCGGAACGATCACCTCACCCTTGCGGATGATGGCCGCGATCACGCAATTGGCTGGCAGCACCAGATCCTTAATGGCCATGCCGATCGCTTTTGATCTGGCAGGGATCTTTTCTTCAACCAATGAGTAGCGGCCCTTCTTTAATTTCAACAGGGTCATCATGTCACCCATCGACATTTCCTCTTCGATCAGCCTGGAGAGGATATCCGCCTGGTTCACGGCAACATCTACATTGAATTTCTTATCGAACAACCAGGCATCCCGGGGGTTGTTCACCCTGGCGATGGTGCGTTTGATCTTGTAGCGTTCACGCACCAGGTAGCACAGGCTCAGGTTCTCCGCGTCTGAAGTGGAGGTTGCCGCAAAGACATCAGCTTCCTGAATGCCGACCTGTTCCAACACCAGTGTGTCTAATGGGTTGCCCGGATAGATGACCTCGGTGGGAAGTTCCTTGTGGATCCTTGTCAGCACTTCCTTCCGATATTCGATCACGCGCACGACGTGATTTTCAGCCAGCAGCGATCTGGCCAGCTGTGCGCCAGTTCTTCCACCACCCGCGATGATCACGAACATATTAACCTGCCTTCTTTCCCTGGAGCAGTTCCGCCCGGGTTTCATTGATCCCATCAAACGTGGCCGCCACACTTAACAAATCGCCTGGCATGAATTCGGTGCCCATCTCAGGCAGAAACGCCCTTCCAGCCCGTGTGATGGCCAGCGGTTTGCACGTGGAGCACTTGATCAGGTCATCCACTTTCTTCCCCTGCCACTCTTTGGGGATCACCAACTCATAGATCTCGACCTCTCCGTTGCCGGCCGAGAACACCGTTCTGAAATCTCCGTCAGTCAGCAATTCTTCCACGCGTTGTGCACCCCAACTGGTGGAACTGACCACCTGGATGCCGAATGCTTCAAACAGCGCTCTCATATGAGGATCATAGTTGCGCGCCACGATATTGGGAACGTTGTATTCTACTTTCGCCACGTGCGAAACCACCGCGTTGAGAGCATCGTTGTTAGTCACCGAGGCCAGGGCATCGCAATCCTCGATCCCAGCCCGCAGCAGCACATCCTGGTTCAACGCATCCCCCTCATGGATGCGGCCTTGAAAATCCGCGGGCAGATTGTTGAATGAATTATGGTTATCATCAACGATCGACACCTCATGACCGCGTTTATACAGACTGTAGGCCAGTGTCGCTCCAATTCGTCCGCATCCGATCACAATTGTTTTCATATTTCCTCGATTATGACTCATCCATCAACCTTAACTTCTGCTTTCCTCTTCTCGCTTACCTGTAAATAACCAAGTAAATCCGTAAAAGTAAAATCGCCTGATTTTCTTGAAACAAAAATGGTCAATTCTACCCATCGCCAGCCATAATCGATTCATGGCCACAAAGCAAGAGATTATACATCCTGGAACCAACCAGGTCAATCTCATCAAGACTTGTTAATTGTAAGGCGGTTTTCATAGAATATTCTTAACATTCACCTGTCACTGCCAAAGAATCGTCCCTTCCGCGCTTCCATCAGTCACGCCATGGATCTTCACTCGATCGATCAGGTTCCAACGATTGGAAGGAGCTTTGGCGGTCACCTTAATATAATTACCGCTCAACCCATGCAGCAGCCACCCGTCCTTTACCGGCTTTCCGGAGGCTTCCCAAAGAACTTCAAGAGTGTTCCCGACCGACCGGCTCAAATATTGTTCCTCAGAGACGACCAACACCTGCCGCATCAACGCGGAACGCCGCTGCGCCTCGATCCCGTCGATCCTTCCGGGTATACGCGCGGCGGCCGTTCCTGGCCGCGTAGAATACTTGAAGACATGCCCGCCGCTGAACCCCACCTGCCGCACAAACTCCAGGCTTTCACTGAATTCATCTTCCGTCTCACCAGGGAAGCCCACAATGATATCGGTGGTCAGGGCAATCTCGGGGATCGCCCGCCTGGCTTGCGACACCAGCTTTGCAAAATCATCAGGGGTGGTGTGCCGCGCCATGCGTCTCAACACGCCCGCCGAACCGGATTGCAGCGGAAGGTGCAGGTGGCGGCATAAGCGCTTGTCTTCCCAAAGCTCAAAAAAGGAGGCTTGAATGTCCCACGGCTCAACTGAAGACAGCCGCATTCGCTCCACGCCCGAGCGTGCCAATAGAAACCGCAGCAGATCACCCAGCGTTTCCCCCGTGCCAGCGTCTCGGCCCCACGAACCGAGATTGACACCCGTCAGCACCACTTCGTGCACCCCACCCTGCTCTGCCAACAGCACGTCCCGCAGTACGTCTTCCTTGGGCAGGCTGCGGCCTTTGCCGCGCGCCAGGCGCGTGACGCAGAAGGTGCAAAAATTATCACAGCCGTCCTGGGCCTTGATGAACGCCCGTGTGCGCTGATGCGCTCCAGGTAAAGGTCGCCGGGCCAAGGGTTCCAGGTCGAATTCCTGCGGGTCAAGCCCCAACACTTCCGCGGGGATGCCCATTTTATTCTCATTTGAGACAACGTCGCTAACCCCCACAAGCGAGGCGGCTTTTTCCGGCTCGAGGGTTACCCAGCATCCGGTTAAAAGGATACGTTTCGCCCCGGCCTGATGTGCCTGTCTGGCTTTTTGCCTCGAATCGGACGCGGCCGCGGCGGTTACCGAGCAGGTGTTCACCACCACCAAGTCCGCTCCTTCCGGTGCATCCAGGATCTCGTGACCGGCCGCGCGGAACTGGCCTGCCATGCGTTCGATCTCAGCCTGGTTCAGCCGGCAGCCGACCGTATCAAAAAAGACTTTCATAGATTACTTAAGGTTGGTAGATCTGTAAATTGTCGAACAGCACTTTGACCCCCGGGTCGCTGTACGCGCTGGCAATGAAACCGACCTGGCCCTCATTAAAGGAAGTGTCTTCCACCTCAGAAAGCAGGCTGCCGTTCACCGTTAAACTGAGCAGGTGGTCCTGGCAGGTGGCGCTGATGTGGTTCACTACTCCGCCGGTGCGGATGGCATCGCTGTATTCGAGATTGGAAACACCGCTGCCCATGTCGATTGCGCCGTCCATCACCTTGAAGATGCCGTAGTAGCCATCATGACTGATCACAAAGGCGTAGAAATTCTCATTGTCCTGGAATCGGCAGATCACGCCAAAATTATCGTTGGCCGGCCCCTCGAGCAGCACGGCGTCCGCTTCGATGCGTGCGTCTGTGTAACTGTCGCCGTTTACCGTCCAGAACATGAAATTGGGCACGTTGACCTGGATGGTCAAGCCCTCATACTCAAAACCGATCTCGCCGCCAGCCCTGCCCATGGTGCCCCATCCGTTCGGGGTGACCGAAAAATCGTCTTGCGCCAGCAGAGCGCCGGATTCGGCCGCCACGGGCGCGGGCTTGAAAAGATCGAGGGCAGAACAGGCACTTAATACCAGGCTGCTGAGCAAAAGGATCGAGAGTAGGGCAAGGTTGCGTTTCATTTAAAGTCCTCCTCAATGAAGACCAATAACATGATTATACCAATTCTCACTCCGCAGCCCCGTTTTCTGCGAGCAGCTGCTGTGCCATTTGCTGAAGGCGCTCATCCTGCGCGTATTGCTGTGCCTGGCGCAGATATTCAAAGGCTGTGTCGGGCTCAACCTTTTGCAGATAAAGCTGCCCCAGGTGGATCAAAATGGCTGCCTGATGTGGATCAATGCGGTTCGCGGCCAGGAAGTAATACTCCGCTTCGTCCAGGCTGCCGGTTTGCAGCAAGGCAGCCCCGAGCAGGTCCATCAGCACGGGGGATTCTGGGTTCAATTTCAAGGCCTGTCGCGCCGCGCCAAGACCCACTTCTTCCATTTCATAATTGTGCGTCAGGCAGAAAGCCGCCAGCGCCCGCCAGGCCGTCCAGTCCTGCGCGTCGATCTCGGTGGCCGCCTGATAATGCAGCAGCGCCTCAGATAAATTCCCCATCTCTGCCAGGGTGTTGCCGGTCTCGATCTCCCAGACCAGCGCGGACGGGTTGGCCTGCAGTGCTTTGTGCAGGTAGAGCAGCGCCAGTTCGGATTTGCCCTGGCGGCGGTAATACAGCGCGCTCAGGCCATTTACCATTTCGGCTTCCGGTTCGAGTTGCTGCGCTTTGGTCATGAATTCCGAGCCGTCCTCGCCATTCTGCTGCGCGGCTTCAGCCAGCAGCGCCCAAGCCACCCCACTCGTTGGGGAAAGATCGGTCGCCTTTTGAAAAGCCTTCTGCGCCACATCCCATTCAACGTAAGTGGAAAGCACCTGTCCGATATACAGGTAACGTTCGCCCGTTTCACCCATCTCGGAGGACGCTTCGATCATTTCAGACAGTACTGAACAAAGCGCTTGACGGTCCGGATTCAAGTTCGCCGCGCGCTCCAGAAAGGGCAGCGCTTCTTCGGGTTCGCCGGCCGAAAGCAGCAGGCCGATCTGATAATTGATCTCGCCATTTTCGGGTGCGACCTCGTACCCTTTCAACAAGGAGGCAAGCGCGCCATAGGTGTCATTCAGCGACCGCTGCAGCAATCCCGCCTGCAAGAAAAGGAATCCGTCCCCCGCATCGAGAAGGGAGAACTCCCGCAGCAGGTCTTTGGCTTCTGCTTTTTGCCCATTCGAGATCAAGGCATCCGCCATCCACAGCCTGCCCTCGGTTGAAAGCGCGCCCAGTTTTTCAGCATTGCTGAAAGACGCGATCGCCTCGGGGAACTGCTTGAGATCCAGGTGCAGGCGTCCCAGCCGCTGCCATTCGTCCCCCTGCCAGGGGGTGTAACTCAGCTCGGTTTGCAGCGCGGCCATCTCGCCGATCTTGTCGCTTGCCTGCCGCGCGGAATATTCCGCTTTGCGCGCAGCGGAGTATGCCACAGGCAGAGGTGCCAGCGGTAGAAAGAACGCCAGCCCTATCGGCAGCAGCACCAGCATCCCGGTGAGAAATTGCTTGAGGAATTTCATGCGTTTATTATAGCCTAGCGTGAAAAGGTGTACCCTGACCTTGGTTTACCCAGCATCCCCTCTCCTGCGGGACACGATTCATTCTTCAATTCATTGATATCTGCAGGAGAGGTGACTAATTCACGTGGAAAATTGCATATTCGTTCAGGGGTGAGGTAATTCTGAAGCGATCACTTGAAAAGTGTTCATCAATAAATCTGGTTCAAACCTCACCCCTGACCCCTTAGCCTCGCAAAAAACGCTTGGCTGTAGGGGCTGGTCCCCTCTCCTGCGGGACACGATTAAATCCTCAGTTCGTCGTTATCCGCAGGAGAGGGGACAATTTCACGTGAAGGATTACGTTCTCGTTCAGGGGTGAGGGATAATGAATTGTCGTAATAAATGGTTTTTTCAGGATAATCAGTGCATAAGTCGACATGAATCAGGTTCTCAATATGCTGTATGATATTTTTGTGAAATCAACCGATTTGATTGAAATTGCACGTGAATTGCGTAAGAATTCCACTCCGGCTGAATCGTTTTTGTGGATTTTCCTTCGTGATAATCGCTTGAATGGGTTCAAATTCCGTCGTCAGTATCCATTATGTGGTTACATCCTAGATTTTTATTGCATGAAAACCAGGCTGGCGATTGAGTTGGATGGAGCACCTCATCGTCACCCTGAACAAAAAGAATTGGATCAAGAAAGAACTCGGGAACTCGAGGATGCCGGTGTCTTGATATTGCGATTTTGGAATCATGAAGTTTTCGATAATATCGAGTGGGTTTTGGATAGAATTTCAACTGAATGCCAAGAACGTTTGTCGAAAAAACAGCCGATAGGTACTCCATAAACCACCTCACCCCTGACCCCTTAGCCTGGCAAAAAACGCTCGGCTGTAGGGCCTGGTCCCCTCTCCTGCGGGATAAGATTGAATCCATAATTCCTCATTATCCGCAGGAGAGGGGACAATTTCACCTGGATAATCGCATATCCGTTCAGGGGTGAGGCACTTCAAATAATACTCATTGATTGGATCTCAATAAAAACCTTATGATTTCAAAATCCATCCCTCACCCTGCATCCCCTCTCCTGCGGGA
>CAZRHZ010000007.1:22106-40962 GCA_964599995.1 uncultured Anaerolinea sp. | reverse complement strand
GCCAGACTGTCCACCTTCAAGTAGAAGATGATGTCCTTGCCATCCAACGCAGAGAGATCGACATCAATCTTTGTGACAGTACTATCGTACACTTTGGTCCAAGTACCCAATGAGGTTACAGTACTTGTGCCATATTCCTGATAGAGAAGCTCGAATTTTACGTTGCATTTCGTCTTGTTGTAAGTGCAAAGTACAGCAGCTTTAAACCGGTCGCCAGAGTGGATCAATAGCTTGGGGAATTGACCCTGAATGAATCCGTCCCCTCCCTTGGCGGGGATGGTGATCAAGGCACCTTCATCATCGGTTGAACCGCCCTCAAGTACGGGGGCATAGGTACGTGAAATGGTGCCGTTAGTGTAATCGATGCTGCTGGTCGGGCAGGTGATCGAACCTGCGTTGGTGCGCCATTGGCCTGCACAGTAGTTCTTGACAAAGTCGTAAATGGTATTCGCATCTTTTGGGGTAGGATCGACAATAACTTTGATGGTTACATACATTGGAACGCCAGGAGCGGTTCCCACACCAAACACACTGCTGTTTGGACCGCTGATCATCCAATTACCCGTGTAAGTTCCGCTGGTGGAAGGCGCGGTCATCGTTACCGATAGATCGATCGTTTCATTTGGCTTGACCGTTTTTGTGAACGCGACAGAGGCCGGAGCGCTCATGGAATTGCCGCTAACGAAGTAGATCGAATAAGAACTGGTCCAATCACAGGTTCCCGTATTCTTGATGCGCCAGGTTTTCACAAAGGTTTGACCCGCGGTCAGCGTCGTGTTGTCTGGAATGGTGACATCGCTAACAAACGCAGCCTGATTACAGGGGGTCGGCGGGTTTGTTTTGGTGACCGTGACCGTCGGGGTGGTCGGCGTATTGGTATACGTTGGAGTATAGGTAAATTGGGGGGTCAACGTAATTGTGGGCGTCAAGGTTGCAGTCGGTGGTTCGGGAGTTAAAGTAGCTTGTGGAGTGGGAGTTCCGATTGCGAATTGGGTGAGCTGGGCAATCATGGTTTGCAGCGCACTTTGCGTTGAGAGAACCGACATGGTTCCAGCGACGATCGTATTGATTTGTTCCTGCGGGATTTCTGTAGCCTGAGTGGTTGAAAGGTTACACGCGGATAATGAGACTCCCACGATTAAAATCAGGATCATCAATTTTCGATAGATTGATTTCATAGCGTACTCCTTTTTCATCTATTATGAGACGAAAAACATCGCAACATTGTTCCCGGGGAGTCAGACAATGAAACCCCTTGCAATGACGGTTTGAATAAAATTCAGATGCATAATCCATACCAGAAAGCTGCGTCATTTTACCTTTGTAAACACACTTTCAGTTTCATCCACCGTCAAGATCAGACGATCTTCCTCGACCCGGTAAAGCATCTGCTGGTCGGGAAAATTTCCATCCGCGGTACCCTTGAAAAGCAAAATGTTCGGATCTTGTTTCTCATAGGTTAAAGTAAGCATGGTTTTTTGATTGCTGATCACCACATTGCCATCGTCCTTAAATTGGATGGTGATCCCTGAAGTGGGTTCCTGCCAGGTGGCGATGAGAGGGTCTTGCTCATCACAGCCCGCCAGGAGTAAAGAACCAATCGCCAGGATCAGGATGACCAAAAAAAGGTTTTTGCGTGTTGGTAACATAGAATAACCTCAAATGTTTTCTACAAGTGTACTCATTCAATAGCAAGAAAACAAGACTTGCAGTTGAAATCAAAATATGACCATTTACCTATTCATTTTAAAATACACCTTGATATACTATACTCACATATTGACTTAACAGGAGCGGATCGATGAATAAAGTCGCCATCGTGACTGATTCCACAGCTTACCTACCTCAAGAATACGTTGACAGTTTGCCCATACGGGTCATCCCACTGACGTTAAACTGGGATGGAAAGAACTATCGCGATGGGATTGATATCAAGCCCAACGAGTTCTATACTCGGTTGTCGAAAAGCTCTACATTACCCACCACCAGTCAAGCCACCGTGCAAGATTTCGCGAATGTCTATAAATCTTTATTAGATGAAGGATATTCCATCTTGACCATGCCCATCAGTTCTGGCATTTCAGGCACGGTGAATTCGGCCTTTAAAGCCAAAGACCTCTTTCCCAAAGCATCCGTTGAGGTCATCGATACCAAGCTTGTATCCATGGCGCTCGGTTTTCAGGTGTTGGCAGCTGCACGCGCTGCAAAAGAGGGTGCCAGTTTGCAAGAAGTGAAAGAAATTGCCATTGAAGCGTATTCGCATATCGGGGTTTATTTTGTCGTAGATACCTTGAAATATCTGCATGCGGGTGGACGCATCGGGGGCGCGAAACGATGGTTTGGGACAGCATTAAAGATCAAGCCGGTGCTGGAGATCCGCGACGGAAAGATCGAAGCGGTAAAAAGCGTTTTTACCTTCGGAAAAGCGTTGGATGCCATGGTGGAGTTGGTCGAAAAGGATGTGGATGGCCGAAAACCGGTACGACTCTCGGTATTCCACGCGCTGGCAGATGAAGCCGCACAAACGCTGCTGGATCGTACCGTAAAGCAGTTTGATGCGGTCGAAGGCATCATGAGCTATGTCAGTCCGGTGGTGGGCAGCCATGTGGGGCCAGGAACGCTCAGCATCGCCTACATGGCTGGAATGTAGTTTATTAAGATGGGTAATCAAGAGGTTTTGGATCATTCCAAAACCTCTTTTTTTATTGAGCGTATAATTAGAAAAAATACAGGAGTGTGAAAATGCCAGACGCCACCTTTAGTTTTCCACGCGGATTCCTGTGGGGTTCCGCCACCGCCGCTCATCAAGTGGAAGGCAGTAACACCAACAACAACTGGTTCCAATGGGAGAACACGCCGGGCAAGATCATCAATGGTGAAAAATCTGGTCTGGCCTGTGATTGGTGGGGCGGGCGCTGGAAGGAAGACTTGCAGCGAGCCAAAGACAGCGGGCAGAACGCCCACCGCATGTCTGTGGAGTGGAGCCGCATTCAGCCAACACCAGACACTTGGGATGAGAACGCGCTTGAGAAATACGTTGAGATCGTGCGTTGGATGACCCGCAATGAAATGACCCCCATGATTACGCTGCATCATTTCAGCGATCCCATTTGGCTGGTCGAGCAGGGCGGCTGGGAAAACCCAGCAACGATCGTACTTTTCGCGCGTTTTGTGCGCAAAGTGGTGGAAGCTCTCAAGGACTATGTCAATCTGTGGATCACGATCAACGAACCCAATGTGTACGTGATGTCAGGCTGGCTGCTGGGTGCATTCCCTCCCGGCAAGAACAACCTGCCCCTGGCGGCCAGGGTGCTTGAGAACCTGGTCAAAGGGCACGCCGCGGCTTACAAGGTGATCCACGAACTTCAACCTACTGCGCAGGTAGGTGTGGCGGTGAATTACCGCAGCCTGAAACCCGCACGAGATTGGTGCCTGCTTGATAAATTACCAGCTTCCATTCAGAACCAGATTTTCAACAATGCTTTTCATGGTTGTCTGAAAGAGGGCGTCTTGAACATGGTATTAAAAAAGGTCAAGATCCCTGAAGCTGCCAATACCCAAGATTTCATCGGCCTGAATTATTATTCGCGCGACCTGGTCACCTTTGATCTCACCAAACCCGGGTCCATGTTCGGAAAGCTCTCTTATCCAAAGGATGCGCTGTTGAGCAGCACCGGGTTCATCGCCAACATTCCGGACGGCATGTGGGATGGATTGAAGTGGGCGCACCGCTTTGAGCTTCCCATCATCATAACGGAGAACGGTGTCGAGGACAATCAGGATACCTTGCGTCCGCGTTATACCATCGAGCATTTGCATAAAGTGTGGAAAGCCGCAAATTACAACTGGCGAGTCAAGGGGTATTTCCACTGGTCGTTGGTGGATAATTTTGAATGGGAGCGCGGTTGGACGCAGCGTTTTGGCCTGTGGGGTCTGGATGTGGACACCCAGAAGCGCATTCGCCGTAAGAGCGTGGATGTATACGAAGCGATCTGCAAGGAAAACGCCATTTCTAGCGAGATGGTGGCCAGGTACGCACCCGAGATCTATGATCAGCTTTTTCCCTCATAATGGTTGCGTGTCCGGGAGTCATTCTCCCGGAATTTTTATTAAGAACTTATTAACCTGTTTTTTTGACTCCTTGTTTCTGGTATAATTTTTTCGTTCTTTATTCCCCCATCATTGATGCATTTGAATTCACCCTTTTATTTTCGAGGGTGAAAAATGCCTGAAAAGAACACCATTCTGGAATCATGCGAGATACTATGACTAAGATCATTCGAGAATACCCAAATTCCTTTAATCTTCCCAAGAGGATCGAAGGGTTATCACGTCTGGCGCACAACTTGTGGTGGGCATGGAATCCGGACGGACAGCGCGTTTTCAGCCATATTGATCAACTTTTATGGAATGCTGTTAATCACAATCCGATCGCCTTTCTGCACCGGGTTGAACGAACCCGTTTGAACGCTGCGCTGAACCAACCCAAATATCTGGAATATTATGATAAAACCATCGCTCAGATGGATGCCTACCTGGCGAACAAAAATACCTGGTTTGTTCAAACCTACCCAAAAATTGTAGACAAACAGATCGCCTATTTTTCCTTTGAATTCGGGTTGCACGAATCGCTGCCGGTTTATGCCGGCGGTTTGGGAATTCTTTCGGGGGATCATCTTAAAGAAGCCTCCGACCTGGGGTTGCCTTTGACCGCAGTCGGTTTTGTTTACAATCAGGGTTATTTTGTTCAACATTTAACAGAAGACGGTTGGCAAGAAACACGCAGCGCCCTGATCGATTATAACGAATTGCCGCTGATCAGCCTTTTGGACGAGAACCGCCAACCGCTGACCATCTCGGTCAACTTACCTGGTCGGCAAGTGACCGCTCGTGTTTGGGAATTGGAAGTAGGCCGTGTACATTTATACATGCTCGACACAAATCTTGAACAGAACAGCCCGGCAGACCGCCAGTTGACAGAACGGCTTTACAACAACGATCCCGAGGTCAGGATCTCACAGGAGATCCTTTTGGGGATTGGCGGAGTGAGAGCTTTGGAATTGCTTGGGATCAAACCCATCGTGTGGCACATGAATGAAGGGCACTCTGCGTTCATGGCGGTCGAACGCCTGCGTGAACTGGTGAAACAAGGAGTAAGTCTGGATTCTGCCATTGAGAAAGTCAGAATCGGCAATATCTTTACCACCCATACACCCGTGCCTGCTGGGAACGACCAGTTTCCGCTTTGGCTGGTGGACAAATATTTTGCCCAGGTATGGACGGAACTAGGTATGACCCGCGATCAATTCATTGACTTTGGCCGCCAGGCGCAGCCTTGGGGCGAGACCTTCGTCATGCCTGTGTTGGCCTTGAAACTTTCTGAACGGGCCAATGCAGTCTCGGAACTTCACGGCACTGTGTCGAGAAAAATGTGGAGTTTCTTGTGGCCTGGTCAAAAGGTGGACAATGTTCCCATCGGTTACGTGACCAACGGTGTTCACAGTCAAACCTGGTTGGCTCGCCGAATGGGTTTGCTGTTCGGCAATTATCTTGGCGATGACTGGGTGGGCAGGTTGGACGACCAAGATCTATGGCAAAACGTGGTGAACATCCCTGACACTGAATTATGGGAAGTTCGTCGCCACCTCAAGAACAAACTGGTGAATTTCGCGAATGAACGCACCCGCATGCAGTGGCGCAACGGTACGTTGACCCCATCGCAGGTAGTAGCTGGAGGCGTGTTTCTGGAACCTTACTCATTGACGATCGGATTCGCGAGGCGGTTTGCGACTTATAAGCGCGCCAATCTCATGTTCCGCGATTTTGACCGTCTGCTGAGGATCATCAATAATCCGCACATGCCGGTGCAGATCATTTTCGCGGGCAAGGCACATCCCGCAGACGAGCCTGGCAAACTGCTCATCCAGCAGGTCTACCGGGCGGTTAAAGAAAGCCGCTCCGGTGGTCGATTGATCTTCCTGGAAGATTACGATATGAATCTGGCGCGCTATCTTGTGCAGGGTGTGGATATCTGGATGAACACTCCGCGGCGCCCGAACGAGGCTTCAGGAACCTCCGGGATGAAGGCCGCACTGAATGGCGCCCTCAATTTCTCGGTACTGGATGGCTGGTGGCGAGAAGGATACAACGGCAAGAATGGTTGGGCGATTGGTTCAGACAACGAGTATGCCAACCCTGAAGAGCAAGACGCCGCAGATGCCCAAAACATCTATGAAACCCTCGAAAACCAGATCGTTCCGCTGTACTACGAGCGCGATCACAATTCCATACCGGTGGAATGGTTGGAAATGGTTAAAGAGAACATGCGCACCCTCATCCCGCAGTTCAGCTTGCGCCGCATGTTAAAAGAATACATGGTAGATTACTATCTTCCCGCGATTGAAGGTAAAAAGAGCGCTAGCCGCTAGTTTTGAGGATGCATGGAATATCTGAATGACCCACACGCATGGTTTTTCGCGCTGCTGATCTTTGTCTTGCGCGTTGGAGACATGGCCCTGGATACGATCCGGGTGTTGTTTGTGGTGCGTGGCAAGAAATTGCTGGTGTGGATATTGGGGTTCTTCCAATCACTGATCTTTGTGGTCGCCATCAGTTCGGTCCTTTCAGAGTTGGATAATATCCTAAACGTAATCGGTTACGCCACCGGTTTCGCAACTGGCAACCTGGTGGGGATGTTGATCGAGAACCGCCTGGCTATTGGGCACGTGCTGATCACCATCATCAGCTCGAACCGCGGACCCTACATCGCGGAACGTCTGCGTGCAGGTGGATATGCCGTGACGGAGATTTCGGGGCGCGGTAAGAACGGAACCGTGTTTGAACTGCATGCCAGTGTGCTGCGCAAAGATGTAAGTCAAGTGGAAACGATTGTGCTTGAGTCTGATCCGCAGGCGTTTGTTACAGCTGAAGACGTTCGTCCGGTGCGGCGCGGCTTCTGGAGATCGTAAATATCAAAAACCGCCATCTCAAACCTCGGGATAGCGGTTTTTTCATATAAGAAATTATCTAGAAATAAAGGTCCTTGACATCCCGATAATGCAGCAGTTCCTTGAAGTTCAGGAACAATTCATCCAGGATTTCGCGTTTACGTTTGGACAGGTATTGGCTGATGATCATCCCGTCCTTTTTGAGCATACTGATTTCCAATCCGAGTCTCAAAAGATTATCTGAGATGTAGCGTTTTTGAATGACACGTCCCTTGACGTTACATGCAGTATTGCCGGGGGGAAGGTTCATTTGGATTCGGAATTCCTTGTTCATCAACTTGTTCGGATCTCCCAACACAGATTTATCGATCAGAATGCACATACCAGTTTGTGAAAGATCAAAGAGATTGGCGCGGATTTTTTTCCGATTCTTTATGATGGTCACAAAAATGGGCAGTCTGGGTTGCACACGTTCCCACTGCCGATCGATCCAGGTTTGATCGAGTAATTGAAAATCACTCAACACCAATTTACCTGAATAGACCAACAGGTCGCTCAAACGACACATCAGAGTGTGGTTATTTTGAACCGTGCGGATAAAGAGTGGGTAGTTGAACGTTCCTGTGCAAAAATGGCTGATATTGGAGGACTGGGCCTCCACATGCCCATGCGAATTGTCGCAAACGATCACGCTTTCCTTGAGCAACAATCCGCGCACAGGAATTTCCAGATCCACGACATTCTCTTTTTGCAATATTGTGGAGATTTCAGCTGACCCATCGTCAAGTGCGATCTCAGAGACAAAATCACCGGTAACCATATTCACCTCCGAAACACAGCCCCATCAAAGGAATACCGATAAGGAAAAACTACTGAAAATATTGGATTTAAATTATAGCAAATTGAAAAAAAGAAACATTAGAAATCGAGGCTATTCACATAAATAATTAATTAAAAAGCTTTTTAAAAAAAACCAACAGTGGAGCCTAAATGAAGGGCTCCACTGTTAATCAAGTATGGTATTAGTTTCTTCAACAGCGATCGATTTTAGATTATTCCTCTTCGCGTTCACGCAGATGCGGGAAAAGCAGCACTTCGCGGATGGTGTGACGGTCGGTCAACAGCATGCAAAGTCGGTCAATGCCCATGCCGAATCCACCCTGCGGTGGCATGCCGTAGGACATGGCGCGTAGATAATCCTCATCCATGGGATGACGCTCTTCGTCTTCAGCTTTGTATTCACGGCCCATCTCGAGAAAACGGGCTTCCTGTTCCAATGGATCATTTAATTCTGTGAAAGCGTTGCACAGTTCCATGCCGCCAACGAACCCCTCAAAGCGTTCGACTGTGGATGGATCCGAAGGGCGATTCTTTGCCAGAGGAGAGATATCGCGCGGATAATCGTACAGGAAGGTGGGCTGGATGAAGGTGGGTTCCAAATACTCGCCCAGCAGGTGATCGATCAATTTCCCGCGGGCTTCGTTGGGTTTAAACTTTATCCCTTTGTCTTGCATGGCTTTGGCAAGCGTTTCTGCTGTGGGATATTGGTTGATGTCGATCCCGCAAGCGTCGATCAAGCCCTGGCGCAGGTCCACACGCTTCCAGGGAGGGGAGAAATCGATCTCATTTCCATCGTAGGCCAATTTACGAGTTCCTAAAACCTTGTCACAGACATCGGCGATCATTTGCTCGGTCAGTTCCATGACTTTTTGATAGTCAGCGTATGCCCAGTAGTATTCCAGTTGGGTGAATTCCGGGTTGTGTTTGTAAGATACACCCTCGTTGCGAAAGTCCCTGCCGATCTCATAGACACGGTCCAGACCACCAACGGTGAGGCGTTTGAGATACAGTTCAAAAGAAATACGCAGATAAAGGTCTTGCTTTAATTGATTATGGTGGGTGACGAATGGCTTGGCTGCTGCACCACCATAAATGGGCTGGAGGATGGGGGTTTCGACCTCGATAAATCCGTGATCGTCAAAGAAGTTGCGGATGGCTTTAACCACAGCCGCGCGGGTGCGGAAAACCTTGCGTACATCCTCGTTAACCGCGAGATCAGCGTAGCGTTGGCGGTAGCGGGTTTCAGGGTCCGCCAGGGTGGCGTGCCTGACCAGCACACCATCCACCATTTCATCCTTGGCAGCGGGCAGGGGAGTGATGGCCTTGGCCAACATCTTGAAATCTTTGACCTGCAGGCTGATCTCACCTGTGCGTGTGCGCACCACATCACCGCTGGCCTGGATGTAATCTCCCAGGTCAAAAAAATCCTTGAAGCGGGTCATGGCTTCTTCGCCCAGCTCATTGATGCGCAGAAAGAGTTGGATCCTGCCACTGCCGTCTTCGATGTGGGCAAAAGCGAGCTTTCCCATGATACGTGACGCGCGCAACCGGCCGCCCAAGATCACATCCGGCACCTGGGTTTCGCCAGACGCTTCAGCCTTCTCAAATTTCGCCACAGCCTCGGCAATGGTCTGGTTCACCTCGGTGCGAGTGGGAAAGGGTTCAATTCCGGCTGAACGCATCGCGGCGATTTTTTCAAATCGGATTTTTTCGAGATCAGTCAATTCCATTTCTACCTTCTTTCAGTAAAAAGCCTGCCCCACTTGATTTGGGATGCAGGCTTTTGATCTTTAATGCTGTTCAAATTATTGAACTCAAAGCGATCCCCGTGCAACGGATCAGTTCACCTTAATGATCTTCACGGTGAAAACACCGGCAGGGGCGTCCACCTGGACTTTATCGCCTTCTTTATGGTTCATGATGGCCTTTCCCAACGGGGATTCATTCGAAACCTTTCCCTTGGCGGGATCTGCTTCTGCGGCACCCACGATGGTGTATTCCTCTTTTTCCTTGCTTCCCTCTTCCTGGATGGTCACTTTTGAGCCAACCTGGATACTGTCAAGTTGCGCGGCCTTGTCATCGACGACACGAGCGGTGGCAAGTAAAATTTCTAGTTCCTTGATCCTGCCCTCGGTAAAAGCCTGCTCATTTTTTGCGGCTTCAAGTTCGGCATTGTCCAGAAGCTCACCACCTTCAATGGCTTCATGTAAACGAACAGCGATCTGTTCGCGTTTGTCGGTTCTTAAGAAGTCGAGCTCTTCTTGTAGTTTGTCGTATCCTTCTCGTGTCAGAAAAGAAGTAGGCATTGTAATTTCCTTTTTTTGTGAACTTTTGATCAGCGATTCCCCGACCAAACATAAAAATAAAAACCACTCCTCAAGGAGCGATTTCACGAAGTTGAGAGAGTATCTAGTAGACTCCCAATTGTTCGATTACTATAACATAAATAAAAAGCGATTGCAAGTGTTGGCAGTCTGAGGGGGAAGGGCCACCCAGTGATGACCTTAACCGGACGCCATTTTTTGTATTGTTGTTTAGTCAATTAATCAATATGTTGGTAAAATCAATGCTGGCTTTGGCAAAATAAATTAATGTTGCAGAGGAATTTTCATGGAACAAGCTCCCCGATTCCCATACGATTTTATTGACCAGGTCATTGTGTCAGAAGAAGAGATAAAAACCCGCGTTGAAGTGCTTGGAAAACAGATCGCAGCCGATTATAAAGATTCAAAGAACCTGCTGTTGTTGGGTCTGTTGCGAGGAAGTGTGGTTTTTATGACCGATCTGATGCGCAATATTCACCTGCCGATGACCATGGATTTTATGTCAGTGTCCTCTTACTGTGGTTCTTCATCAAGTGGTTTTGTGCGCATTGATTCTGACCACAAAACCAATATCCAGGGCTGGGATGTGATCCTGATCGACGATATCGTCGATTCGGGATATACCATATCCACCGTAAAAAAATTGCTGCTGGATCGAAAACCGAACAGTCTGAAGGTTTGCGCGCTCCTGGATAAAGAAGAGAGCCATAAAGTGAATTTGCACATCGATTATTACGGATTCAAGATTCCAGATTATTTCGTTGTGGGGTACGGCTTGGATATTGATGAAAAAGGTCGCAACCTGCCATATATCGCTTCGGTTGACCTCAGCCGATACAAAAAATAGGAGTTCAATCATGCCGATACGAGTGGTAGTTGGAATGCAATGGGGGGATGAGGGCAAGGGAAGAGCGGTCGACCTGCTTTCTGAAGACGCAGAAATTGTTGCGCGCTTCAACGGCGGCGACAATGCCGGACATACCGTGACCGTAGGCAGCAAGATCTTTAAACTTCACATCATCCCATCCGGGATCATTCACCCGCATACCACGGGTGTGCTGGGGAACGGTCTGGTGCTATATCCGGGCACGCTGTTGCAGGAAATCGATGATCTGCGTGAAGCCGGGATTCAGATCACCCCTGAACGTTTGTGGATTTCGGATGCGATTCATTTCATTACCCCTGCACACCGGCTGCTTGATCGGGCGCAAGAGACCGCGCGCGGAAAATCGTCCATTGGCACCACCGGTCGGGGGATCGGCCCCGCTTACGTCGACAAGGCTGCCCGCCGGGGATTACGCACAGGCGACCTACTGCAGCCCGAAACATTCAAACAAAAAGTCAGGCAGCATTTTGAAGAAGCCAATGAAACGTTAACCGAACTCTACAAGCAGCCCGCCATCGAGGTCAATAAAATGACCGATGAGTTCGTCTCGCAAGCCAGCCAATTCACCCCTTACATTAAACCGGTGGGACAGTTGATGCGGCACGCTTTAGGCGATCAGAAGACCATTCTGGCTGAGGCAGCGCAAGGAACCCTGCTTGACCTGGACCAGGGTACCTATCCATTTGTGACCAGTTCCTGCACGACCGCCGCGGGTATATTCAGTGGCCTGGGAATCGGCATCCAACCCGTAGAGCGCGTGATCGGCATCACCAAGGCTTTTCAAACCCGTGTTGGCGCAGGTCCTTTCCCGACCGAGTTGTTTGATGATACGGCCACCTTCCTGCGCGGAAGCGGCGAAAACCCGTGGGATGAATACGGCACGACCACTGGCCGTCCGCGGCGTGTAGGTTGGATCGATCTGGTGCTGCTCAAGTACGCAGCAGAGGTAAATGGGGTGAATGAATTGTTCCTGACAAAAATGGATATCCTGACCGGATTAAAAGAGATCAAATTCTGCAAGGGATATAAAAAGGATGGGCAATCCATTCAGGAATTGAATTTTAGCGGTGGCGCATTTGATATGGAACGCTGCCTGCCGATCTATGAATCCACACCCGGGTGGGATACCGACCTGCGTTCTATGCGCAGTTGGGGTGATCTGCCATCTCAGGTGCTTCGCTATATTCAGATCATTGAGGAATACTGCAAGATACCGGTAGCGCGTATTTCGGTTGGGTCAGAACGAAATGCCATCATTTGCCGCAATGGATAGCGGCAGATAAATCTGATTTAAAACAAAAAACCTCGCGAGAGGTTTTTTGTTGTCTGTCGTTTAGATCTTGGCCATCTGGCTCTTTTCCTCAGCAGAGAGGACTTTAACCAGGTCAAGCAGGATTACCAGTCGTTTATCGATCTTGGCCACTCCCACAATGAACTCAGAATTGACGTTGCTCACCATCGGCGGAGTGGGTTCGATCACGCTGTCATCAATGGTCAGCACTTCAGAAACAGCCGAAACGATCATACCAATCTTCAATGCACCGATGTTTACCACCACGATGCGGGTCTCATTGGTTTGTTCTTGAGTGCCCATACCAAAGCGTTTATGCAGATCGATCACCGGCAAAACAGTGCCGCGGTGGTTTGTGATGCCTTCCATGTATGCTGGTGCTTGTGGGATTTTTGTGATTTCCTGAAGCTTAACAATTCCTTCAACTGCCGCAATGTCGATGCCAAAGTTCTCATTCCCCAATTCAAAAATCACCAGTTGTTTTTCCATACTTTTCTCCTGTTCGCATTCTATTATTACCCAAAGTAAAAAAAACGTACGTAAAACAAAGATAAATTTATGCTCAATATTTGGTAAAAGGAATAGATAAAACCCTCAAACTTGAGGGTTTTATCTATTCCACACTCTACCTATAAAATTTCTACCGATAATCAGATCAGGAAGTTCGAGAGCCATTGCGGGTTCGACAACCTGGATCCTTCGCAAGCCCGGATCCACTAATTCGAGGCGTTCAAGGCGATGTTGGTCAATAAACTGCTTAACATCCCAATCGTCAATTCATCGTAAACCACTTCACTGGTGCTGTAATGAGTGAAATGTGATTTTGGAGCATTGCGAGATTCCAGCAGCACAACATGTTCGACCACGTTACTAAGGATCAAAGAACTCACATCACGTTCCAACTGCTTTTCAGGATAGCGATAATCAACCAACACGGTGACAGAACTTTTCGATCCTAAAGCACTCGTAAGATCGTTGAAGGTATCTGCTGTTTTCACCGATTTAAGATGATTGATCGATTCAAGCATGGTCAAAAGGTTCTCGCGTTTTCGACCAGGTGGACTAACAACGATGACTTCCATAGGGTTTATAGTGACCTTTCACCTTGCAGACACAATTACCTAACTAAATCATAAAAGAAGATGGAGGTTTTAGCATCGCTATGTGGTTGAAATTATGGATACAAAAAAAGACCGGAAAAACCGGCCTTTTTATCAACTTAATTGGAGTGTGAAAGTACAATCATTCTTCCAAATTCACAAGTCCTTCACGAAGGGCGTAAAGAGTAGCCTGGGTGCGATTCTCGACTTCCAGTTTATCCAGAATGCCTGTTACATAAGTTCGCACCGTCCATACACTTAAGAATAGTTGATCGGCAATTTCCTGATTTGACAGGCCTTTTGCCACCAGTTTGAGGATCTCGGTTTCTCGTTCTGTGAGGGTAAGACATTTGGAAGGTGGTTTGGAGGGTCGGTTCAATTCCTTGACCATAATGCTGGTAATGCGGGATGGAAAGGCAGTATCGCCTTCATGGACTTTTTTGATCGCGTATTCGATCTCAAGAGGGGACGAGTCTTTCAACAGATACCCAGATGCGCCAGCTTTGATCGAGGCGATCACCTGAGATTCTTCAAGTGAACTGGTGATGATGATGATCTTAGAATCAGGCAGAATAGCTCTGATTTTTGTTGCGGCTTCAATCCCATTCATATTTGGCATCAACAGATCAAGCAGGATCACATCGGGTTTGCTTAGGCTGGCCTTTTCAACCGCTTCGACGCCATCCACCGCTTCAGCAATCACCTCAAAATCATCCGTGGGAGCAAAAAAGGCTTTTAGGCCTTCTCGAACCATTTTATGGTCATCAGCGAGCAGTAATCGAATTTTTTCCATCCCTTCTCCTTGTATCCTTTATTTTTTCGAATATCTGATCTCGATCCTGGTTCCTTTGTCGGGTAGGGTAAAGATCTTATAGTTTGCACTTATACGTTCAGCGCGTTCACGCATGGTGATCAGCCCAACACCGCCGCTTTGCAGGGCTTTATCAAGCTGGAATCCGACGCCGTTGTCCTCCACTGAAAAGACCATATCGCCGTTTTCGCAATAAAAATCAAGCGAGATCTTGGAAGCGTGTGCGTATTTCAAAGAGTTGTTCAGGCATTCGATCGCAATGCGATAAAGATTTTCTTCAACATCCTCCGGCATTTTAATGGCTTCTTTTGCATGGATCTCAGCATCAATATTGACACGCCGTTCGACCGCATCCAACCGATTCTGTAGTGCGCCAATCAAACCGTTTCGTTTCAACTCAGGCGAACGAAGCTCATAGACCAACAGACGCATGTCTTTTAATGCTTGTTGTGAAAGTTGACTGATCTCTGTTAAATAGGAATCCACTTCTAGGTACTTGCCATGGCTGTAATATCGCCTGGCTCCCTCTGCGTAGAGATTGGCACTGTAGAGCGATTGTGTCACTGAATCATGCAATTCTCTGGCCAGCCGCGAACGTTCCTCCAAAACAGCAGAGCGTTCAGCTTTTTTAAAAAGCCGTGTATTCTCGACCACTAAAGCGAGATGATCCGCGATAAATGAAAGCAGGGTCATTTCTTCCAAGAGAACTTGATCGTTCTTTTTATGGATCATCGCCAACACACCCACCACGCGGTCTTGTGCGCGCATGGGAAGCCCAACCAGAGAAAGATCATTTTTCTGTTTTTCAGTCCCCTGCGAATGGATACCCAGACTGGAAACTACCAGGGCTTTGCGTTGTTTTACGACCTGATCCATACGGTTGATAACGCCATGATTCGAGAAAATATCCTGAGGGATATTGTCACCCACCTGGCAGGCGATCTGGCTGAGTTTTGGACGGGGCTCATCCAGCAGGAAGATCGCACCTGTGGATGTGTGAATCGCTTCTAGGGTTAGCTCCAGCGCTTCTTGAAAAGCCTGAGGAAGATCAAGGGTGGAGGTGGCCGAAGAAGTAACCTTGTAGATGCTCTCCAGTTCACGTTCCCTTTTATTGACCATGTCTTCCAATTCCGAGGTGGCCTCCATGCGGTTGAGGGCGATACCTGATATCTCAGTTACCGTCTCCACAAATTTCCTGTGTTCTTCGTTAAAAAGGGTCGGTGAATAGAAATAGAAATAGGTCAACCCTACCGTTTGAGCTTCAATGACGATTGGGAAAGCGATCACTGAATTTGAGTAATGCAGACGCTCCAATAGCTCTACCGGCATGCCTTGAAGTAGGTCGGGTGGTATTTTTTCAAAGAACCCCATTAATTCCGGTTGATTGATCCGGTTGATGATCTTTTCAACTGCTTTCGAGCGTGGAATGGCGGTAAACTCACTATTGAGGATCATGTATCCGCCGTTAAATTTTCCACCATCAAGAAAAATCAAAAATCCGTGATCCGCACCCAGGAATTTGATCATATCCTGCAGGATGGCTGATGCAAGTTCCTCGGGATTTTTTGAATGCCTGATCCTTGAAGAAATATTGGTGATCACCTCAAGTTCATGAGCACGGTTTTGACTTTCTTGCATTTTTTCCAACAGGTTTAATTCGATCATTTTTCGTTCAGTGATATCGTGAACCACACCGTTATATTGAGTGATCTGGCCGGCAGCATCTCTTATGGGTTCTCCATGTTGGCTCAAGAGGTAACGGATCGATCCATCAGGACGAATGATCCGATATTCCATCTCTTCCCGAGACTCACTCTCTCTTGAAAAATGATTGTCAGATAGCACTCGATCTCGATCTTCAGGATGAATGGCTGATTGCCATGTTTCAACTAAGTTGCCTTGGAAATGATTTGGATCAAGACCCATGATGCGGTAGAACTCATCTGACCAGGTGGTCTTATTGGATGGTTGATCGATCAACCAATGGCCAATATGCGCCACCATTTGGGATTTTCTTAAACTGCGTTCGCTTTCCAATAGAGCGAGATGAGCTAGCTTCTGACTTCGCCTTGCCTCAGCTTCGATCAACTCCCGTTCGACCACTGGAGGGAGACGAGAAAGCTTGTCTTTCATTATGTAATCGCGAGCACCAGATTTCATCAGTGTGACCGCGGTTTCTTCTCCGATGGCACCCGAGACGATCACGAAAGGTGTATCGCTGCCTGAATCTTTTACAATGTTAAGTGCTTCTGTGGCGGAGAATTCAGGCAACCGGTAATCGGCGATGATAAAATCCCAATCTTCTTTTAATGCCTCAGAAAGCTCTGTTTTGGTCTCAATACGCTTCGAAGAGGTGGCATAACCGGCTTCTTTGAGCTGCCGAAGGATCAAACCGGCATCCATCTCTGAATCTTCGATCAAAAGCACTCGCAACGGGATCATGAATATTCCTTAACAATAAAAAACATAGAAAACCCATATCACTATAACTTAAAAAGAGTGTTCATATGAAATGTTTTTTGACACACATTTTTCAAGCGATCAATTCACTATTCTCGGCAGGCAGAGATAACCGATCATCAATGATAGAATAAAAACAATTCTATCTAATAGGTGGTGCTATTATGGTGATTATTGAAAAAATCTTATATCACGGTTGGCCGAATTGCCAAAAACTCAGTAACGACATGATTGAACTGATCGTCACAGCCGATGTTGGTCCCCGGGTCATCCATTTGGGGTTAAAGGGTGGAGAGAATGAACTCTATGAAAATCCCGCGGATGTGGGAGTCATGGGTGGAAACACCTGGCACAATTATGGCGGCCACCGCCTTTGGCACGCACCCGAAGACACGCTGCGCACCTATGCGCCAGATAACGATCCTGTTCAAGTCAAGCTGGTGAAAAACGGGGCACGATTCACCTCCAAGGTTGAACCCAATGGTGTGCAGAAGGTGATTGAGATCACTCTTTCTGAAACCGCCCCCAAGGTAAAGGTAAAACACACCCTGATTAACCACAATCTGTGGCCAATCCCACTGGCGGTGTGGGCTCTGACCGTGATGAAAGCGGGAGGCAAGGTTATTGTTCCCCACTCACCCAAGAAAACCCACGACGAACAGTTAACCCCCACGCACTCCCTGGCGATTTGGGGCTATACCAAGATGGACGATCCGCGATGGACCTGGGGAGATAAGTATTTCTTCCTCAGACAAGACAGCAACTCAACCCTATGCCAAAAGATTGGCTCAACAAACACCCTGGGGTGGGCGGCTTGTTATCGAAATGGGAATGTCTTTATAAAAAAGTTCGGTTATGATCCCAAATCAACCTATCCCGATTTCAACTGTAATTTTGAGACCTACACGGATCATCAAATTCTCGAGATTGAAACACTTGGTCCCAACGTGCTTCTGCAGCCAGGTGAAAAGGCCGAACATGTGGAAGAATGGTCTCTCTTCAAGGGCATCAAGGAAATCAATAACGACAAGGATGTGGATCAGTATATCCTGCCTTTGTTGGAAAAATAAGAGATTCATGGGAAAAGAAAACGACTTGCGACGATATAAACGCAAGCCGTTTTTTTTGTTCATGAATAATGGAGAAAGATCAAGCCCCTCTTGCCAGCGCTAGAGCACCCACCAGACCGGCTTGATCTCCCAGTTTGGCGTAGCAAATTTGCAAGTTCGCGTTGTAAGCTGGCGACATGACACTTTTTTCAATGGTTTGTTTGACGGGGGTCAACAGCAGGTCGCCTGAATTCGATACACCTCCGCCCAGAACGATCACAGTCGGGTTAAAAAGATGAAGCAGGTTGGTGATTGCCAGACCGAGGAAATACCCCGCTCTTTCAAACGCTTCGACCGCTAGAGCATCTCCGGCAGCCGCGGCTTCTGCAATGGCGCGCGAATTTGGTTTGCCTGATTTCAACGTGAGCGTGGAGGTTCTGCCTTCGCGCAGTTGATTTTCGACATAATTGGCGATACCGGTGCCTGAAGAAACTGCTTCAAGATGACCGCGTTGACCGCATCCGCACAGCGGGCCGTCAGGCAGGACGGTGATGTGGCCAATTTCGCCTGCGATCCCCTGCGGACCGACCAGCAGGCGGTCATCGATGATAAAGCCGCCCCCCACACCCGTGCTGATGGTCAGGTAGATCAGGTCATGATGCCCGATGCCAGCACCGTATTTCCATTCGCCAAGCGCGGCCAGGTTGGCGTCGTTGCCGAGAATGGTCGGCACCTTGTGGCGTTGCTCAACCATCGGTCCGAGCAGGATGTCATCCCATCCCCTGACGTTGGAGGCTTTATACACCAATCCTGTGTTCGGATCAACCGGACCGGGCACGGCAATACCGATCCGCTCAACCTGGCCACTCTCGGGCCAAATCTCTCCGATCAGGTTGATCAGCCGTTCTTCCGGTTTTTCATCGCCGCAGTGGGTGGCGATGATTTTCTTATTAATAGGTTCAATTCCTTGAACAGGATAAAGCGCAGCCCTGAGTTGGGTTCCGCCTATATCCACGGCAATGTAGTTTCTCTCGGGGGTCAAGGCATACCTCAAATCTGAGGAAGATTCAACTTCCTGGAAAAAAATGATTCAAACCGCTTGAATTTTACCAACAAACGCTGATATCGGGATGGGTGATCCTCATTCG
>CAZRHZ010000007.1:0-22006 GCA_964599995.1 uncultured Anaerolinea sp. | reverse complement strand
CGATAAATTGGTCAAGATTGCTTGCCTTTTTTGGAAAACCTTGTGGTATAATCCTGTTTCGCGCCGTGTGAACGGCAAGAAATTCTGAGGTTAGGTGTAAAGATGAGCGATTTAATTAAGGCCTATGATGCTCCAGTTAACCCGAACATCCCCGAACTTCGAACGGGTGATTCGGTTAGCGTGCACGTAAAGATCAAAGAAGGCAACCGCGAACGTATTCAGGAATTCAAGGGTGTCGTGCTTTACATGCATAACAACGGTAATAACTCAACCTTCACGGTTCGCCGTGTGGCCAGCAACGGGATCGGTGTGGAACGTACTTTCCTGCTTCGGTCTCCGCGCATTGACCGGGTTGTGGTTGAACGACATAGTAAAGTTCGCCGCGCTCGCCTGTACTTTCTGCGCGATCGCTCTGGCAAGAGTGCCCGCCTCAAACAGAAATTCGGGTAATTCTTCCGCTGATGATTTCATCAGGGTGCAACCTACGCCGAGGTTGCGCCCTTTGTTGTTTTAATCAGACCATCAGGGAGTTTTGAATGACCAATCTGCCTTTTATCGGGATCACAGTTAGTCAGGTATTAAATCGAAATAACCTCGTCAATCAAAATCCTTCCACTTACGCACAAGCTATCAAGTTGGCCGGAGGGTTACCCGTGCTCATCCCCAATGAATTCCCGCATGATCAGATACCGGAGTTGTTTGAGCGGATCGATGGCCTGCTGCTCTCGGGTGGTGGGGATATCGGTCTTCACTACTTTAACGGCGAACCTCATCCTACAGTGGCTGGGGTTTCTGCAGAACGAGACGAACTGGAGATAACCCTGTGCAATTTCGCAATTCGCGCCAGGAAACCAGTGTTGGGAATCTGCCGTGGAATGCAGGTGATCAACGTGGCTCTGGGCGGGAGCTTGTACACTCACATTCCCGATCAGTACCCTAGTAATGTGAAACACCAGACACTAGATGAAAATGGACGTGATTTTCTGGCCCACGAGATCACCCTTGAACCGGGCTCAAAACTGCAGCGCATCTACGGCTGCTCACAGTTCCAGGTCAACAGTTTCCACCACCAGGCGATAAAAAAAACCGCGCCTGATTTGGTGGTGACAGGTCACGCATCTGATGGTTTAATTGAGGCAGTTGAAATGGCTGGGGATGCTTTTTCAGTAATTGGTGTGCAGTGGCACCCCGAATGCCTGCTTGAGCATGAGACCCAAAGAAAGCTGTTCGAAGCTTTCGTCGGAGCATGCCTAACCCGGGAGCAATCATGACCACAACCATCGGCGTGTTCGATTCTGGAATTGGGGGCTTGTCAGTTTTTCGAGCCATACGCGAATTGCTGCCTGGTCAACCGGTCATCTATCTGGCTGACCAGGCTCATGTGCCCTATGGTATGAGGCAACCGGAAGAGATCCGCGCGTTCGCAAAGGAGATTACCCGGTATCTGCTGGATCATGGGGCTAAATTGATCACCGTGGCCTGCAACACCGCCTCAGTGGTGGCTTTGAAGTATTTACGTGAGGAGTTCCCGAACACCCCGTTTGTGGGCATGGAACCGGCGGTCAAACCTGCCGCGGAACAAACCCACACGGGTGTGGTTGGGGTGCTGGCCACCTATGCCACTTTTCAGGGAGAGGTCTACGCCTCGGTGGTGGAGCGCTTTGCAAAGGGTGTGACCTTGCTGCAGGACCCCTGCATTGGGTTGGTCAGCCTGATCGAAAAAGGGGAACTGAAGAGTCTTGAAACCCGAAAGTTATTGGAAAAGATATTGAATCCGATGCTGGAAAAGAATATCGACACGGTGGTGCTTGGATGTACTCACTATCCGTTCGTGATCCCGTTGATCCAGCAAATCGTCGGCCCCGGGGTGAGGGTGATCGACCCGGCACCTGCCATTGCGCGTCAGGTTCAGCGTTTGCTCAAGGAACATGCCTGGCTGGCAGAAGATGGAACCAATGCTGATTTTCGGTTATTGACCACGGGTGATGCGGGCTCCCTGCAAAAGAACCTTCCAGTCTATTTGGGATTTTCGCACAAGATCGAGAGTGCAAGCTGGGATCAGGATAAGTTGCTCTAGGTTGATGCCCCCTTTCTCATGAAGGGCGGAAGAAAGGCCAGGATGAAAGAGATCAAGTTGGTTTTGGTGGGTTTTGGAAATGTAGGCAAGGCATTCGTGCGTTTGCTGGATGCCAAGAGGGGAAATCTGAACAATCAATTCGGTTTTGACCCAAAGGTGGTCGGTATCGCCACCGGCCGGCATGGCATGGCCATTGATCCCGGCGGCCTGGATACCGAAAAGGCCATCCGCTTATGCGAAGCGGGAGAAACTCTAGAAACCCTGTCCAGCCTTCCTGCGCCCCGATCCGTTTTGGAATTCATTGCTGCCTGCCAGGGGGAAGTGCTCTTTGAGATCTCACCTGTCAAACATCACAGCGGACAACCTGCCATTGACCACATTAAGGCGGCATTGAACGCGCACATGCATGCCATTACAGCCAACAAAGGGCCGGTAGCTCATGCTTACACTGAGCTGACAGCCCTGGCGAAAAGTAAAAACAAGCGCTTCCTGTTCGAATCTTCGGTCATGGATGGCGCTCCGATCTTCTCCCTGTTTCGCGAACCGCTCCCGGCCGTGGAAGTGCTTGGATTTCACGGGATCTTGAATTCGTGCACCAACCTGCTGCTTGAGATGATGGAACAAGGGAAAACTTTCGAAGAGGCCGTGAAGTACGGTCAATCCATTGGCATCACCGAAACCAACCCGGCCGCGGATATCGACGGTTGGGATGCGGCCATTAAAACCGCCATCCTGTGTACGACCATTATGGGCAGGCAGGTTTCACTGGATCAGGTGGAACGGCAGGGCATCCGCGAGATTTCGCCGCTCATGATCCGGGATGCGCTTCAGAGCGGGGAACGCTGGAAGTTGGTTTGCGACGCTCATCGCGAAAAAGATGGGATTAAAGCCACGGTGGCTCCGCAGCGCATTAAACCCGGTGATCCACTCTACAGCATCAATGGCACTAGTTCGTTTGTGCAGTTTCAGCTCGATACTCTCCCCGGTTTGGGTATTCTAGAAAGTGATCCCGGACCTATCACCACAGCCTATGGCTTGCTGGCTGATCTGATCAACGCTGTGCGTGGGGTTGATTCATAATGGAACCCGACCAAACGGGTATCTTTCTCGCCCTGGGGAGCAACTTGGGGGACCGTCTGACCAATCTGGCTCAAGCTCGAGACGAATTGACCAGCAGCGTGAATATCACACAGGCTTCCAACATCTACGAGACCCCGCCGTGGGGATACTCGGACCAGCCGGCCTTTCTCAATCAAGTGCTTTCAGGCACCACACTTCTTTCTCCCCAGCATTTATTGAGATTCCTGAAAGAGATCGAGCAAGAAATGGGGCGGGTCAAGAATTTTCTCAATGGGCCAAGATTGATCGATATTGATATCCTGCTCTATGGTGAGCAGATTCTCCACACACCAGAATTGACCCTGCCCCATCCGCACATGCTGGAGCGCGGATTTGTGCTGGTACTGCTGGCTGAGATCGCGCCTGACTTGATCATTCCAGGCACAGTCTCAACGGTGACGTATTTTTTAGGCCAAGTGGATCGAACTGGAATATTGAAATTTGATCCAACTCACAATCTTTCGGCCAAGGATGAGGTAACGTATGAATCGAAACCCTGAATTTGGAGGAAAAACCCTCGTCATGGGCATCCTCAACATCACAGCTGATTCGTTTTCGGGGGATGGCCTGGTTGGTGAGAAGGATGTTCTGCAATCCGCGTTCAAACAGGCGCAGGCTTTTGTTCAGGATGGGGCCGATATTCTGGATGTGGGCGGTGAAAGCACCCGGCCTGGAGCCCAACCTGTCAGCCTGCAGGAGGAACTGGAGCGGGTCATCCCGGTCATTGAGTTCATTCATCAGCGCATCGACACCCCCATCTCGGTGGATACCTATAAGGCTGACGTGGCAAAGAAAGCGCTTGAAGCCGGTGCAGAATGGATCAACGATGTGTGGGGGCTGCGAGCTGATCTGCACATGGCCGACGTGGCAGCCAAATCAGGCGTGCCAATTGTGCTCATGCACAACCGCAGCAAGCCCTCGCAGACTGAACTGCAGGCGCGCCTTGGTGGACGATACATTGACGTCCCTTATGAAAACTTGATCGCGGATGTGAACCGCGAATTAATGGAAAGCGTGGCGCTGGCGCGCGCCGCGGGTGTCAAAGACGAACAGATCATCCTCGATCCGGGTATCGGCTTTGGCAAAACCGTGGAACAAAACCTGGAATTGCTCAATCGCCTGGATGAGATAAAAGCATTGGGTTTTCCGGTTTTATTGGGACCGTCACGCAAGTCTTTCATTGGGTACACCCTCAACCTGCCACCAGAGGAACGTCTGGAAGGAACCGCGGCAGTGTGTGCGGTGGGAATTGTGCGTGGCGCTGACATCCTGCGGGTGCATGATGTTAAAGCCATTGCGCGCGTTGCGCGCATGACGGATGCGGTATTGAGAAAAGGGAAGTAGATATCCAGCGGGGGATAATTCCGGTATTGGTTTACTTGTTCTCGCGATTCATCTGATCGTATATCTTGCGTTTCTCATAATAGAGAAGCTTATCCAGGTTCTGTTTGATGCGCATGAAGGTATCCGCCAGAAATCCGACGATGAACAAAAGCAATCCAAGCGAAATCAGATAGATACCTGCGAAGGCCACCGATTTATAGGGTGAAAAGAGGTGGTTGATCAGGTAATACACTAAGATAAAGATCATCGCGATGACGCCGAGGATGAAGGGGGGCAGGCCAAGATTCACAAAGAAGCGCAGCGGGCGAAAATCGCGGTAAGTGCGCAGGATGATGTTCAGGGTGCGTAAAGTATAGGTGATCAGATTGCTGGCCACCCGCGATTTGCGTTCGGGAAAATACTGAATGGTTACAGGCACAGGCAGGATACGCAGCCGCTTGAACGAAAGATCCAAAAAGGATTCCTGGGTATAAGTGAATGTGCCTGACAGGTTCAAATGCAGCATGGCTTCGCGCGAGTAAGCGCGAAAACCACACGACACGTCATCGAATTTTTCATTCGTGAGGCTTCCAATAAGATTGGCCATAACCTTGTTGCCCCAGAATTTAATTTTGGACATGTATTCGGGTCGCACCAACTTTCCATTTGAGCCGGAAAAACGATTGGATGGGACAAAATCGGCCTTGTCTTCAAGGATCGGCTGAACCAGTAAGGGGATTTCCTCGGGCATGAACTGGTCATCCCCGTCGATATTAACCATGATATCTGCGCCGCTTTCCAGGGCAGCCTGCAAGCCGGTTTGAAATGCCTGTCCCACGCCTTTGTTCCTGGAGTGGGAGATGACAATAACACCCGTCTTTTTGGCTTCCGATACGGTCGCGTCTTTTGAACCATCATCGATCACGATAATTTGAACATCATCAATTCCGGGGATCGTCTTCGGAACCCGCTGGATGACGCGCGCAATCTTTTGTTCTTCATTGTAGGCAAGGACGATCACAGTTAGTTTCATAGTAATTTATGATACAGGGGGGACTATTCTTTGTCAATACGATTGGCATTAACTGAATCCTCCTTAAAAACCACTATAATGGTGTGAGATCCTCAATCCGAACAACGGAGTGAATGAGATGGAATTGAAAAACAGAGTCGCATCCTGGTGGAGGACGAACTCTTGGCCGATCATGGCTTTTCTGGCCAGCCGACTGGGATTGTTCCTGGTGGCTTATCTAAGCCTGATCTTCATTCCGGTCGTGTCAGGCGATGGTTTCTGGCGCGCTTACCCGGGCAACCTGTTTTGGGATGGATGGGCGAGGTGGGATTCAGGCTGGTATATCGATATCGCCCAAAACGGCTATTCGAACCAATTACAGAACGTCTACCTAAATACGGCGTTCTTTCCCCTCTATCCACTTTTGATCAAAGGACTGCAGTTTTTACTCCAGGATTACTACGCGGCGGGGTTGATCATCTCCAATCTGGCGCTCCTGGCTGCATGCATGCTGCTTTACCAGGTTATCTGCAGCAGCCACGGTCAGGAAGTGGCCAAAAAAAGCCTGCTTTTACTGCTGCTCAATCCCTTTTCGTTTTTCTTCAGCGCGGTCTATACAGAAGCACTCTTCCTGCTGCTGGTGAGCCTGGTCTTTTACTTTGGCCAGAAGAAAAGATGGCTGCCGGCAGCGATCTGTTGCGCGCTGGCAGGCGCCACGCGCCTGGTGGGCATCCTGACCGTGCTTCCTCTGTTGGTTTATTATTTCCAGACGGTGGGGTTCAAGCTACGTAATATCAAGGCGAACATTTTGTGGTTCGGTCTGTCCATTCTCGGGCCGGGCAGTTACATGTTGTTCCAGTTCCTCAAGTTCGGAGATCCGTTACTGTTCGTTAAAAGCCAGAACGCCCCTGGCTGGAAGGAAGGGGTCAACCTTTTTTCCGCTTTGGACGCCTTGCGGCTTGCGTTCACGCCATCTGCTCTGAAAACCGGGGACTTCCCAGCCATGTATGTGATCCACATCCTGGTTTTTCTGCTGGGGTTGAGTATTCTACTGTTGACCTTTAGAACTTTGCCGAAGGCTTATTCGATTTGGGCGCTCGTTACGTTATTGATCTCGTTTTCGGTGTGGATCAGCGTCGGGCGTTTCATGATCGTGATCTTCCCACTCTATATCAGCACTGCTCTGGTGTTCAAGGGTAAGTGGTTTGACGCGTTGCTCGGTTTCAGCATCGCGCTGCTCACTTTATTCACTGTTTTATTCAGTCATTGGTACTGGGTGGGATAACCGCTTTTTGCCAATGATCTGAAAAGGGGAGGTGTTCTTTATGGACAGATTTGGTTGCGCACATTGTTGGCCTGAAACCCCAGATGCAGCGATGACGGCAATTCTGGCTTTGCCGATTCAGGTTCGTTTGGTGGATGAATCCCACTTTATTGTCTTGCTGCGCGAGTGCCCGGTCTGTTCGCAGCAATTCCTTTCAGTATTCTCGGAATTGGTGGATTGGATGGGTGGCGACGACTCACAGTTTCGCACCTTCCTGCCCGTGACGAAGGCTGAAGTGGAAGAGATGATGCGGTTGGGAGGTCTTTTGGCAGAAAAGTATCTCTATGGCGTGGGGATGGATCGAAAAAGTCTATGGTATGAACACCCCAAAGGAGAACCCTCTCGAGTGGATTGGGGAAGAGGAATCCGATTCATTGCGCACGATTAGCTTACCAATTTCGGCTTGTGATTGCGCAGGATGTTCACCGCCATCAGAAGCTCCAGTAGCAGCACCCAGATGTACTTATTGCGAATGAACACCAGATTCGGGTTGATCAAGGCGTAAGACCGGCTGAGCATCAACAGCCCTCCCAACAGGATCACCATTTGGAGCAGGTCAAACCAGTTGAACTTCTGCAGGAACTGCCTGAGGATCATACCAATTAACAGGCAGATCACGCCTGCCAGAATGACCAGCTTGTAATCCATGCTGACTGTCGGGAGCAGGTTCATCAGGGGGACGGAGATCATCAAGAAATAAACGGCATTTTCTTCTGAGTATTTTCTCATCACCAGCGAGAGCGCCGAGATGCCCCACAGGACCAGGGGAACCAAAAAAGTGATTGCCCAAATGGTAAAGAAAGTCGTGTTCAGAAATTCCCCGCCAGAGGTATCGATGCCCATGGTGAACGAGTATGAGGCGTGATTGCCCACGTTGGACCAGGCGTTGCCGAGGCCCACACCGTCGCCACCCGCGCTGCTGGATTGGAAGAAGGCTAACGCCATCTTTGGACCCAGACAGAAGAGGAAGGCCAGGTTCACGACCAGGGCAGGCAGGATCAGTTTCTTGCCATGTTTAAATAGCAGCAAGGCGAACAAGACGGCCGGGTAGATCTTGAAATGCACCGCAATGGAAAGCAGGATCACTTGCAGCCAGATGGCCTGCGGGCGTTTGATCAGCACCCAGACCGCCATCAGACAATAAAGCATGGCAAGGATATCCGTATTGCCACGTTCCATGCTGTAGGCGAAAAAGTAGCTGCTGAAAAGATACACCGCCACCAGAATGAACAACAGGATCGAGATTAGATTCACCGTGAAGGGACTCAATCCAGTTTTGTCGAGGATGTAGCGTTTCACCAGAAGGATCGACATATAAAGGCAGGCCAGGTTGGCCAGGATTAAGACAGCCAGGTGAATCTGGTAAGCCGTCATACTGGAAAACAGGGCGTAGGGCAGGCTGGAGAGGGCCACCAGGGGCGGATAATTGCTGGGATAGGACCCATCCGGGCCGATGGCGGTAAAGTGCGAACTGATCAGAAATTTGGCTGGCCAGTAATACCCCACCCTGAAGTCGTTCCCGGCGGGTGGATAATATGGAAAGACCTCCTGCTCTTGATAAGACCAGGTTTCGAAGTCAATATGCGAGATCACGTTGTTAACGAGAAAAATGGTCAGAAAACCGAATGCTACAAGTACGAGCATTAAATAGATCCTTCGATCAGGATCTGTCTTCACTTGGTTTAGGTTATGCCTCTTTATCTTCATTATTCGCTATTTTAAGATTAATTCTTGTTTGACGATAGGGATTGTTCGTTATTTTCATCTTTGTGAAAATCAACCAACGGACCATATAAGGATCGATAGAAAACTATTGAAATTATTAGCCAACAGCTTACCAATAATTCTCCTAATGGGTACTTGTTCGCCATTAACCTTGCGATTGTAATGGAATTTGTGCTGACTATAGTATCGTCGAACGCGATGAGAAGTAATCCAATCAACCCGATCACGATACTTGTAATTCCGACACTAAAAATTTGTTTCTTTCTATAGAAACGTAGAAGTAACTCCGCCTGTGTAAAGAAAATGGGCAGTAAAATAACAAGCCAAACCAGATTCATCACCCACGTGAGAGGTGAAATTAACAGTATGATGGTCAAGACTAGACCCCACAACAATAATTCTGAAAACGTGTGTTGCATACAATTCGTGGTGAATATCAGTATCGCACACAAACAAAAAGAAAACAGATAAAGTAAAAAACAGACGGCTAATTCAAGCGAAAAAGGTAATAAATCAACCAGGCGTTGATCAAATTCTTGCGCTAATATCGTGCGTGTCAGTGAGCCATTGGCGGCAAACTTAAAATATTCCTTCATATATCCCACCCCCTGAATGTGAGGGTTAGTTAATGGATAACCCCCATTAACAGCAATCAATTCTTCAGAAGGAATGATATTTTCCGTAACTCCATATTGTTTGTATTTTAAAATCCGTGAGAAATCTGAAGTTACATAATCTTTTACCAGCCCCCATTTGTTTAGTGAAACGGTTAAAAGAAGGAATAACCCGAACATTATTAACAACGATGGGATAGCTTTGCGATATTTCTTGATCATAAAAATGGGCAGAATAATAATGATGTTGATCTTGATCAACATTGGGAAGGCCAAAAAGAAACCACTTCTGAATGATTTGCCTTCACTTAAATATTGGATTCCCCTAATTAGAAAAAAAAGAGTGATACCATCGATCTGACCACGCTCAAAATAGGTAATAACCGGGAAAAACAGACACACGCCAATTGCTGAAAGCAAAAAGAGGTTAACTCTTTGTGATTTATCTTTCACAAGCATTTTTACAACGCAGAGGACCGAAAAAAAGATTGCAGCCAGATTGATGATTGTCCAAACAACCTTGGCTGTCTGGTAAGGCATTAAGGCAAGTGGCTGGAAAAAGTTCGCTACGAGTGGTGGGTAAAGGAAACGACTGTTCTTGTAATTGTTCACCCCGTCCCAGATCGGAGGATTTGCCTGGTAATTATTGACGTAAGGAGAAAGACCGTGGTTTAGAGATGCTCCTGCGGTGTAATATGCCGAAAAATCCCTTTGTAGGGAATCGCGAGTAAATTGGAAAACACGGACACAGAAGAAGGTTAGAACAATCAAAAAGATGGAAAGTAATAACATCCGTGTGATCTTTTGCTTGTCGCAATAAATCTCTTTAAGCTTTTTAATCACAGCATCCTTACGGGTTAATCGTTCCTATTCAAATCAAATCGAGATCGATAGTTCGATACTATCTTATTCTATAACAAACTCAATAATAGTCGATTGATGATAACGACCAATTGTTTAAATTTATATGGAACCAATCTAACTAACACAGACTCACCTCTCGCAACAATTATTGATCAGAGTGAAATATGGAAAGGTCTCATGGCCCTTGTGGAATCAGAACTACAGGTCCACTTGTGAGATCACGTTGTTGACGGGGAAGAGTGTGAGGAACCCCACTGCGAGCAGAACGATCATTACGAGCAAACGGATTTGTGGGTCATCTGCGAGATGCTGTATTCAGATTATTAACCTTGAGTGCTTGGAAGTCCGTTTTGGCGTGTTTTTCGGTTTCAAGTTCTTGCTCCAGATTCCGTCCCTTGTCCCTTTTGAGCGCGTTACTCTTGAAAAGGGATTGATTTATAATAACTAAAAATATCGCGTGAAACTCCAGCGCTTCATGGCTCCAGAGGGCACATCCCATGACCCAAGAAAAGTATAAATCATTCTTTAAATGGCTAGAACAGCAAATCCAAAAATGGAGCGTTTTCCTGCCGTTGATGTGTGGGGCTGCCACTCTCTGGGTGGTCAAAGAGTCATTGGCTCCTTTGCTTTTCGATGGCAAAACCTTTAGTGAAATTCACTGGGCGTTGAAGATTACGCTACTTGCAGGCGGATTTCTGTCCTTTAGTCTGCTTTTTATTGGTTTATTCTGGCTTCTCCAAAGGGTGAAAAATGGCCAGAAGCACGAGAAACCTATTGACACCCATCTGCGGATACCGGCAGCCAAACGCGTCACGGTCTGTCTTGCGATCATTGGTATCGGTGCGACTGCCACGCTTTTCATCAATAACGTCTATTCGAGCATTGATATCGAGTCTTCCACTTTCGTTTCTCCCAAGATCATTCCATCCATGCCGACGGTGGGCGACGATTTTCGCACCGGGTTGTACCGACCGCCCAAGCTGCTGATCCTTGAGGGCCGTCCGTATGAGCAGTACGAGGATGGCACCTTTCTGACGCAGTATCCTCCGTTGGTCAACCTGCTCTATTTTCCGTTTCAGTTATTCAGCGAAGATACGGCCTATCTGATCCATGCGGTGCTGCTTTTTGCCGCCATGTTTGCCAGCCTGGCGCTTACCACGCTGATGATCAAGGACCATGTGCTTCCATTGACTGAATTGGATCCATCCAGCAATTCTTTGATCGCATTCTGCCTGTTTGGGGTGTTTGCTGCGCTTACTTTTACGGGCTATCCCTTCCTGTTCAGTATCGAGCGTGGAAACTATGACATCACGGCTTTGTTCTGCTCCCTGCTTGCCGTGTACCTGCTGCTCAAGAAACCTGGCAGCCTGTGGGCACAGGTGATTCTGCTCTCCATCGCCACGCATTTAAAGATCTATCCGGCCGCGCTCTTCATTGTGGTGCTCGCCAAAAATGGAAAAAAAATGATCCTGCCAACCCTGGCTGTAAACGTGGTTTTCCTGTTCTCGATGGGTTGGTACAACGCCCTGACCTTTTTAAGGATCATCAGCCACAGCGTGTCCACCGGATTCCCCTGGGTGGGCAACCACTCCGGCTTCTCCTTTGCCACCTACCTGTCGTGGATTTACCAATCTACGTCTGGTAACCTCACCTTACTGCGCAACCTGTTCAGTGTGATCCCCGTGTTCGTCTGGGCGAGTTCTGCTTATTCATTGCTCAAGGTGAAAATTTCACAGTTGAATTTTGTGCTGTTGAGCATGGCCTGCCTGCCCCTGATGGACGTGCTGCCCCCCATCAGCCACGATTACAAGTCCGTGCTGCTGGCACCTGTGACCCTGACGTTGGCAGCCATGCTGATCGTCAAGATCGTGCGTTCCTCGAACTTTTGGGATTACGTTCAACTCGTGGTGGTGATGGGCATCACGCTGATCCTCAACCGCTCTTTTGCTCTGAATCCCGAGCCGCTGATTTTATTGAACAACAAATATATGCTGATCCTGCTGTTGGCGGTCCTTTTATGGATCAATCTGAAATTGCCTGGTTTGGAATCAGCGCACGAAAACGGTCATGCCGCCCTTACCACGGTTGCCCCACAGCATGTAGGGGATGAAGGTCAGGGGCAGCCCGCTACTTGAGGTTCCACGGATCGTCCAGGTTCCACCCATCAAGTTCTTATCAAATTCCGCAACCAGACTTTCTGGTCGCAATTCGACGTGGAAAATATCCACGGAATGATCCAGGCTTTCGAGGCAGTAGACCACCGGTCCACGCGCGATGGCGGCCTGCCCACCGCAGCCCTGCACCCGTTTATCCTGCCGTAAAACACGGATGGGCATGTTGAAATGGATCTCAAGCTCGTCATCTGGCTTAAAAATACTTGGAACCTTGATCCATCTGGCAGTGTTAAAATCCAGTCCGTTGGCCGCATCCATTTTGGGCAGTGGATCGGAGATTTTCGCCTCCACCTTTTTTCCATTGAGTGTCAGCGTAAATCCATCCGTCCAGGCGGGCAGGCGTAAACACAGGGTGGTCGAAAAAGCTTCTTTCATCTGAAATCTTAATTGAACCCGGTTTCCCCAGGGCAGTTCGGAGTGCAGGCACAATTTTATCGGCTGGTTCAGCCCAAGCGTTACCTCACTGGAGATGTATTGATTCACCCGAATATCAGCATCGGAGTAGCTGCAGATATTCTTGCCCATGCTTGCCCAAACGCGCGAGAGGTTCGAGGGGCAGCAGGGAATGCTGTACCAGCCGGCGCGGCTGGCTTGGCCGCGGCTGACCAGCGGATTATTATAGAAGTAGGAGCAGCCGTCCAGGCCGATGCCCACCGAAGCGGCGTTGTATAACTGCCACTCATAGAGGTCTTCAAAACGCGCTTCACCGGTCAGGTTGGCCATCTCGTGATTCCACAACATGCAGCCTAATGCCGCGCAGGTCTCGGCGTAGGCCACCTCGGGGTCGAGTTCAAAATCCCGTCCAAAGCCTTCCAAAATGGGTAAAGAACCGATGCCGCCGGTGACGTACATGCGCCTTGAAACCATCTGCTGCCATATTTCGCGCAAGAGTTTGATGCGGTGTTCTTCAGGTGTGACTTGCAGCAGCATGGCTTCAGCGGTCTTCAGGTACGTGAAACGCACGGAATGCCCTTCCGCCTTACGCTGCTCAATGACCGGTTTATCCTGTTGGTTGTACTTGCCGCTCAATCCGCTGATGGCGAAGCGCAGCCCGGCCAGGAACGGCTGCTTGTGCTTGTTGTGGGCTGGGAGTGAAAAAACGGAAGATTCGGGATGTGTTTTCAGCCATTCCGCGCGGTCGCGGGCGATCTTGTTTATGCGCTGGGTCGAACTGAGCGATTGGCGTAGCATTTTGAGCGGGAAACGCTTGATCGTTCCGCGCCGCACAATGAAGGCTTTGGCCAGCGCGAGGTATTCAAGGCGGCCAGTAAGTCGCCATAATTTGATCAGCGCCAGCTCGATTTCCTCGTGGCCGCAGGTAAAATCAGGTGCGGCCTCGCCCATCTCGCGGATCAGCAGATCCGCGGCTTTTTTGGCTACGTTCAGTAGACGTGTCTCGGAAGTGGCCTCGAAGTGCGAGATGGCGGCCTCGATCAGGTGACCCAGGCAGTACAGTTCGTGCTCAATCTGCAGATTGTTCCAACGCTGGCCTGGAAAATGGATCTGGTTGTAAGTGAAGAGGTAGCCATCAGGCTGTTGTGCTCTTTCAAGCAGCGCGATGAAATCATCGACGAGTTTTTTAAGCCGGGCGTCAGGAAAACAAGGCAACAGGCGGCAGGCAGCGTCCAACCATTTGTAGGCGTCGCTATCCGCGAAGAAGTATCCTTCGCGAAAACCCTGTTTGAGGCCTGCCGCGATGCGGAAGTTGTCAATGCAGCGCGTGGCTTCCAGTTGTTCCCATTGGTAAAAAATTGCCGTTCGTGTGTTGAGCTCCTCCCTTTGCTTCCAAAATCCATCTGTGATCTTGACTTCATGCAGGTTGGGTTCTCTCATGGGGACTGCCTTTCAACGCGGCTGAACTAAACTGATTTTATCCATTTTTGCAATATAATCAAAATCGAATCCAATAACCGGAGGAACGCATGGAACAATTCGATGTGGTCGTGATTGGCGCGGGTCCAGGCGGATACGTGGCTGCCATCCGCTGTTCGCAGTTGGGAATGAAAACCGCGATCGTGGACAAGCAGTGGATGGGCGGTGTCTGCCTGAACGTGGGCTGTGTTCCATCCAAAGCGCTGTTGAAAAATGCAGAGGTGGCTCACACGTTAAGAGAACGCGGCAAGGAATTCGGGTTCTCGTTTGAAAATCTGACCCTGGATTATTCCGCCGCGGTCAAACGCAGCCGGCAGGTTTCAGATCGGCTGACGCGCGGGGTTGGTTTTTTGATGAAGAAGAACAACATCCAGGTCTTTATGGGTACCGCCAGGATTGCCACTCCAAAACAGGTGGTGGTTCAGGAATCGGGCGGAACGATCCATGAACTGGCTTGTAAGAACATGATCATTGCCACAGGGGCTTTTCCGGCCGTCTTTCCGGGCATTTCTGTTGATGGCGAAAAGGTGCTAACCTATAAGGAAGCCATCCTGCAGGAAAAACTGCCCGCTTCCGTGGTCATCATCGGCGCTGGAGCCATTGGCCTGGAGTTTGCCACTGTTTGGAGCAGCTACGGCAGCCAGGTGACCCTGGTGGAGATGATGCCCAGCATCGCGCCACTGGAAGACGCAGAAGTCAGCGCGGAATTGACCAAAGCCTTCAATAAACGCGGCATCAAGATTATGACCGAAACGCGCGTCAAAGCGGTGGAAGCCACGCCAACCGGGGTTAAAGTGACCGTTGAAGGGGCGGAAGGCGCGCAGGTGCTGGAAGCCGAGCAGGCGCTGGTCGCCACAGGATTCAAACCCAACACCGCCAACCTCGGTCTTGAGGGGATCGGTGTGGAGCTGACTGAACGTAAGTTCATCCCGGTGAATGACGACATGTCCACCAATCTGCCTGGTGTGTATGCCATCGGAGACGTCACGGGCAAGCTGCTGCTGGCGCACGCGGCCTCCCGCCAGGGAGTGGTCTGTGCAGAAGCCATAGCAGGGATGGAGATCGAGGAAATCGATTATGTGATGATCCCCAGGGCTACCTACAGTCACCCACAGGTTGCCTCTTTTGGTTTGACCGAAGCCCAGGCTCGCGAGCAGGGGAAAAACATCCAAGTCGGCAAATTCCCCTTTCAGGCAGCGGGAAAAGCGCTTGGTTTGGGAGATTATTCCGGGTTCGCCAAGATCATCGTGGACGAAAACAGCCGCCAAATCCTGGGGGCGCACATGATCGGCCCCGAAGTTTCTGAACTTCTGCCGGAATTGACCCTGGCTCAGAGAAACCATCTGGATATCGAGTCGATCAGCTTGAACATTCATGCACATCCGACCCTCAGCGAAGTCATCATGGAAGCAGCAGAAGGTGCGCTCGGAAAATCCATTCATCTGTAAACCACCATCATTAGTCCATTGCCCAATTATGAATTACTACCAGCCCTGCTAGTTTTTTTGCTAGGCTGGTTTTTCATATCCAAGAATATATTCTGCTTGCCAGATTGTTTTTGTAGTAAATGAGTTTTGAAAATGCTACAATCATAAAAATTGCTCCTATGCCTTTTCTTAATAATGGTTTTACCTATTTGTTGCTTCTCGATTCAAAACTTATTTTTTACGAAACGCATAAGGTGATTCCATGACGAAAGTAATCCTTTGTTTAGCAATCATGATCTTACTTACTGGTTGTGTAAGTACTTCATCAACTTTTGTTTCTCCTTCAGCAACAATCTCTCCCACCTTGACCTTTGTACCAGAACCAACCGCGACCCCTGAACCGGAGTTGGTGGGTATCTCTGACATTCTAACCAACTGCGATCAATTGGGAGAAAGCGAGAACCCAGTCGAGGTTGAAGGAAAAATATTTCTGCCGGATTACAGAATTCTTGGTTATGAGGGTTGGAAAGGTATGAATCTGGCTCAATATTTATCCACAGATAAAAACATTCTCACAGTCTTGATGAAGGTTGGTGAAGGCCCAAATACCATGGACCCTTTGCCTGAATTCTTTGCCAATCGCGATCTGATCATAAGAGCCGAGGACGGGCAATTGATCTACCATGGGTTTTCCGTCTCGATTATCGGACATGTGGAATATCAACCGGAAAACGAGAATCTACAATGCGCATTACGCGTGGAAAAAATAACATCCATGATGGCTCCAGAAGTTCTCATTCCTCAAACTGTGGAAATAGGTTATCTTTTAGAAGAGATTAACCTTGGTTCCCCCTCAAAGCCAGATCTTTCAACCAATTGTGCTCAACTGGCAAATGAAAAGCAATTTGTTTCAATCAAGGCGATGATCCAAGACATTACACAAGAACCCCAGTGCGCCATGGGAAATTGTGAATTACTGATCAACGATAACACGGGAGAAATCGCGATCCTTTTGCATGAAGGAGATCTCGTAAATTCGATTTTAACCTCAACCGAAGGGTGGAAAATCATAGATCAGGAAGGAAACGAAATTGGCGAGGAAACCATCATTTTTACTGGCCTTCTCTACACCCCTCCACAAGGTTGTCTGTTAACTGTTTACACGATTGCCAAAAGTGAAACCGTTCAAGAATAGATACTGCCTAGAATTCTTCTTATCTTTGTGTTACAGTCTATTGATAATGGGCCGTACTCATAAAAACCCAGTTTCATAAAGACAGAACTGTTCTGGTAGTCGCCCATCCAATAATTCAAATCGCTTGCTTTGAATTTCTCTTTGAAATCAATAACTTGAAATTTAAGAATAAACCAAACTTGGAAGAACAGAAAGCCAAAAGAGTAGAGTAGTACAAACCATACCTTCAGGAGGACTCATGTATACCGATCAGGACATTGCAAATTTGGTCGCCCGCGTACAGCAGTTAGAAATGCAGGTGGCAACGCGTCAGACAGCCGGACTGCCGAATATCAAGATGCTTTCCCCAAACTTTTTCACCAGAGCGTTTGCAGTGTGGGGTAATAATTTTGTGGCCAGCTTTATCATCGGCCTCGCGATCTCATGCGTGATGGGTGTGATTGGTTTGATATTGGGTACGACGCTGATCGGTTGGTTTTCAGATATTATTGGTCAACTCTCCGGTTCATTTGGCGGATAAGCCGAAGACTGAAAAACGCTATGCTATAATCACCTCTTGATAAAAGAGGTGATTATGGTCTTAAACAAACTAGTCAGCGTTTTTGGGGGTGATCCGCATAAACGCGAAGTAGATAAACTTTCGCTCATCGTGGATGGAGTCAATTCCTATGAAGAGGAATACGAATCCTTAAGCGCAGAAGCCTTAAAAGCCAAGACAGCTGAATTCAAGGATCGTCTGAAGGACGGTGAAACCCTGGACGATCTTGCACCTGAAGCCTTCGCAGTCGTACGCGAAGCCAGCAAGCGCACCATCGGCTTGCGCCATTACGACATTCAGATGATCGGCGGGTTGACCCTGCACAGAGGACGTATCGCCGAGATGCGCACCGGCGAGGGTAAAACGCTGGTAGCCACGCTGCCGGTCTATCTCAACGCCTTGACTGGCAAGGGGGTGCATCTGGTGACCGTTAACGACTATCTGGCGCGTCGCGACGCACGCTGGATGGCTCCAGTCTATCAATCATTGGGATTAAGTGTAGGTGTGCTGCAGATGGCCTCACGCACCGAAAATGGGCAAAAAGCCTTTCTGGTCGACCTGGAAAAGACGAATGCCCGCGAAGACCTGGATCAGCTCGTGTTGGTCAATCGCAAGGAAGCCTACAAAGCGGATATCGTTTACGGCACCAACAGCGAGTTCGGTTTTGACTATTTGCGCGATAACCTGACCATGTCACTGGCTGAGCGCGTACAGCGCGGCCATTATTTTGCCATCGTGGACGAGGTGGATAACATCCTGATCGATGAAGCGCGAACTCCGCTCATCATCTCTGGTCCGGCCTCTGACGACACGGCTGGCTATGTGAGAATGTCACAGATCGTGCGCGCGTTAAACCCCGAAGATTACGAGGTTAATGAAAAAGATCACCAGGTGTCGCTGACGGAGATCGGTGAGGCACACGTTGAAGAACTTCTTGGTGAGACCTTGAAAAACCCTGACCGGCCGGAGGATATCACTCCCGATCAGGCCCGTTGGCTGGGATTCCTGGAGCAAGCGCTGCGCGCGCAGCACCTGTATCGCAAGAACAAGGATTACATCGTGCAAAGCGGCAAGGTGGTCATTGTGGACGAATTCACCGGGCGTTTGATGCCTGGCCGCCGCTGGTCTGAAGGTCTTCATCAGGCCGTGGAAGCCAAGGAAGGCGTGCGCATTGAACCCGAGAACGTGACCTTTGCCACCATCACCATACAGAATTACTTCCGCATGTACGAGAAACTGGCGGGCATGACGGGTACGGCGCTCACCGAGGCTGAAGAATTCCACAAGATCTACAAGTTGGATGTGCTGCCCATCCCGATGAACCTGGAGTATGTGGCCGCCAAACAGAATTCGCCCCTGACCCTGGTGGAAACCAAGGATAAACAAAAATACAGCCTGCACTACTACGCCAAACGCGACGATGCAGAAAAGAAACCCGTTTTCTGGCGCAGGCAGGATTTTCCCGACATGGTGTATCGCAGCGAGGAAGGCAAGCTGCGCGCCATTGCGCGCGAGATCATGCACTTCTATGCGCTCGGAAGACCCCAACTGGTGGGTACCACTTCGGTGGAACACTCTGAAAGACTTTCGCTGCGCCTGGGGGCAGACAGCCTGCGCAGGCTCGCACAAACCCTCATCATTCGTGACGCTTGGGTTGAAAAGAACAACAAATCTCCTGAAATGGAGATCAATGAACTTCAATTCCTGAACAAGCCGTTGAACGAACTGAATATCGCCGAGATGCGGCCGATTGCCAGACAGGCGGGATTGGTTTCGACCAACCCGGATGACCCGGAGAATCTGAACAGATTGCTGCAAATCCTTGATCTGGGCGAGGAACATGCCAGCCGAATCACCGCCATCCTGCAAGGAGGCGTCCCGCACAAGGTGCTTAACGCCCGCAAACATGATGAAGAATCGCAGATCATTGCGAAGGCGGGAGCTTTTGGGTCTGTAACCATCGCCACCAACATGGCCGGTCGTGGAGTGGACATTAAACTGGGAGGTGATCTTCCAGAAGAGATCCTGGCCGACGTCAACCGCGTGCTCGAAAAGAACGGCAACTCCGAACCCTGGGACCTCACCAACGAGGCCAGATTGGGACTGCTCAAAAACATCACCATCGAGCAGATGGGCATCTACGAAGAATCCATCAATACTTTCGTAGCTTATTTTGACGATATGAAGAAAGTGCGCGAACTGGGCGGATTGCATGTGATCGGCTCTGAACGCCACGAAGCCCGCCGCATCGACAACCAGTTACGCGGACGGGCTGCCCGCCAGGGCGACCCCGGTTCGTCGCGCTTCTACCTTTCCCTCGAAGACGAGTTGATGCGTTTGTTTGGTGGTGTACAGATGGAAGCCCTCATGGGAAGGCTGCGTGTGGATCCAAGCCTGCCGATCGAAAGCGGGCTGCTGGGCCGCATGGTGGAACAGGCGCAGGAGAGGGTCGAAGGTAACAACTTTGACGTCCGCAAACATTTACTTGAATATGACGATGTGCTCAACGCGCAGCGCAAACGCATCTACGACGAGCGCAACCGCGCGTTCGAGAAAAGCGACCTGCACGACGACGTGATCGACCTGCTGCGCACAGAACTACAGACCCGCATCCCCCAAGCTTTAAAAGATGAAGAGGGACCGTGGAAACTGCTGGCTTATCTGGATGAAGTGCAGCCTTCCATGGCTTTTGAACAGGAGGGTATCAAAGCGCCCTCCTTCATGCTGAAACTGGTCATCGAAGAAGCGTTGAATAGGATCAACGATCTTTCCAACAAGGACGAGGTCAAGGACACTCTGCTTAAGCTGGCCACCGAAGCTCTGGATCTTGAGAGAGAGCATTTCCTGAATACGACGCAAGCTTTGCTCGACAAAACCGAGATCACCGTGGAGCAGTTCCGCTCGGAACGCCTGGAGGCTCTCGACAACTACTTCGACGGTCTGGATTCGAGTTCTGAAGAAGAGGAGGTTCAACCCCGCCGTCCTCAGGAAATCCTGGAAGAAATTACCGGGCTGGTGCATACGCCACTGCGCTTGCCGCCAGAAGTTTTACGACGTCTACCCTCTGGTGAACGGGATGTGAAGGATCAACTTGGCGAGCAGGTGACCAATACACTCAAAATCCTGGCAGTGACCAGCACGATCAGAACCATCGAAAGGCGTTTGACTGACAGCCTTGAGATGAAAGCAAATCAACTTTCCGATCTTGATTGGGATGAGATCGCAAATGGCATCCTACAAGCGGTCGAAAACCACCTGGATCACCGTAAGGAAGGCTTGCTTAGTTCTGAAGGGCCGATCAACCAGAATATCGATACCTTGTTTACCAAGCTCGATCCTGAGGCAAGCGATGAAGACAAGATGGCTGACCTGCTGGTGCTGATGTCCACCGGCAACAGACTGGTTATTGATCCTCGTACCCATCAGCGTGTCATGCGCAAGGTCAATCTATTCAATTACACTTTCCTGGCGGCTCGTCTTGTTCAAGACACACCTGTTCAAGAGATCACAAAGCAAATTCTGGCTCATTTGGAAGAAACCCGTAGAAAGTTGGAGATTGTGTGGGGCAAGATCGAGTACGATCGCTTCAGGCTGGCGGGGGTTCCGCTGCAGCAACTTGAGGGGCGCGTCAAGCAAAGCCTGCGCACTGAACTAGGTGACGAGGGATTCGACGCGATCGCTGAAAGACAGACTGATGAATTGACTGATGAGCAGAAGGAGCTTCTGACGGTCACACTGGGCACTCGAGTTCAAAACGATATCTACAGGCACATCCTGGTCAGTGTGATCTCGGAATTGTGGGTGGAGTATCTGACCCGCGTGGATGCGCTGCGGGTTTCCATCGGTCTGGAAGCCTTCGCCCAGCGAGACCCGCTGGTGCAGTACAAAAGCCAGGCTGCTGAAATGTTCAAAAACCTTCTCAGTGACATCCGCGCAGGGGTGATCAGCCGCATGTTCCGCTTCCAACCGAAAAGAGCCGGCAGTTCAGCGGAAAAACCTGTCCTCCAGAGCGCTGAAAAAGTGACAGAACCCGTTGAAACCAAAGAAACGAGTCAAAAGAAGAAGCGAAAACGGCATTAAATTAGTTGCATGTTTACTGGTTAAAATATCAGCAAAACTGCAATAAATGATGTATAATAAAAAACCTATACAAGCCCATGGCAATTTAACGGTTGCCAATAGAGAATTTATTTAATGGGCTAATCTCATCCATCGGAGTACACAGATCGTATGGACCTTAATGATGCCCAACTCGAGAATGGGGAAAATCCCGAGAACAATTCAGCTGAAAACAATATGGCTTCTCTTCTGGAAGCGGAAGGATTAGCCATTGATTTCCCCACTCAAGGCGAAATCCGACAAGGCGTGATTGCCAGCATGACCCCCGGACAGATTCTTGTCAGCGTTGGCACGAAATCTGAGGGTGTGATTAGTGGTAAAGAATATGAGCTGATCCCCACGGATGAATTAGCCAACCTCAAACTGGGTCAGGAAATTCCGGTTTTTGTTGTAAATCCGGAAGATTCCAACGGCAACCTTGTGCTTTCTTACATGCGTGCGCGAGAAGAAGAAGGCTGGCAGATCGTTGAGACCATGATCGCCAAGAAGGATTCTTATCACAGTTCAGTGATCGGCTACAACAAGGGCGGCTTGATCGTGCCCGTTGGCGGCCTGCGTGGTTTCGTGCCCGCCTCACAGATCAGCTTCACCCGCCGCGCCAGCATGACCGGGGATACCCCCGA